>JAFVCQ010000159.1 GCA_017479085.1 Lachnospiraceae bacterium | reverse complement strand
GGCAAGCGCCTCGTCAACGGAATAAGCAACCTCACTTCTCGCCATCTCAATCCCCAGACTGTCCATCGTATGCTTAAATGCGATTCTGTCTTCTCCTCGCTCAATCGCATCCACTCTCACACCGATCACTTCCACATGGTATCTCTCCAAAATTCCGGCCTTAGAAAGCTCAGAACACAGATTAAGGCCTGACTGTCCCCCGAGATTCGGCAGCAGCGCATCCGGCCGTTCCTTCGCAATAATGTGTTCTAACCGCTCCACATTCAGCGGCTCAATATAGGTAACATCAGCGATCTCCGGATCCGTCATGATCGTGGCCGGATTGGAATTCACCAGCACAATCTCATACCCCAGACTCTTAAGTGCCTTACAAGCCTGTGTTCCCGAATAATCAAATTCACATGCCTGACCGATAATGATCGGACCGGAACCAATAATCAATACTTTATGGATATCTTTTCTCTGCGACATCTCGTTCCTCCCGTAAAACTTTATTTTATGAAATATTATACAGGAAAAAAGACAGACCCGCAATGTAAAGTCTGTCTTTTTTATGTTATCTTTCCCACTTGGCATTCGTAATTTATTTCATCATTTTGAACGCGAGTGTTTTTTCCAGAATAAACGGTGCATCCTGAATAAAGAATACCGTTCCCTCCTGACCGGCTTTTAACACCTCTATCACCTCTCCCTCATAGGGATCGATCACCTCGGCCATCGGCTGGCCAACCGCAACCGTTTCCCCCACAGTGACCAGTGGACGGAATAATCCTGCTTTCGGTGTCTTGATATTAAAGAGATCGTCCTCCTCTACCACCACCGACTCTGCTGTCTGTGTCGGTTCATATGTAATCACCTTCTGTTTGCCAAGAAACGTAAGAACGGACTCGATCGTAAGCTCTGCTGCTTCCATATCCATCTTCTCCGTATCTCTCGCATAGACCGAAAAGGCTGCCGTGTCCCAGATCTGCCAGTTATAATTCAGTGTCGTCGTATCAAACGGCCTCGGATCCCGGACCACCACATAAGGCAGTGCAAATTCTTTTGCCATCTCCACATTCTCGAGTCCCGTCTTCATCATTCGCACATGCGGAATAAAATCCCCCGATATATAAAAGCTTGCAAACTGAATTCCAATCTGATAATCTTTGATCTTTTCAAAAACACCGGCTGCGATCCGCTGCGTCGTTTCTCCAAGATTATACCCCGGAAACATCCGGTTGATATCTGTATTGTCCTGTGCCCAGAAGCGTTTTCCAATATTCATGGAAAACGGATTGAGAGACGGAACTACCATAACACTTTTCCCGTCACTGACCCTGCCCTCCTGTTCTAATGCCCTTAGACGTTTTACCAATTGTCCCGCGATATAGACCTGCTGAATCTCATTTCCTCTGGTTGCCCCAACGATACATACTGCCTTTTCCCCTTTTCCAAACTGGTATCCCCGTATTCGGAAATCGTCCCTGTAAGGGGAAGAAAGCTCAAATAAAATTTCTCTACGCATCTGTTCATTCTCCTATTATCTTCTCATCACCTTGCAAGTATCCTTCCAACAAGGGAGCCCTCGTACACTACCGGAAATTCCCTCAGTGTAAACACCAATCCATCACATGGAGAATATACCTTCTGCAGCACCTTTCCTGACAGGGGATCTACAATTTCTCCCACTAATTCTCCATTCTTTACCTCCTTACAGTGGGCAGTCGCCGGGAGAAACATCCCGGATGCCGCCGCATTCAGAAAATGCACATTGCCATCCTCCGACTCGATCGGTGTTCTCGGTGTGATCACTTCTCCATTCCAGATACCAAGATCCTTCATCACAACCAATATTCCATCTACCAACTGGTTGCCGATCTCCTTCGTGATTCGCATACCGACTCCCATCTCCACTACCAACGTTTTGGTTCCGATGCTGTTTAACGAATGAGCCAGCGTGGACTCCAATACGGTCGCCGCCTGATGCACCCATATATAATCCACATTCAACCTCCGTGCAATCGGAACCAGCTCCTTGGCCGTCATCTCACTGATGCGCACCTGTGTCAGCTCCTTCAGATAAATATTGCTTGCATGGATATCGATGCACAGATCGCTGCCCGCAAGATCACTGACCGCCTCCGCCGCCACATATTCTGCCATAGAGCCCTCTTTATTTCCCGGAAAGATTCGATTCATATCCAGATCAAACATCGGAATCCCTCTTGTAATGGAATCCACACCCAACGGATTCATGGCCGGATAGATATCCACAATTCCGGTCAGCATGTCCCTCTCTGCATGAATCCGTCTGCTCAGCTCATAACAGACATACTGTCCTTCTAATTCATCCCCATGAATTCCGGTCACAATACTGATCCTCTTTTCTTTGCCGGATACTGTCTCCGGCTGTAACCTGTGTTTTTTTATCGTCAATGTCTCATCAAACGGAAGCTCCACCTTCGCAATTTCTTTAATCATCTCTTTTCCTTTCTGTACCATACTCAACACGGATATACCGATACCTGAATCGCCTGACTCTGTTTTGCATTTCCATAAAAATGACCCTTACAGACAATCGTGTCGTTATAATCCCTTCCGTGGGACAACTTGATATAGGTGTCATCCACGAGTTTGGAATTGGTAGGATCCACTCCATACCAGCAGCCCTCACAGAATGCCTCCACCCATGCATGCGTATACCCTTCACCTGCCATGAACCCAACCACATACCTCGCCGGAATATGCAGCATACGAAGGAAGGCGATCAGAATATGGGAATAATCCTGACAGACTCCCTTTCCCAGCCTTGCTGCTTCTGTCGCATCTGTGGATACATTGGTCACATTGGGGGTATAACACAACAGCTCATGGCAATAGTCAGACAGATAAACCACCTGCTCTAAAACTTTCATATCCCGGAATGCCCTCTGATAGCAGGATCGTTCCTCTGCCTCATTGCATGCCCTCTCTAACAGCTCTGCCAGCAATGGTGTCTTTCCGGTCATGGAGGACGGAGAGGCCAACACGGACAAGAGCCTGTCATCCGTGTCCGGTTTCGTGCCGTCCACCAACATCACCCCCTGAATCTCAAAGCCAAATTCACTATGAGGTGCATGGATATTGCCATATACCGTCTTGTTCCCGAATGCATCAAACGAATAGCTGTGACTGTCGCTATAACTTACCGTTTCCGCAAAGGAGAGAATCTGCTGCCTCTCATTTTCCCTCGGGTAGATTTTCAGTGTATAATAATGTTCATAAACCGGTATGTCAAATTGATACCCTGTCCGGTATGTAAAGCCTAATCTCTTCATACTCCACCTTTTTATACCTGTATCAGCTTTTCTAAGGAATAGATCATTTCCTCATCAATGTCATCTCCTCTTTCAAATGCCAGTGCCAGTTCGTAATAGGCCACCTTATCATATTCAATCTGCACACGATGAAGATAAAAATCAAGCTGGCCAAACACTCTCTTAAGCTCCTCATTTTCTTCCCGGAACCGCAGCTTGAGATCCATCAACTCCACCTTTTTCCCCAGCTTGATCAGATTCCGAACCGTCGCATCATCAATGGAATCATCCACTGCTCCCCAGAAAGCTAACAGATGATCGATCACCGACTGCAATTCAATCAACGGTGCATCGGACAGCTTCGCCGCCTTCATCTCAAACTGTGCCAGATGAATATAGGCAAGGGATTCGGAGGAAATATAATCTCTGAGCACCAGAGCATTGTCATATGCCCGATACAGATT
>JAFVCQ010000158.1 GCA_017479085.1 Lachnospiraceae bacterium | reverse complement strand
GGCCAGGATGGAAATGCCGGCGGCACGAAACAGGATTCCGATCAGGACGGAAAAACTGACGATACTAAGCAGGATTCGGATCAGGACGCAAAGACAGGCGATACAAAACAGGATTCCGGAACGGGTGAAGAAGCTGACCACACAGGCGGTGAGCAGGGAACAAAAGATTCCGGATCGAATCAGGATACCCCGGAAGAACAGACACCGGCTTCGAAGCTGTATCAGGATGGAACCTATACAATGGCAGTCATCTGTAATCCGGATAGTGACTATGATTTTGAACCGTATACGTTGTCTGTGACGATCACCATAAAGGATGACAAGGTGGTATCGGTGACAGATATCTATCAGGCAGACGGTGAGGAGGACAATTCCTATTATGTGGCAAGGGCCACGGAAGGAACCAGAAAGCTTGCGGGCGTTGCAGCACAGATACGGGAAAAGGGAAATGCAGACGGGATCGATGCGGTTTCGGGAGCAACCTGTTCTTCCCGGGCAATCGCAGAGGCCGTCCGGAGCATGCTGGAGGGTGCAAAAAATACTGTGAAAGCTCCGTGAAACTTGGGCTTTCCAAGACCGGAGATGTTGGGTGAACATGGAAAGTTCGTTTGAGTGAGAAGTAAGAAGGGTATAAGATGAATCGATATTGGATCAAAATGTTGAATCTGGTACTGGTGGTGGGAATTCTGTTTGCCTACAATACAACACTGGAGCACCGTACACAGGCAGAGGAGATCGCAAGGCTGACGGCAGAGCTTGCAAGCTCTAATTTACAGCTTGCAAAATATGCCGAAAAAACGGATAATAGGGAAAGTCAGGAACAGCCGGTGGAATCCGATTATGTGGACGGTGTCTATCAGGCAAGTGCCCGGGGATATGGTGGAGACATCACGATGGAGCTCATGATAGAACAGGGAATGATGACAAGGCTGAACATTCTTTCCGCCGCTGAAGAGGATGGTGCTTATCTTCAGATGGCAAGCTCTATGGTAAAAGAGATCTTAAGGCAGCAGTCCGTGGAGGTGGATACCGTAAGTGGAGCGACTTATAGCTCTATTGGAATCCGCGATGCCACTGCGAAGGCATTGGAGCAGGCGAAGAAATAGTAGTAGAATAGACGGGAAAGAAGATATGAAGAAGATGACACCGGTACAGAAGAAGAGAATACATACCTATGTGAGAGCAGGGATACAGCTATTGTTTTTTATCCTGCTGCCATCTGCGTTCACAACTGCATTTGCAGGAGTAAAATATATCTTTACCCGGTTAGGGGTGCGGGAACCGATTGAGATGAATTCCTTTGTCCTGATCCTGTGCGTACTGTTGGCATATACGATCATGTTTGGGCGCTTTTTCTGTGGGTACGCATGTGCCTTTGGCAGTCTGGGAGATGCGGTTCGCGCAGTCTATCTGTGGATATGCAAAAAGCGGAAAAAGAAACCGTTGGCATGGAAAGAATCATGGAGCAATGTGCTGGTTTATCTGAAATATATGATTCTGTTTGCAATCATACTGCTCTGTTTTTTGGGCAAATATAGTACGGTGAGGGGCAGCAGTCCGTGGGATGTATTTTCCATGCTGATAGCAGGGAATTTTAAGCTTGGCGCATATGGGATTGGAACTTTGCTGCTGTTGGTCATTGTGATCGGTATGGCATGTTGTGAACGTTTCTTTTGTCGTTTCTGTTGTCCGATGGGAGCGGTATTTGCTCTGATGCCGGTGCTGCCGGCTTGTTCGCTGCAACGGACGAGAGAGGAATGTGTGAAGGGCTGTTCGGGGTGCAAACGGGTCTGTCCGTCCGATCTGGATCTGCCGGAGGCCGGAACGCCGGATATATCGGGGGAATGCTTTCAGTGTGGAAAATGTATGCATGTGTGTCCGAAACAGAATGTAAGACACGGCGTGATTCCGAAAAAGCTGGAATTGTTCTTTACACTGATACGGACAGCCCTGTTGGCAGCGCTTCTTGTCTGGGCAGGTGTATAGGGAGAGAACAGTATGAATAAACGGGATGTTTTTTTGATGGCTGGTCTGTTGACCTTCGCGGGTTTGTCCTATCTGCTGCTGATTAAGGGCAGAGAACAGACGGGCAACCGGATTGTGATCACACTGGACGGGGAAATCTATGGAACATATGCGCTGAATCAGGATAGAGAGATAGAGGTAAAGAATGACAACGGATATAATGTGGTTGTCATCGAAGATGGGCAGGTATATATGAAAGAGGCGGACTGTCCGGATCAATATTGTGTAAAACAGGGAAGAATCTCCGGCAGACATGAAAGTCTGATCTGTCTGCCCCACAAGCTGATCGTGGAGGTGGAGATTGCAGAGGAAGATGGAGCTGCCGCAGAGGATGCGATTGATTCGATTGCCCGATAATGGGTCAGAAAGGGGAGAATACAATGTCAAAACGTGTTGCAAGGCTTGGAATATTTGTGGCACTGGCGATGGTGTTTAGCTATATTGAGGTACTGATTCCCTTTTCGTTTGGGATACCGGGCGTGAAGCTTGGGATTGCCAATCTTGTAGTGGTCACCGGCCTGTATTTTTTGAAACCGCAGGATGTCTTATGGATCTCGGTGATCAGGATCCTGCTGATGGGAATTCTGTTTGGCAATGGAGTTTCCCTCCTTTATAGCATGGCGGGAGGTGTTTTAAGCTATCTGGTCATGCTGGTCTGCAAGAAGGCCGGGCTCTTTTCCATTGTCGGGATCAGTGTCGTGGGAGGTGTGTTCCATAATCTGGGACAGCTTCTGGCAGCAATGGCTGTGCTTCAGAATGAGAATATCGTCTATTATTTTCCGGTATTACTGGCAGCAGGCGTTGTGACAGGTGCCCTGATCGGCATGCTGGCTGACCGGATCGTGAAAGCGATGAAAACGCAGGAGTATGATATGAAGTAAGGAACTGTGCACAAGTTATTTTTGCACGGTTCCTAAGTATCCGGTGTGGATCATGGAGGACACAGGTATCGTACCATGCAGGTCTTCCGGTATAAAACAGATGTAATATTATGCATCTAGGTTAGTGTATTCTAACTTTAGATAGATTAAACAAATTAAAAGGAGGATACAAGGAATGAGAAAAAGAAATCATTCTATGTTGCGTGCCGCTGCGCTGGCAATGGCATGCGCAATGGCGGTCGGCAGCTTTCCTGTTCAGGCGGCAACGGTGAAGGATGAAACGCTGCAGACTTATCTGGCAGATGAGGAAGCACAGAGCACAACAAAGTACGTCACAATGAATGTACCGTACACAGATTTTTATAAGGCATATGACCTTACGGATAAGGCTGTATGGGAAGTGGAAGACGGTATTGATGCAGTATCTACTGCGACCACCACCAAATTCAAGGGTACGGATGGACTTGCAAAGGGTACCTACAATGATGGAACCTATATCAGAGGTGTTACAATTCCGGTGGCTGTAAGCGCAGAGGATTACAAGAAACTGGCTACTGGTTTGACAGAAAAGGATGCTTATTATTTTAGGGATTTATCAGAGGCACCTGCATATTATAGTGAGTTAACAGTAGATGGACAGACATACAGTTTTTCTGCAATTCAGGATACAAAGGAAAATACAGAGTATACGTCGATTGATGATCTGACACTGACAGGCAATTATGGTGATTATCAAATTAGTCTGGGTGGCTTCTATACGTCTGAGGATAAGGGTTTCC
>JAFVCQ010000157.1 GCA_017479085.1 Lachnospiraceae bacterium | reverse complement strand
TATGAGCCTCCCAGTTTTGTGATGGTTATCTGTCAATACCATTATAGCAAAACTGATTGGCTTATACCTTTTTATTTGGAAATATTTTCAGTGGTTTTTAAGCTATATGCAGTGGTTTCAGGCTGCGAAGTATGAGTAATTGAATGTGCCGTTCATAAGCCCACCTATGAATTCGCTGACCGACTGCTTTACCCCGGTCATATGACGCAGATAATAATCCTTTGACATCATACTCCGAAGTCCGTCTGCGTCCTTATCTATCATGCACTTCCAATATCGTCTGTACAATTCCCTGATCTCTTCTTCACCATTCATGGGTTTATTCCCTCTGTTCCGACGGATCCTGCATTCTGATTACTTTCGCAGGTACTCCTCCGACTACCGCATAAGCAGGTACGTCCTTTGTAACAACTGCTCCGGCAGCTACTACAGCGTATTCTCCAATGGTAACGCCCGGGCATATCGTCACATTCATACCAAGCCATGCATTCTTCTTAACAAGAACCTTTCCGTAGGTGTATTTCGTATGGCGCTCATTCATATCATGATTGATACTTGCGATCCTAAGTCCCGGTGCGGACATTACGCCGTCCTCAAATTCAATACCGCCGGATGCGGACAAAATAGCCGAATGATTCAGGAAAACTCCCTTACCGAATTTCACCCTGTTTCCAAAATCACAGATAAAAGGTGTAAGGATCCTCACATCATCAAGTTTCCTGCCAAACAGCTCTTCAAGATCATTTACATATGTTGGATCATCCGGCATCTTCGCATTGGCTCTGGCGCACAGCACTCTGGCTCTCATCATCTCGTCAACCGCTTCCTTAAAATACGGCTCCCTGTTATCCGTAGGACCACCCTGGTCCATCAGTTTATATACATATCCTGCTTCGTAATCCATCCTTTCCTTCCTCCGCTCATATGCTCTGTCATTATAAACTTCTTACATGATCCCGTTAGCTTTGAACCACTTCTCTACTGCGCCTTTGGAATCAGAAGCCCCGCTTCCGGTAATGGAGAGTCCTCTCTTAACCTCTGCGCCTTTGGCATATTTCTTTACATCACCCTCACTGGATCCCATACCGCTTCCCTCATTGGTACAGAGCGGAAGTATCGTCTTCCCGGTAAAATCATATCTCTCAAGGAAGGTGGCAACTGCCATCGGTATCGTTCCCCAATAGTTCGGATATCCAAGGACGATGGTGTCATAATCATCAATGCTTTCAATATAGTTTGTAAGCTCCGGTCTTGCGTTATTCTGCTTATCCTTCTTTGCTTCATCTATGCAGGTCATATATACCGGTGAATAGGGATCTTTCATCTCGATCTTAAAGGTGTCCGCTTCGATCAGTTCCTTCATGAGTCCGACCACAATCTCGGTATTTCCGACCTTTACGTATCTCATTGTTCCGCCGAAATAGTTCTCATCTGCTCTTGAAAAAAATGCTATCAATGTCTTTGCCATGTCTGTATCCTCCATTTGATTATTTTCAGCTCCCGTGCTGTATTTCTTTTGTTTTCCTGTTTACATTTTCACACAGGCAGGTTATTATGTCCAATAGAAAGGTTAAATACCTTATTTAATTTTTAAATATCACAACTGACGGAGATTATTATGACCACAAAACAGATAGACTACTGCATAGAGCTTGCCAGAACACAGAGCTTTTCAAGAGG
>JAFVCQ010000156.1 GCA_017479085.1 Lachnospiraceae bacterium | reverse complement strand
GCACTACCTCATATGTGCCATTCTGATAACGATCCTGATATCTCGCTGGAATATTTCCATTACCTTCGGGAGCTTATTTGTCATCGGCCTCATCCCCCTTTACATTCCCATTGATACTGAGCAGGGAGTTGATCAGTTCCGGATCAGGCAAAGCTCCAAGAGCACCCTTTCTATATTTTTCCATGATATCTGTCGTATCTCTGACTCCTGCCTGCGCAGTAAAATCCGCAAGGGAATACACATACACACCCTCTTCATCCTTGTGAACAAACCAAATCTGTTCTTTGCGGAACATTCTCTTGCAGTCCATGAGGTTAATGTCATGCACGGTAAAAAGCATCTGAGCGTTGGTATTCAGTTCATTATTGAATAACGCCACAATCGCTCTGGTGAGTTTGAAGTGAATACTGCTGTCCAACTCATCTACAATCAGAATTCGCCCTTGTTCCAGAGCCTCTATGACATAACCGGCAATCGCAGCGATTTTCTTCGTTCCCGTGGAATCAAATAGCATGCTGGGTACATGGACACCCTTATATGTGGAAACCAATCTGATTTGATCCACTATACTCTCCGGAAGATCAAGTGCTCTTTCCTCCGGTTTTTCATCACCTTCTCCTGCTTTCACCCGAATTTTATCCATGTCCACATATTCAAAATCATCCAAATATAAGTCTGCATTCTTTATGAATTCAACAATCTTCTGCTGCAACTGGTTTTTGTTTTTCATTAATTCAATGGTATGTTCCATTGGAATATTGTTCATATTGATAACGTCAATTTTTTCTGCAAATTCGACGAGAATCTGCTTCATTTCATTAATACGCTCAAATTTAGTTGTATCAATCACATAGCACAGTAAATTATTCTTCGATACGACCGGAATCATGGCCAGCACATCTTCATCAACACATTCATAGCTTTCGCTAATCGTGTCTTTCTTCAGCCAGCAAACCTCTTTTTCGTTATTGTATCGATCTTTTAATATCTCAGAAAATGATTCATATATATACTCTTCTTTTTCAGTATCATACTTGAAAACATAGGAAAACTTTCTTCCGGACACCATAAATGTGATGCCCAATTCACATACATCGCTCTTTGTAAATATATTAGACATCAGGCCATTTTTCTTATTTAAAAGAACGCTCTTTATCGCCCTGATGCATTTGATCAGACAGGTTTTTCCTGCATTATTCGGTCCATAGATTCCTGCTGTTTTAAGCACGTTAAAATTGTTTTCTGTATGAACATTGGTGCCAAATTTCTTATTACGCATATCTGCTTTCATAGAAAATGCTATTTCATCCTCAAATGCATAACAGTTTTTTGCTCTTACCTCTATAATCATGGCTAATTCCTCCAAGTCGCTTCCATCTCTCTATCATTATTATAGCAGAAAATATTTTTTATGCAGTATTTTTACATAAAATATTTTTATTAATTTTTAAAGACAACATCCAAACCGCCTTAGCCATCTATCCACACACCATCCTCACCACAATCTCCCCGGCACATGCCTCAATATCATTCAGCTTCCTCATCCAAAGCATCTGATTGTCCGCTTTCAATTGTTCAGTCGCACCTTGCTTTTTCTTCAGCTATTCCACAAGCAGATCCAACATCTTATGGCATTCCTCATCAACTTTAGATATTCGCTCAAACTTCCCACAAGAATTTATGAGCCGTAAAACCGTTGAAAAATAAATTTGATTTGGCCTTATTTCAAACTTTTCCTTCTTAAACCATTTTACATCTAATAAATATGTAGTGGCAATGTCCTTTCAAGTATGATAAACTATACTCGCGAACGAAATTGATCGCCGATTTAAAATCGTCACCGCGGTATATACAGTTAACCTAAGCATTTGCCTTCGGCAAATACTAAGGTTAACTAGAATACAATTGCCAGGACACCTTAAATTATGGAGGTAACAGCCTTATGGGAACCTATTTGAATCCGGGTAATGCCGGTTTTGAACGAATCATAAAAAACCGCTATGTGGATAAGACCGGGCTGATCGGATTGATCAACCAAACGATTGATACGGCCAGCAACCTGACGTGCATCAGCCGCCCCCGCCGCTTTGGGAAGTCTTATGCCGCCCAGATGTTATGTGCCTATTATGACAAGACCTGCGATTCCTCCCGTCTGTTTGAACGGTTTGCAATTGCAGGGGATGATACCTATACGGATTACCTCAACCAATATGATGTGATCTATGTGGACATGACCTATATTAAGCCATTTACGGATCATTATGGACAGCTCGTGCCTTATCTGAGTGAAAAGATCACAGAGGAGCTGTCTGCTGCCTACCCCTCCATCCAACTGAGCAACGAGCTTCCCACAACCATGATCCATGCCGCCGAGCTGACCGGCAACAAGTTCATCATGATCATTGATGAGTGGGATGCGCCCATTCGTGAGAATCCGGACATACACGGGGAATATCTGGAATTTCTGCGGATGCTGTTTAAGAGCAGTGGAACCACCGCGAAGATCTTTGCGGCAGCCTATATGACCGGGATTCTTCCAATCAAGAAGGATGGTTCACAGTCGGCAATTTCGGATTTTAATGAATTTTCGATGATCAAACCAAGAAAATTTGGACGGTTTGTGGGATTTACAGAGGAAGAAGTGTCTGCATTGTGCAACGAGAGCCACATTCCCTTTTCCACCATGAAGCACTGGTATGATGGATATTCCTTCCGCGGAACCGGCTCAATCTATAATCCGAACTCTGTCATGCAGGCTGTTGAAAATGATGATTTTGATTCTTACTGGACAGAAACCTCTGCTGCGGAGAGTCTGTTAGGATATATCAGCAGGGACTTTGACGGTCTTTCTCAAACCGTCACAGCTCTGATTGGCGGCGTGGAGGTTCCGGTTCATACAAACGGTTTTGCAAATGACCTGACTACCTTTCGAAACCGTGATGACATTCTGACACTGCTGATTCACTTAGGCTATCTTGCCTATGATGAACAATCCGGAAGGGCACGCATCCCCAATGAGGAGATCCGGCTCGAATTTGCAAAGACCATCCGCGAGGTAAAGCGGGATGATACCATCCGGCGTCTCAGCGAGAGCGATCAATTGATTCAGGATGTGATCCATATGAATGCGGAAGCAGTTGCCAGCCGGATTGAAAAGATCCATGCAGAGGAATCCAACCTGCATTACAACAACGAACAGGCTCTGCGCAGCGTGGTCAAGCGCGCCTTCTTCAGCGCATATGATGATTTTGTCCTGTTCGAGGAGCTTCCGGCAGGGGATAGATTTGCGGATGTGGTATATCTGCCAAAGAGAGATTCCACGATGCCGGTACTGGTGATCGAGCTGAAATGGAACCGGTCTGCGGAGGGTGCGATCAAACAGATCAAAGAGCGCCACTATCCAAAGGCATTTGACCATTACGGAGGGGACATCCTGCTAATCGGAATTCATTATGACAAGGATGCGCCTGCGGGCAGGCGGAAACACACCTGCATCATTGAAAAACAGGAGCGGAACACCGGAAGTACAACCCGCACCCAATAGACATACTTCAAACCGGTTCCGGCCTCACCGGCCGATTACCGGTTCTCATTCACATAGGTCTGCACCCGGTTCTGGATAATCTCTGCTGTCTTGTCCAGACTCTTTCTTCCCGCAAAGTAGGCCTTTGTCTCATCAAATACAATTTTCATCATCTCCTCGTCAAAGCCCACACTCTTCTTTGTGTGGTTCACCAAATTCACATATATATCCACATCCTCCTGTGATACAGGCCCATACCGGATCTTCAGGTCACCGACATACCTTGAACCCTGCTCCAACTGTTCTATTACCTGCCCAAGATCATCTACATATGCCTCCGTTGCAGTCATTGCTTTTACCCGCAGGTCAAAGCTGCAGTCTCCGGTCTGCCAGTCCACAAAATCCGTAATTCCATTGCTCAAAAAATCACTCAGCATGTCTGCCTTGCTCTCCGTATCAAACGGAATGACTCCCTCTCCCTTTTTGTCCAGCAACGCTTTCAGTTCATCCAGAGTCCAGCCG
>JAFVCQ010000155.1 GCA_017479085.1 Lachnospiraceae bacterium | reverse complement strand
ATATTCGAAAGAAACAGATTGCAGCTATTTGCAGGAAGGATATGCATAGAAAAAGGAGTAGGAACATGGAGTATATTACATACGAACAGGAAGGGTTTGTTGGTGTGATCACCATCAATCGTCCAAAGGCATTGAATGCCTTGAACAGCCAGGTATTGGACGAACTGAACGAGACATTGGATGCAGTTGATCTGGATGCGACCAGAGCATTGATTCTGACCGGTGCAGGAGAGAAGTCCTTTGTAGCCGGTGCGGATATCGGAGAGATGTCTACCCTTACAAAGGCAGAGGGAGAGGCCTTTGGAAAGAAAGGGAATGACGTATTCCGCAAATTGGAGACTTTCCCGCTTCCGGTCATCGCAGCGGTGAACGGATTTGCATTAGGTGGCGGCTGTGAGATTTCTATGAGCTGTGACATCCGAATCTGTTCTGAGAATGCAGTATTTGGTCAGCCGGAGGTCGGTCTTGGAATCACCCCTGGATTTGGCGGGACACAGAGACTGGCACGTCTGGTTGGTGCCGGAATGGCAAAGCAGATGATCTATACTGCACGCAATATCAAAGCAGATGAGGCATATCGCATTGGTTTGGTGAATGCGGTATATCCACAGGAAGAGTTGCTGGCGGCGGCTAAGAAGATGGCAGAGGGAATTGCTGCGCAGGCTCCGATTGCTGTACGCAATTGTAAGAAGGCCATCAATGATGGATTGCAGGTGGATATGGATCAGGCTATCGTGATTGAGGAGAAGTTATTCGGTGATTGCTTCGAGACAGAGGATCAGAAGGCCGGAATGGGCAATTTCCTTGAGAAGGACAAGGAGAAGAAGTTGAAGGTCGTTCCGTTCCAGAACAGATAAGGACAGTTTTTTAACATGTTTAGGATGGTCAGTATTGACCATCCTAAACGTGTGAAATGACATATAATATATAATTTTAGGAGGACAGAACATGATAGTAGGTATTATTGGTGCAGGAACAATGGGTTCCGGTATTGCGCAGGCTTTTGCGATGACGGATGGATATGAAGTACGTCTTTGTGATATCAAGCAGGAGTTTGCAGATGGCGGCAAGGCTAAGATTGAGAAGAATTTGAAGTTCTTAGTTGGAAAAGAAAAGATCACGCAGGAGAAAGCGGATGAGATTCTTGGCAAGATTAAGACGGGTCTGAAGGATATCTGTACAGATTGTAATCTTGTAATTGAAGTCGCTCCGGAGAATATGCAGATTAAGAAGGACACCTTTAAGGAATTGATCGATATTGTTCCTGCTGACTGTCTGTTTGCAACCAATACATCTTCTCTTTCCATTACAGAGATAGGTGCAGGACTGGACAGACCGATTATCGGTATGCATTTCTTTAATCCGGCTGACAGAATGAAATTAGTTGAGGTTATTGCGGGTGCGAATACACCGGCAGATCTGGTAGATCAGATTAAGACAATTGCAGTAGAGATCGGCAAGGAGCCGGTTCAGGTTGAGGAAGCTCCGGGATTTGTTGTAAACCGAATCTTGATTCCGATGATCAATGAGGCAATCGGTATCTATGCAGAGGGTATCGCATCCGTAGAGGGAATCGATACCGCTATGAAGTTAGGCGCAAGTCATCCGATGGGACCGCTTGCATTGGGAGATCTGGTAGGTTTGGACATCGTACTTGCCATTATGGATGTATTGTATACAGAGACAGGAGATTCCAAGTATCGCGCACATCCGCTTCTCAGAAAGATGGTTCGCGGCGGCAAGTTAGGACGTAAGACCGGTGTCGGTTTCTACGATTACAGCAAGTAATAGAATATTTTTCAATGGAGGAAATTTAGAATGGATTTCGGATTAAGTAAGAAACATGAAATGGCAAGAACGCTTTTCAAAGAGTTTGCCGAGAATGAAGTGAAGCCTCTAGCTCAGGATGTGGATGAGACAGAACAGTTCCCGAAGGAGACCGTTGCCAAGATGGCAAAATTAGGTTTTCTTGGTATTCCTATTCCGAAGGAGTATGGTGGACAGGGATGTGATCCTTTGACCTATGTAATGTGTGTAGAGGAGCTTTCTAAGGTATGTGGTACAACAGGTGTCATCGTATCTGCACATACGTCCCTTTGCTGTGACCCGATTCAGACCTATGGTACACCGGCACAGAAGGAGAAATATCTTGTTCCGCTGGCAAAGGGTGAGAAGTTAGGTGCATTCGGTCTGACTGAGCCGGGTGCCGGTACCGATGCGCAGGGACAGCAGACAAAAGCTGTTTTAGACGGTGATGAGTGGGTACTCAATGGGTCGAAGTGCTTTATCACGAACGGTAAAGAGGCTGATATCTATATTGTGATCGCAGTGACCGGTAAGGTGGAGAAGCGTGGCAGAATGATGAAAGAGATTTCTGCATTTATCGTGGAGAAGGGAACACCGGGCTTCAGCTTCGGTACGAAGGAGAAGAAGATGGGTATTCGTGGTTCTTCTACTTATGAGCTGATCTTTACAGACTGCCGTATTCCGAAAGAGAATCTGTTAGGCGCAAAGGGCAAGGGATTCAATATCGCAATGCATACACTGGATGGTGGACGGATTGGTATTGCATCTCAGGCACTTGGTCTGGCAGAGGGTGCATTAGAGACCACAGTTGAGTATGTAAAGGAAAGAAAGCAGTTTGGAAGAAGCATTGCGCAGTTCCAGAATACACAGTTCCAGCTTGCAGATATGGCTACTAAAGTTGAGGCTGCAAAGCTTTTGGTGTATAAGGCAGCTATGGCAAAGGCAACACAGAAGGTATATTCCGTAGAGGCAGCTATGGCAAAATTATATGCCGCAGAAGTAGCTATGGAAGTTACTACGAAGGCAGTTCAGCTGCATGGTGGATATGGATACATTAGAGAGTATGACGTTGAGCGTATGATGCGGGATGCAAAGATTACAGAGATTTACGAAGGTACTTCAGAAGTTCAGCGTATGGTTATCTCTGCCAATCTTTTAAAATAGGAGGTAATAGAACGTGAAAGTTGTTGTTTGTGTAAAACAGGTACCTGATACAAAGGGTGGAGTAAAATTTAATCCGGACGGAACGTTGGACAGAGGTGCAATGCTTACCATCATGAATCCGGATGACAAGGCTGGTCTTGAGGCAGCGCTTCGTTTGAAGGATGAGTATGGCGCAGAGGTTACCGTTGTTACGATGGGACTTCCAAAGGCAGAGGATGTTCTCCGTGAGGCATTGGCTATGGGTGCTGACAAGGGAATTCTGGTAACAGACAGAGTACTTGGCGGTGCAGATACATGGGCTACTTCTACTACATTAGCCGGTGCAATTCGTAATCTGGAATATGATCTGATCATTACAGGACGTCAGGCAATCGATGGAGATACCGCACAGGTTGGTCCACAGATTTCTGAACATCTGAATATTCCTGTGATTTCTTATGCACAGAATATCAAGATTGATGGGGACAGTGTGGTGGTTGAGCGCCAGTATGAGGACAGATATCATGTGGTAAAGGCAAAGATGCCATGCCTGATCACTGCACTTGCTGAATTAAATGAGCCGCGTTATATGACTCCGGGTGGAATCTTTGATGCATTGGATGCGGAGATTACAACATGGGGACGTGCGAATCTGGTAGATGTAGATGATGCGAATCTTGGCTTGAAGGGTTCTCCTACCAAGATTGCAAAGGCTTCTGACAAGGTGAGAAAGGGTGCCGGCGAGAAGGTGGCTCCGGATTCTCCGGAAGAGGCAGTAAGCTACATTATCGATAAGTTGACTACAAAACATGTAATTTAATTTAGTAAAGGAAAAGTGGTGAATAAAATGGGTTTAGAAGAATATAAGGGTGTATATGTCTTTGCACAGCAGGTAGACAATCAGTTAAGTGGTATTGCACTGGAATTGCTCGGTAAAGCAAGAGATCTGGCCAAGGATCTGGACACAGAGGTTGCAGCCGTTCTGATCGGTTCCGACATCAAGAATTTGGCAGATACATTAGCAGAGTATGGTGCAGACAAGGTAATCGTTGTGGATGATCCGGAATTAAAGGATTACAGAACAGAACCTTATACACATGCATTAGCATCTGTAATCAATAAGTATAAACCGGAGATCGTGTTAGTTGGTGCGACTGCAATCGGTAGAGATCTGGGACCTCGTGTATCAGCAAGGGTACAGACCGGTCTGACCGCTGACTGTACGGTTTTGGAAATCGGTGATTTTCCTTTGAATCCGATACCGAATCAGGAGCAGAAACATAATCAGTTGCTTATGACCCGTCCGGCATTTGGTGGTAACACAATTGCAACAATCGCATGTCCGGATAATCGTCCGCAGATGGCTACTGTTCGTCCGGGTGTTATGCAGAAGATTGAGCCAATCAAGGGTGCAAAGGCCAATATTGAAGAGTTCAATCCGGGCTTCACACCGGATGACAAGTATGTAGAGATTCTGGAGGTTGTGAAATCCGTATCAGATACAGTAGATATTATGGATGCCAAGATTCTGGTATCCGGTGGCCGTGGTGTTGGAAGTGCAGAGAACTTCAAGCTCCTGCAGGATCTGGCAGATGCAATCGGTGGAACCGTGAGCTGCTCCCGTGCAGTAACCGATTCCGGCTGGCTGCCAAGAGATTTGCAGGTTGGACAGACCGGTAAGACAGTTCGGCCGAATGTATATTTCGCAATCGGTATTTCCGGTGCGATTCAGCACGTTGCCGGTATGGAAGAGTCCGATATCATTATTGCAATCAATAAGGATGAGGATGCTCCGATCTTTGATGTGGCAGATTATGGTATTGTCGGAGACCTGAACAAGATTGTTCCGCAGTTGACCACAGCGATCAAGGCTGAACTGGCAAACAAATAAACGATTGTCTTTTTGTGAGACAGGAAGAAAAAGGGATTTGCGATGCAGATCCCTTTTTTGCTAGCTTACCTTAATGACATTGGAGCATGGTATAGAATAAATCAGAGAACAGATGCATAGTTTGTTATGATGAGATATAAAGAAAACGGATATGGAACTATATGTAGTGAAACAGGGGGATACCCTTCAGGGGATTGCAGAACAGTTCGGAATATCTGCCGGACGCATTGCATATGATAATGAGCTGGCGGGGGAGAATCTGGTGGTCGGCCAGGTGTTGATTCTCCTAAGACCGGAGATCGTATACACAATAGAAAACGGGGATACACTGGAAGGGATTGCGGATACGTTCGGGACAACAGAGCTACAACTGCTTCGCAATAATTCGTATCTGTTAAATGAAGATTTTCTGCTGCCGGAAAGACAGATTGTGATATCCTATGCCGATATGGAGAAGAGAGAGATTGAGATATTTGGGTATGCCTATGCATTTATATCGGAAGCGGTCTTAGAGGAGGCATGTCTGTATATACAGGAGCTTCTTCCATTTTCGTATGGTTTCAATGAGGATGGCTCTCTGATTGCCATGAATGATGACCGGCTGCTGGCACAGGCAGTTCGGTTTCAAAACAGGAAGCGGATGGTGATCACACCGCTTGACCGGCAGGAGCGGTTCAATAATCAGTTGGTCGTGAGACTTTTGTCAGATACACAGATGCGGGATACGCTGTTGGACAATATATTACAGACGATGGGAGAGAAGGGATACGAAGCTCTGGATATCGACTTTGAATTTATCCCCGGGGAGTTTAGAGAGGCTTATGTGACATTCATTGAAGAGGCAAGGCGCAGACTCAATGCGGAGGGGTATCTGGTCAGTGTGGCAGTCCCGCCCAAAGTGGCAGATGACCAGCCGGGACTGCTTTATGAGGGAATTGACTATCGTGCGATTGGCAATGCGGCAGACAGTATCTTTTTGATGACCTATGAATGGGGATACAAATATGGTCCACCCATGGCGATTGCTCCAATTCCCAGTGTCAGAAGGGTATTGGATTATGCGGTATCGGTAATTCCGCCGGATCGCATTGATATGGGAATACCCAATTATGCTTATGACTGGCCGCTGCCATATCAGCGGGGAACCACGGTGGCAGAGACGATTGGGTATCTGGAAGCCATTGAAAGGGCGCAGATTTATGGTGCTGAGATTCAGTATGATGAGGAGGCACAGGCTCCATATTTTTATTATACGTCAGAGGATGATACGGCACATGTGGTGTGGTTTGAGGATGTTAGAAGCATACGCGCAAAATATGATCTGATCGCAGAGTATGGGTTTAAGGGAGGCGGATACTGGAACCTGATGCGAGAATTCCGCCAGAACTGGATGTACGTGAATCAGATTTTGGGAGGAGGCTGAAAATAGTAAGAAGCTGTTATGAAAGAACGCATAGTACCTGTTTTGAAATCGACTGTGAGTGATAAACCGAAGGATACGGGTAACGGGGATGTTACCCATATCCTGTGGTTGTCTGCCGTCAGACAATTTAATCCTCTTCCTGTGCGATGGTCTTTAACACGTCCATCAGATCATAGACAGTGTTCAGCTTCACATTGCGCTCCAGAATATCCTGTTGTAATTCCGTTGAAAGGGTTTCGAATTTGTCCCGGACAGCCGGACTGATATAAGATGCCATAGGATCACCTCCACGATATTAATGTACTGGCACGTTCCTGTCAATGCATGGTGCGGTGGGTACCGATCTGAATGTGTCAGTATTATAGTATGTGCAATAGGGAGAGGGATATGTATAGATGTGAAAGCAGAATTAGGCTTTACACTTTTTGTCTGGTTCGATATAATATATATAATTAAAACGTAAAGGATGTGGTCTTATGGGTGATTCCAATAAGCAGTTTGATGCGGATCTTATAAGTGAGTATTATACACTGGTAAGAATACGACGTAAAGCAGTAGCAGAGAATGCGAAAGAAACCGTTGCTTTAATTGATGAAGAAATCACAGTTTTAAAATCAAAAATACAATCATTAGAACTTCCGGATATTCCTTTAGAGTAGATATAATCAGACAATCAAATATGTATGGATTTATGAAAATAATTCTAAGAGATATCAAATTCGCATAGTCATTGTCTCTGACTATGCGAATTTTTCATGGTATAAGGTTTAATATACCTGTGCGTTCTCCTCACCGTTCATGACGCGGAGAGCACCCTGTGCAAGTGCAAGTAATTCATCTTCGCCCGGATAGACTGTAAAGTCAGCGATAAAGCCAAGCTTTGTCTTCAGGGCATCAATTGTGGATTCGTTGTAGGCAATCCCGCCGGTGCAGATGATCTGGTCTACCTTGCCGTCGAGAACAGCGGCCATAGCTCCTGCATCCTTTGCAATCTGATAGTGGAATGCATCGATCAGATTTGACGCTTCCTGATTGCCCTCTGTTTTCATGCGAACCAGATCACGCATGTCGTTGGTTCCGATGTACCCGTTAAAACCACCATTTCCACAGATCTTCTTGTAAATTTCCTTCTCTGTGTAGGTGCCGGAGAAGCAGAGCTTGATCAGATCACCTACGGGAACGGTACCAGCCCGCTCCGGGGAGAATGCCCCCTCGCCGTCTAAGATATTATTCACATCCACGACCTTGCCGTTGCGATGTGCGCCAACGGAGACGCCGCCACCCATGTGAATGACAATCAGGCGGAGTTCGTCGTAAGATTTGCCAATCTCCTTTGCATAACGCTTGGCAACCGCTTTCTGGTTCAGTGCATGGAAGATACTTCTTCTTGGCAGTTCCGGCATACCGGAATATCTTGCAACCGGCTCTAATTCGTCTACTACCACCGGATCAACGATATAGGAAGGAACACCTACCTCATCCCCAATCTCTTTTGCAAGGATACCGCCCAGATTGGATGCGTGCTGTCCCTGCTTGCCGATTCGCAGATCCTCTAACAGATCCTCGGTTACAGCATAGGTACCACCCGGAATCGGTTTCAGCAGTCCGCCGCGTCCGACTACCACATCTAACGTCTGAAGATCAAAGTTCTTTTCCTTCAATACATTCAGAATAACATCCTTGCGAAAATCTTTCTGATCGATGATGGAGGCATATTTTGCAATCTCCTCGGTCGGATGACGCAATGTCTCTTCAAAAAGCTGTGTCTCATCCTCATATACACCAATCTTGGTAGAAGTAGAACCCGGATTGATGATTAAAATTGTATAAGCCATGATATAAAATCCTCCTAAATTGTATTATTTGTTCATTGCTTCTGCGACAACGGCACCTACTGCAATGGAGTTAACCTTCGTCTGAAAATCATCGGAGCGGGAGGTCAGGATAACCGGTGCTTTGGTACCGGTCAGGATGTTACCATTTGTAGACTTTGCGTTGTGAACAAGAGCCTTGTAGGTGATATTGCCGGCATGGATGTCCGGGAATAACAGAATGTCTGCATCTCCGACAATCTTGCGGTCAGTGGCACCCTTGTGTCTGGCAGCCTCCGGATCGATGGCAAGGTCATAGGAAAGCGGGCCGTCTACGATGCATCCGGTGATCTGCCCCTCATCATTCAACTTTGTCAGATCTGCGGCCTCTACGGTAGCCGGCATCTTGGGATTCACCACCTCAACGGCTGCTAGTGGAGCCACTTTCGGATTGTTAATACCACATGCATGAGCAATCTCGACTGTATTACGGATGATATTTGCCTTTGTCTCCAGATCCGGATATGGGATAAATGCAACATCGCTTAAGAATAATAAACCATCGTGTCCTTCGATATCAAAGATACATACATGAGACAGGGTCTTGTCGGTGCGAAGTCCTACTTCTTTGTCCAACACACTCTTCAGGAAAGACTTTGTGTCGATCAGTCCTTTCATATACATATCGGCCTTACCGTCGTGAACCAGCTTGACTGCAGTCAGGGCTGCTT
>JAFVCQ010000154.1 GCA_017479085.1 Lachnospiraceae bacterium | reverse complement strand
TTGTCTGATATCGACAGCATACACAGACAGACGATAGACAGGGCAACGGAGAGAAAACGGAGTGAGGTGACCGATGTTGAAAGTTGATGATCATTTTAAAATATGGATGAAAAATAGATTGAAGAATCGGGATTATGCAGAACGGGTACTTCGTGCTGTCACAGGCGTGGAGGACGCTTTGTTCTTGGATACAATCCTCCCGGAAGGCGAACTGCCAAAGGACGTGATAGTGATTCTGAAGGGGCATGGGCCTAAGGAAGATAAGGATTTTCTGCTCGGAATATTTGGAGAGTTCAATCCTGTGTTTGAGCCAATCACGCCATTTGCGTTGTCCGTATGGAGCATGTATCAATCTGGCAACGTTCCAGATTTGTATATTGCTGCCTTTATGGATCTCAACACAGACGAGCCGATTGTGGAACCCGTGTTCAAGGGACCCGGAGTGCGCGAGAAAGCATCGGAGGATCAATCTGTCCCGAATATAACCATCAGAAAAATAAATGTAATCAACACAAGGCTTGATTCGGAAGTGGTACAAATGATTACAGATAATTCCGCAGACAATTTTGGAGGTGCAGACAATGCTGAAAGTCGATGATCGTTTCAAGTGGTGGATGAGATGCAGACTGAAGGACAGGGAATATGCACAGCGTGTGCTGTGTGCTGTCACGGAGCAGGAGGATGCTGTTCTGGGAGAAGCTTGGACACATGCTGCGATGCCAGAGGGATGTGCTAAAGGCGATGATCCGGAGGCGATGGTTGGGTATTTGAAAGGGTATGTTCCATCAATGAGTCAGGATATTCTTGTGGCGATCTTCGGGAGATGGGAGGATCTGGATGACCTGCTCATCACTTATTCCTGGTTGCTCTGGAGCATGTATCCTATGGCAACCAGGCAGGATGAAGCCAATCTGCCGACTCTGTACCTTATCTCTTTTAAGGATTTAGAGCAGAACGAAGAGATTGTTCATCTCCGCTGGCGAGATCAGGACGGAGTCGAAGCAACATGTTTCGGATTCGATAAGCACAAGATGAACATTATCAATACCAGGCTGGATTCGGATATTATCAGGCTGATCACCGGCTGGAAGAGAACAGAGGAAGAAATTCCTGAAGAGAGAAAAGAGGATTCCGAAACGGCTGATGAATTGAAAACGGACTTGAAGTGAACAAAATGGATGGTTATCAGGTGCGGCATATCAGATGCCCATTGTGCGAACAGTACTTTACAGAGTTTCTTCAGCTTTTGAACTGTACGCTTGATGACCATGCAGTCCGCTGGGAAAAGGTAAAGTGTCCGAAATGCGAACCAGAAATCTATGTGTCGGACACAGCGGATTATGCGCTGCTTGCTGATGATACTGATGGTGTCCATGTGGGTATCGTTCTGACATGACAATGGTGATGAAAATATGAGATTCCGGCCTATTTGTGAGGTCTGTGGAACGGGGAGAAAGCAGAGGAAACTGGAGGCGGAGGACAATGCGTGATTTTGACAATATCTATATAACCGGTGATACCCACGCCGACTTCAGCGATCTAATCGAGAAATCGCTCCGCTATGGCATCACCAGGGATGACCTGCTGATCATTCTGGGTGATGTGGGCATCAACTTTTTTGGAGACAACCGTGATAAGTGCCACAAAGAAATGCTGTCTATGGTTCGGGCAACAATCCTTTGCATTCATGGAAACCATGAGCTGCGGCCGACCAGCCCGGAGGTTGCCGATCTGTATCATCCGATCCAGCGGATGGGAGATCAGGCATATGTGGATGACGCATATCCCCGCATCATTATGGCATCGGAGGGCGCTCGGTATCATATCAACGGTCGGGATTTCCTTGTGATCGGCGGGGCATACTCCGTTGACAAACCGCAGAGGCTTCTGTTGGGTTATCGATGGTTTCCGGACGAGCAGCTGACTGTGGAGGAGATGGATATAATCCGTCAAAAGGTCCAGGATCATGGCAACAGGGAAGATATCATCTTGTCGCATACCTGTCCATATAACAATCGCCCTATTGAATGCTTCCTCCCCGGATTGGATGAAAGTACCGTGGACAATACTATGGAGCATTTTCTGCAGGAGATCGTAGAAGCGGCGGAATATAATGCCCTCTACTGCGGCCATTGGCACACAGAGAAGCAGGACGGTAAAATCCAATTTCTGTTTCATGACGTGATTCTATTGGAGGATTAGTAGCTTTAATTGCGGATGGTGTCCCAGATGAAATGTATAAGATGTGGCGGAAATTCTTTCAGCAGCACAACAAACGAAGTGATTGATACAAAAAGAGGAACTTTGACCATCAAAAATATCCCGTGCTATAAATGCGAGAAATGTGGTGAAACATATTACACCGGGGATATCGCAGAGCAGATTGAAACCATGGAGAGTATATTCCTGAGTACTGATCATCCCGATGGCGGGGCTCAATCTGTTGGCAACTGTCATGATTCCTATGCAGATGGCGAGTTCGTGATCCAGAAGTGAGAATTTCCTGCGAATGTTTGATGAAAAATGAGACCAGTGGAGGAACAATTTACATGAACCACGATGGATATTTTCTGAAGAAGCGCCGCCAACGGCTGGGGCTGACACTACGGGAGGTATCTGAGAAGTCAGGCATTAACCTGAAACAGTATCAGCGGTTTGAAGCAGGCGACAGGGAACTTGACAACGCCAGTTTTACCACTGTGTTGAAGGTTCTCACGGCACTGGAAATCGATGTGGGAAAATACGCTGCCGGAGAGTATGAAATCAAGGAGCTGATCTATCGAGGACACGACGGGAGACTGTACAATTTCGACACGGACGAGCCGGTGGATGCATAGAAACTGCTTGACCGCAGATAGAAGCAGTCGCAGAAAAAACGAAGCCGGGCTTTTGCTCCCGGCTCCAGAAAGTGATCATTCTATTGTATCAGCAGTAGTATTTCTTAGACCATTCCGCAAATTTACGCAGACCATCCCTGATTCCAATGGTGGGGCAGAATCCGTAATCATTTTC
>JAFVCQ010000153.1 GCA_017479085.1 Lachnospiraceae bacterium | reverse complement strand
TGGGAGAGACCCGATTGTTGTTGATATGAAGGAGATCTTTCAGTATATCTCAGGTAAGACGGTCTTGATCACCGGTGGTGGCGGTTCGATTGGCAGTGAGCTGGCGAGACAGGTTGCCGCACATGCTCCCAAAAAACTGATCATATTTGATGTATATGAGAATAATGCATATAATATCCAACTGGAGCTCCGGCGAAAATATCCGCATCTTGATATGGAAGTGTTGATTGGCTCCGTTCGGGACAGCCGCAAGATTTTCCAGGTGTTTGAGATATACCATCCGGATATCGTTTATCATGCTGCCGCACATAAGCATGTGCCGTTGATGGAGGACAGTCCTTGTGAGGCGATTAAGAATAATGCAATTGGCACTTATAAGACAGCTTATGCGGCTATGGCACATGGCTGTTCGAAGTTCGTCCTGATCAGCACTGACAAGGCGGTGAATCCGACGAATATCATGGGAGCGTCAAAGCGTCTGTGTGAGATGATCATACAGGCATTTGATGCAAAGATCAAAGAAGGCAAAGCGGATGAGATTCCACAGTTGTTTACGCATTTATTGAAAGACAGTGATGTTAAGAAGTATGTGAATGAGCATATCAGAGAGGCTAAGACGGAATTTGTGGCTGTTCGCTTTGGCAATGTATTGGGTAGTAACGGTTCGGTGATTCCGCTGTTCAAGAAACAGATTGAGCAGGGAGGCCCGGTTACGGTAACACATCCGGATATTATTCGCTATTTTATGACGATTCCGGAGGCGGTAAGTCTCGTTTTACAGGCAGGAACCTATGCAAAGGGAGGAGAGATCTTTGTATTGGATATGGGAGAGCCTGTTAAGATTGATACTCTGGCAAGGAATCTGATTAAATTATCCGGACATAAACCGGATGTAGATATTATGATTGAGTATTCGGGCCTGCGACCTGGTGAGAAATTATATGAGGAGAAGCTGATGGCGGAGGAAGGTCTTGAAAAGACACAGAATGACCTGATCCATATTGGTTGCCCGATTCCGTTTGATATTGAAGAGTTTCTGGGGCATTTAGACCAATTGATGGAAGTAGCGTACAAAAACAAAGATGATATACGGGAGTTGGTGGAGAAAGTGGTAACCACATACCATCCTGTGTGATGGTTGTGTTCATGCTATGCTGTATGGCAGTTGACAGATACTGGAGTTGATGTTTGGTTATATGAATCGTAGGAAGTGGAAATATGTGGGCGGTATACTGCTCCTCCTATATTGGGGGATGGTTCTTGTGAATCTGACGCTGATAAGCAGAGTGAGAACAGATGCGCCCAGAATGCGGTTAGAGTTGTTTTGGTGTATAAAAGAGGCATGGATGAATCACAATGCCGATGACTGGTTTTTTGTTGTGGGGAATATTATGTATTTTATCCCGCTTGGCATGATACTGCCATTGTGCTTTGATGGAATGCAGCGTTGGTGGAGAACGACTCTTATGGGATTGGCAATCTCTACGGGCATTGAGACGACACAATTGGTTCTGCATCTGGGACTATTCGAGTTTGATGATATGTTTCATAATACCTTGGGAACACTCATGGGATATGGAGTGTTCGTTTTGTTTATAAGACTGATCAAAAAGGAATGGATTGGAACACGCTCTCAGAGGGCGATGATGGCGGGGGTGTGGATCCTTGTGGCTGTGATTTTGATTGTGGCATTGTGTATGGGACAGCCGGTGTTTGATCAAATATTACAAGTAAGCAGTTATCTATGATGATATGGATTAACATGTCATGTATAGAGTTGACATAATCTTACTATAACCATAGGAATATATGATTGGTATTAGGAGAGCCTATGCTGACGATCTTATCACGTATTTTTATAAAGGAAAAAGAAGGCACCGCAATGCGGGAGGCATGGGGAACGCTTTGCGGCATTGTTGGGATTCTGTGTAATTTATTTTTGTTTGCGGGGAAATATGCAGCCGGAATGGTCAGTGGATCGGTTGCGGTGACAGCAGATGCCTTCAACAATTTGTCGGATGCGGGATCCTCTTTTATCGCGCTGATCGGCTTTCGGTTTGCCGGTAAGCGTCCGGATAGGGATCATCCGTTTGGACATGGCCGATTCGAATATATAGCCGGCTTTGTCGTATCCCTGGCGATTCTGATGATGGGATTGGAGTTGGGGAAGGCTTCCGTGGGCAAACTGTTTCATCCCGGGCCGGTGGATGTGGGGAGACTGACTCTGGTGATCCTTCTGGTTTCGATCGGAGTGAAGCTTTATATGGCTTATTATAATGCTGTGATTGGTAAGCGAATCGGTTCGGTTGCGATGCGGGCGGTGGCATTGGACTCTCTTTCGGATGTGGCAGCGACGACGGTGGTTCTGGCTGCAATGGGAATCATGCAGTATACCGGGGTGAATGTGGATGGGTTCTGTGGAATTTTGGTGTCTCTTTTTATTTTATATACCGGATGTTGTGCCGCAAAGGAAACCTCAGATCCGTTGCTGGGTACGGCGCCGGATCCCGGCTTTGTCAGACAGGTGGAGGAGATCGTGCTGTCTCATGATATGGTGCATGGGGTGCATGATCTGATCGTCCATGATTACGGACCGGGCAGACGACTGGTGTCCCTGCATGCAGAGGTGCCCGGAGACAAAACTGTTTACGAGGCGCATCGGATGATTGATCATATCGAAAGGGAGATTTACAGGGAACTGGCCTGTGATGTGGTGATCCATATGGATCCGTTAGAGCCGGAGAATGAACAGACGTCCGAACTGCGGGTTCTGGTAAATGAGCTGATTACGTCCATTCATACGCAGATGACGCTTCATGATTTTCAGGTTATAGAGGAGACAGACGGATATACCAGTCTGATATTTGATGTGGTGGTACCTTATGCGTGCAGACTGAATCCGGAAGAGATCAGACAGCGGATCGAGCAGGGGATTGCGAAATTGGATGGCGCATATCGGGCGGTAGTACATATGGATCAGGGATATATGTAGGAGGAAATGTGGCAAGACAAGAGCATCAGAAGACTAAAATTCTATATATTCTCAAGGTTCTGTCGGAGGAGACGGATGAAAGGCATTCTCTGTCAGCAGAACAGATTGCAAAACGAGTGACAGCATATGGGGTACACTGTGAGCGCAAGAGTGTCTATCGTGATCTGGATGAGCTGATTGAGTTTGGTTATGACATTATCCGCACCAGACAGGGGGCCTATATGGCATCCAGACAGTTTGAGCTGCCGGAGTTAAAGCTGTTGGTGGATGCCGTTCAGTCCTCCAAATTCATTACCGAGAAAAAATCTGATGAGCTGATCGCAAAGCTTGGCACACTGGTGAGTCGTTATGAGGGTGCACAGCTAAAGAGACAGGTTTTTGTCAGGGGCAGGATTAAGACAATGAATGAGAGCATCTATTATAATATTGATGCGATTTACGAGGGGATTGAACGCAACCTTCAGATTTCTTTCTTTTATTGCAGATGGAATGCCCAAAAAGAGCTGGAGAAGCGGAGACAGGGCATGCGTTACAGGATTTCTCCGTGGTTTTTGCGCTGGGAGGATGAGAAGTATTATCTGATCGGTTACGATGCGGCACAGGAGCAGATGAAGCATTTCCGGGTGGACAAAATGCTGCAGATTCAGGTGGAGCAGCAGGCGCGGCTGGGACAGCAGGCAGCTTCGGAGATGGACATGGCTGCCTATGGAAGACAGACCTTTGGCATGTTTCAGGGCAAACAGGAGCTGGTGACGCTTCGGGTGTCGAGGGAACTGGTGGGTGTGATGATTGACCGCTTTGGAACCGGGGTGTGGATGTATCCGGTTGACGAACAGTCTGTTCAGGTTCGGGTGGAGGTCATGGTGAGTAACCAGTTTTTCGGATGGCTGGCGGGGTTGGGCGGTCTGGCGAAGATCGAAGGCCCGGCATGGGTGGAGACTGCCTACCGTGAACTGCTGGCAAAGCTGTAAGACTGTATTATGGAAAGGTATTTGGTGAAACCGGATACTGCCGCACAGGGAATATTTTGCAAAAAATGGGACAGAATACACAAAAAGGACACATATTTTTCTTATACTCCCATATCAAAGGCAGAATATTATTTGAGACGGTATTTTCTTAGGAGGGATATCTATGACAGGAGTAATAAGTGGATTCGGCACGATAGCGTTTTCAACGAATCAGATGATGGGACTTTATGCGACGGGTTACTACTATGGAGGCTATGGCTACGGCTATCTGTCGTATCTGATCTTTATGCTTCCGGCACTGGTGCTTGGATTATACGCACAGGCAAAGGTGAAGCATACGTTCAGCAAGTATAGCCATATCACCAATTCCAGACATATGACAGGAGAACAGATGGCGCGGATGGTCTTAGACAGGAACGGACTGTCCTATGTAAGGATTGAGCATATCAGCGGCAGTCTGACCGATCATTACGATCCGAAGGATCATGTGATCCGCCTGTCTTCTTCGGTCTATGATTCGACTTCGATTGGAGCCATAGGGGTAGCAGCTCACGAGGCAGGACACGCAGTACAGCATGCAGAGGAGTATACCCCGATCCGTCTGCGGAACGCGATTCTTCCGGCCTGTAATTTTGGATCGAATGCGGGTCCGGTATTGATTATGATCGGTTGTCTGTTTGCCGGTAATACATTGGGAAGAAGTCTGATCTTTTTTGGAATTCTGCTGTTTTCGATGGTGGCATTGTTCCAGCTTGTTACCCTGCCGGTGGAATTCGACGCATCTGCGAGGGCGATGACGGTGATCCGGGAGAGTGGTATGTTCACAGATGGAGATGTGACAGGTGCCCGTAAGGTGTTAAAGGCGGCCGCAATGACCTATGTCGCTGCGCTGATCTCATCCATTATGCAGATATTGTATTATATAAGCCGTTATCTTGCAGGGGGCAGAAGAAGAAAATAACAGGAAGTTCTATCATGAATGAGACAAGGAGGAAGGAAATGAGAAGATTATATAAGAGGATTCAGGCATCTGCGCTGGTGGCCGCTATGCTGGTTACCCTGCCGGTTGCCGGAATAACAGCGAAAGCAGATGCTGTAACAGAGGCAGATCCGAAGGATGTCTATGTATCCTTTGGCGCAGATCTCAATGCGAATGAGAAGGCAACCGTTATGGGGTTACTGGGGATCACCGAGGCCGATCTGGATCGGTTTGCTGTTGGTGAGATAACCAATGCAGACGAGAAAAAGTATCTGGGGGATTATCTGGATTCCGGTGTGATTGGCAATCGGGCATTGTCTTCTGTTATCGTCGTTTTGGGCGACGATGGAGACGGAATCGATGTAGAAACCAAGAATATATCGTATTGTACGAGGGGAATGTACACCAATGCATTGATTACCGCCGGAATAGAGAATGCGGATGTGATCGTGGCTGGTCCGTTTGAAATCACAGGAACTGCAGCTTTGGTAGGCGCCATGCGTGCGTATTCTGAACTGACCGGTGACGAGATCTCGGCTGAAAGCATGGATACTGCGGTGAACGAGCTTGTGGTTACCAGTCAGATGGCAGAGGACATTGATTCGCAGGATGTAGAGGAGCTGATGGCCTTTGTGAAGGCAAAGGTGGTGCAGGAGGGTCTGGACAGTGAAGAGGCCATCAGCAAGGCGATCGATGAGGGTGCAAGTCAGTTGGGGATCTCCATTACCGAAGATGAGAAACAGACCATTATTTCTCTGATGAAGAAGATCAGCAAACTGGATCTGGACGTAGACAGTATGAAGGAACAGGCAAAGGAACTGTTCAATAAGCTGGAGGATATGGGGATTGACAAAGAACAGGCCAAGAACTTTTTCCAGAAGATCATAGAGGCAATACAACGTTTCTTTGACGGTTTATTTTCATAAGCAGTGATAGCTGTATGCAGATAACCCTGCATCTGTTTATGGGCGCTTAACGTTCCAATAATAACCGATACACAGCAGAACAGGCTGTAAACATATCTTGGAGAATCTGCTCTCCTGTGTTTACAGCTTGTTCTGCTATTACAGTTCCTTAGTCAGTAAACTTCGTGGCTTTTGCCAAAGCAACCACGAATCGTAACTCCGTCATTGCTATTTTTGAAAATTGTGGTACAATATGTTTTGTTCTTTCTGTAATTTGGGGGCATACTACATACAGAACCCGATACAGGAGTGTGGAATGTCATGTTTTATGAATTAAAGAGAGGCCGGGCGGGATGGATCACCTTTCAGGAATTACAGGATGACTATGTGATGTATGGATTTCCGGAACAGACAATTGCTGAGTGCAAAGGGAATCTCTACAATTTTCGAAGTAACACCTCGGTGGATGAGAATCTGGTGTTTGTGGTGCTTGATCTGATCCATCTGCCGGATGTATTTGGTGAGAAAGCGCGTGTGGCTTTGTATATCCGCAGAGATCTCTGTCTTCTGGTGGACATACAGGATGCCGGAGGAAAAGGGCAGGAGCTGTTTGATCGTGTGATCGGACGGTACGAGAATAAGGGGCAGGGGTTGTCGCAGACAGAACCGGAGAGATTGTTGTATCATTTTTTGGAACAGCTCATATTGGACGATACGAAGTTTCTGGAGAATATGGAGCTCAACATGAGCCTGCTAGAGACCAGAATGCTCAAGGAGCAGATCAATCCGGTGTTTATCAATGAAATTCTGACGATAAAAAAGGAACTAATGTATATTCGTAATTATTATGAACAGCTTATCGATTTGGGCGAGGTGTTGCAGGAGAACGAGAATGATATGTTCTCACAGGAGAATGTGAAACGCTTTGCTTTTTTTACGACACAGGTAAACCGGCTGCGGGACAGCGTGAAGCATTTAGAAGAGTATACGGTGCAGCTTAGGGAAACGCATGATGCAATGATGGATTATCACCTCAATAATATTATGAAGCTTTTGACTGTGATCACGACGATTTTTCTTCCGCTGACACTGATTGTGGGTTGGTATGGAATGAATTTCAGCAACATGCCGGAACTCAATTGGCGGTATGGATACATGGGGGTCATTGCGGCTTCCGTTCTGGTGGTGGGTTTCTGCATTGCTGCATTTAAAAAGCACAGGTTATTATAATCTACAAATCGAAACAGGTGGTGGATAAGATGGAACACAACAGTTACTGGATCTTGGGAATGATTTTACTTCCGTTTATAGGCGGTGTGGCAGGATTTTATTTGGGTAAGAGAAGGAAAAGGCTTAGAAACCAATGCATGATGTTGATTATGGTGGCAGAGCTGATGATACAGGGGGCACTGTTTGCATGGTTGTCCGGGTATGAAGACAAAGCTTCTCTGTTCTTGGAGTGGCTGCCGGGAATCCGGGTTATTTTTCAGTTTGACCGGATCAGGCTGTTCTTGTGTATGTTGTCCGGGCTGGTCTTTTGCACTGTACTGCTGTTTATGAAGGAGTCCATGCGGCAGGAGGCGGGGAGTAATCGTTTTCGGTTGTTTCTGATGTGTACCTATGGCATGGTGCTTGGAACCTTGCTGGCCGGAAGTATGTGGGTGCTTGTCGTGTGTGTCAGTCTGTCTGCGCTGTTTCTGTATCCGATGGTGGCTCACCGGAAGGATGATGTTGTAGTCCGGAATGCAGGTATCTACTTGTATTTTTTGATTGCAGCGATTGCGATTACACATATCGGTCTGCTGTTGATACATCTTCACACGAACACTCCGATTCGGATAGAAAATGGTCTCATGACGGGTTGGGAGGGGAACAGCGATCCTGCGGTGGCAGGAGGACTGCTGTTATTTGTCGGGTGCACAATGTTTTCCGGTCTGTTTCCGCTGCAATTGTTGGTTACACGCGGGAGTGCTTACAGTATAATGGAAGCATCTGCACTGCTGAGCAGCATGATCTCCCGAATGGGAATCTATGGACTTTTGATTCTGGTTGCCAGTGCCTCATCCGAAAACGTCCTCTATGGAAGGATTTTACTGCCGGTGAGCCTGTTGACGATTGTCTGGGGACTTCTGATTGCTTTGACGTCAACGGATATCCGGAAGATTCTGATGGGAGTGGCTGTCGGAATGAATGGTTTTGAGGCTCTGTCAATCAGTTGTATGGTGTTTGGCAGGGAAGATGGAGTCTCGGTGCTCTGGAGCAGTTTTCTCATGATACCGGTGTCCGGTCTTTCTCTGGCTGCACTGTATATGGTGGCACTGGAGCAGGTGCGCGCCCGGAAAACCTATGAGATTAAGGGATTGATCGCATCCGGTAAGGGCAATCCTGTTCTGGGATTTTCGTGTCTGATCGCCTGTGCGAGTATTGGTGGCGTGCCGGGAACAGCTGGATTTCTGGCTCACTCTACGCTCTATACGGTCATACGGACACAGTTGGGATGGAGATGGCTGATGGTATTCTATATTGTGGCGTGGGCCTTTTTGCTGACTGCAGTGGGGCGTATCTTTATGAAGCTGTTTGTGAGCAGGAAGGAAGAGACCCTGCGTCTGCTCACCCCGGAGGAAACCATAGTAGCGGATGAGGTGGTATGGGTGGATATGACGAAGCATCCATATCTGGCAGGGGAGCTGATGCTGGTTTTCTTTGGATTGTGCCAGCTTGTGACAGGATGTTTTCCGGTCTGGAGTCTGCATTCGCTTGCAGATGGTGTGATGCTGTTTTTTGGAGGCAGTGCACAGATGACACTTTCTTCCTATTATAATAAAGCAACGTGCCTTGCATGTGGTATCGCATCGGTTTTGGGAATCTTGCTCTATGTTAATCTGGTTCATGGGATTCTGTTGCGAGCGATCCGCAATAAGAAAAATAAACAATTGCAGGAGTCGATGTCGGAAGATTAGGAACTGTGCACAAGTTATTTTTGCACAGTTCCATAGTCTTCTGGTCATGCAAAAAGGAATGTACCAAACGGTACATTCCTTTTCAAAATGAGGGGGAGAGGATTCAAATATATGAAAAGCTCTTACAAGTGTTAGTATATTGATTAAATGTGAAAAAAATGTGTATGAATTGTGAGAAAAAAGAGAACGATAGGGAAATGGTGTCAGCGATATGTTGGAGTGTTACTACATATATATAGAAGAAAATATTCCGGAGGGAGAGCTTGCAGCACTGCTTTCTGTTCTTCCGGAAGAACGACAGGAGCGTTTTAGAAAATTGCAACAGCGGGAGCGGGCCGGGCATTACATTGTGACCAGTGCTTTTATGCAGTATGGGATAAGCAGAGCATTGGAACTGCCGATTCAGGGGATCCGGTATCAATATGGGATACAGGGAAAGCCGGAGCTTGTCGAATCGCTGGTGGAACAGACTGGCAAGGCAGACTTTAGTCTGTCCCATTCCGGATCGTATGCGGTACTGGCTGTCAGTGATGTGGCGGTCGGAATGGATGTAGAGAGAAAAATGCAGAACCGGGATCGGATAGCAAAGCGTTTTTTTTGCAGGGAGGAATATGAGGATATCCAAAACGGAAGAGATGAGAAAGAGAGAAACCGGCGCTTCCTTGCCTATTGGACGATGAAGGAGGCATATATAAAACGCGATGGAAGAGGGCTGCAGATCCCGCTTTCCTCTTTTCGGATTCACAGATATGACAGGACATGCTCTGTGGTGGAGGGCCGGGAGGCTTATTTTGCAACGGTTCCGTTAGAAGATACATCCTATATGGTATCGGTTTGCAGCGGTGGGCGGGAACAATTGGAAAACATGGTAATTGCTGCCAATTCCGGAAATCTTCTGATAAAAAAGGTCACCGTACAGGAATTATTGAAAGGAATTTGGTGATAGGAAGCTGCAGTGCAGATGAAAACCGGATGCCGGAATTCGAAAGCTCGTACTGGTTCGCTTTACATAAAATGGGAATATCTGGAAAATACATGGATTTCCATTGGAAAAGGTTTCTGAAAAATTGACTGGAAATGTATATTTTGTGGTTATTATGACGAAAAAATAAAAAACCGTTGACAGATGGGCAAAAAGATATTATAGTCTACTTATCTAAAATATCTATAAAGGAGAGGAAAAAATGAAGAAATTCGCAAAGACACTTGTGCTTACTTGTGCTTTAGTTGCTTCTTTAAGCGTTGGGGCAGGTAACACATCAAATGCAGCTACTGTTAAGGTATCAAAGGTAACATCTGTTGATAAGGCAACAGGTAAGAAGACAATTACTCTGACAAAGGGTAAGAAGGCTACTTTGAAGACAACTGTAACCGTTAAGCCGAACAAGGCAGCTAACCAGAAGGTAACCTATAAGTCTTCTAAGAAGTCTGTTGCAACTGTAACATCTAAGGGTGTTATCACAGCTAAGAAGGCTGGTACCGCTAAGATCACTGTAACTTCTAAGAAGAACTCTAAGAAGAAAGCAACCGTAACCGTTAAGGTTGTAACTGGTAAGGTAACGAAGGTTACATTGAACAAGACCGCTACTACAATCAAGGTTGGTGCTTCTGAGACTTTGAAGGCTACTGTTAAGACAAGCGGTAAGAAGCCGAACAAGACTCTTGTTTGGGCATCTTCTAACACGAAGGTTGCAACTGTAAGTTCTAAGGGTGTTGTAAAGGGTATCGCTGCCGGTACCGCTAAGATCACTGCAACTTCTACAGATGGTACGAAGAAGAAAGCAACTGCAACTGTAACAGTTGAGGCTGCTGAGGTGGTTGAAGCTCAGAAGACTACAACAGTTGCTCCGGTTGCTAATAAAGAGGTTACGCTGGAAGTTACTCTTAAGGATACCGATGCATCTAAGGTTCAAACCGACTTGGATTCTGCTGCTAAGCTTGCTGGTGTAAAAACCACTGATACTTTCAAGGTAAATCTTGATGGAACAGATTATGTAGCTACCTATGATGGAAAGAATGTTAAGATTAACGGTAAGCTGGTATCTGAGAATGCAAAGGCTAAGACTACATCTGTTAAGGTTAAGGTTAACGTGAAGACAGATAAGATTGCATCTGCTATTGCATTTGCTCCTGCATCTGTATCATCTATTAAGGTTGAAGGTGTAACATTTACAGAGATTACTGCTACAAGTGTTAAGATTGATGGCACAGAGTATAAGTATTCTGTTTCAGGAAGCAATATTGTAATCACAGGTGACGCTTCTACTGCTCTTGCTAAGTTAAAGACTGCCGGAGTAGCTACAATCACTGTAAAATAATTAAAGCATATTGTTTCAATGACATGATATGATATTTTAGATTAAGCTGTTAGACGACATGTCTAACGGCTTAATCTATGTATAAGAGTAAAAAGTCTGAAAGAGATGGATAAGGGGTTTGAGATGAGAGCGAGAAAGAATCATTTAGGATTATATGGGTTGATGGGTCTGACGCTGCTGTTTGGTGTACTTGGTCCTAAGATGATTACATTTGCAGGAGAAATCAACAGCAATGAAGCGAGCGTGATTGCTGCTGCAAGTGGGACGTTTTCTTATGAAGGTAAGACTTATCGGGCGGGATCCTCCTATATCAATTCCCTGACTGCATATCTATCAGCGGACGATGTGGATCTGACTGCAGAGCAGGCTGCGGAGGCAATTTCCATGATGTATGCGAATATTTCCGAGGGAGTAGAGCAGGGGTATTTGTATGAGGTGGGAAGCGCAGAGGCACCTGCTGCTACGGAGACACCTGCTGCTACAGAGGAACAGGATGGCACAGGGGAAGATGATAGGAAACAGAAGCCTTCTACTGAGGCGACAACGACGGAGAGCGGGAATACACCAGACACAGAAGTAAGTGACCCCGGTACAGGGGTGGATGTGTGGGATGCCATGTCGAACCAGACGGAAGCAAAAGCGAAGCTGAAGGAGCGTCCGGATAAAGAAGATGCATCTGCTTCTGTTCAACTGGACAAGCAAGATATTGTCATTACGACGGACAGTGGAGAGATCAATATTTCTAAGGTTGAACCATTGATCTCAGAACATACGATTTTGGTAATTGATGGAATTTCGGGAATTATACTTGCAATTACGCTGATCTGTGGCATAATTTTATTTGGGAAGAAGTGCATGAGTTTCAAACGTCCAAAGAACCGGAGAGCCAGACCGGGACACAGTAAGCGGAGGAAGATACGGCGATATACGCGTAATATTCTGACCGTCACTACTGCAGTCAGCATGATTGGAGTGTTTGTACTGCTTGGAACCTATGTCAGTCTGTTTAATCAGGACACGATTATGCAGAATATGCAGAGCAGCGGATACTTTAATTATGCATATTCGGAGTATGTGTCAGACATTGCGAAGCGTGTGGCAGAGGGAGCGGATCTGACCGCAGCGAGGGATATTGCAACTTATGAGGAGTATCAGTTTACGATCAAGCAGAATTCCATTAAGATATTGAATGGTGACATGGATACGGTGATTCCGGACAGCAATGTGACACCTTATATCTACAATATGAAGCGAAGTTATATGCAGTTATTCAGCCGGGCGGGTATGTTTCTGATTCTCAATACGGTAATCGGTGTAGGTTTGATGCTTTTTATGGATCAGCGCAGAGACCGTGGAATCAAGCATATCGCTGTGGCGGAGTTGGCAGCAAGTGGAATCATGATTCTGTTTGTGATTGTGATGCTGGTCAATAAGCCGTATCAGAACCTGTATATTGAGCCGGATTATCTGTATTTATTTATTATGGAATGTGTCAATTGGAGCATGAAAGTAATGACCAGTGTTGTGGCATTTGGTGTTGTGTTCGGGATGATCCTGATCGGTGTTTATAAGACGGTAGTCAACAATACAACGAATGAATAAGTAGAAGACGGTAACATAGGAGAGCACAGAATGGAATATTTTGATATTCACAGCCATATTCTGCCGGGAGTGGATGATGGATCCCAATCGTTGGAGGAGTCCATGGCAATGCTGGACATTGCCTATCAGGAGGGGACGCGAAATGTAATGCTGACCCCCCACTATATGCGTGGCAGGAATCAGTATAACAAAGAAGAATTGAAGAAGCGTTTTGTGGACTTTAAGCAGGAAGTACATCGAAAATATCCCGATATGCAGTTGTATCTTGGCAATGAGATTCTGTATGAAGACGGAATTGTGGATGATCTGAAGGCAGGGTTGATACAGACCATGAATGATACGAAGTATGTACTGGTTGAGTTTAACATCCGAATCAGTTATAATCAGTTGTATCAGGCTATACGAAAACTCACGAATGCGAGATATCGACCGATCATTGCCCATGTGGAGCGATACCGCTGTCTGTTCAAGCATTTGGAGCGGATTGATGAACTGGTTCGGATGGAGACTTACCTGCAGATGAATATCTCCAGTGTGTATGGAGGATTGTTGGATGAGGATGCCAGATGGTGTAAGAAGCTGGTCAGGGAGGGTTACATCAGTTTTTTCGGTACCGATGCACATGACTTGGAGAATCGGGCTCCCTACATTACAGATTATGTGGCGTGGATTGAAAAGAAATGCGGAGTGGATGCATTAGAGCAGATGTTTGTGAACAATGCGAAAAAAATGATTGAGAATCAATATATTATAGATTAGAGAGTAAAGATAACCTTATATTATAAAAAGAGATATAGGAGAAAAGGACATGTACGAAGAAAAAAATGATGAAATTGAAATTGATTTAAGAGAGTTATTTTATGTATTACTTGGCAAGATCTGGATTATTATTTTGGTGACGGCTTTGGGACTGGGGATTTCTGCCGGATATACGACAGCTTTCATAAAACCGGTTTACAGTTCCACCTCATGGATGTATGTATTATCCAAATCAACCAGTATTACGTCCCTGACAGATCTGCAGATGGGAACCTCTTTGACACAGGATTATCAGGTGTTCATCACCAGTCGTCCGGTTGTGGATCAGGTGATTCAGGAATTGGAGCTGAACATGACATATGCACAACTGGTAAATACAATTTCGGTAGAGAATCCGACGAACAGCCGTTTTCTGAAGATTACCGTTCAACATAACGATCCGTATATGGCAAAGACGATCGTGGACAAGCTCTCAGATATCTCTTCGGTATGTATGGGAGAGATCATGGAAACGCAGGGACCAAATGTTTTGGATTATGGTCATGTGGCAGAGACACCGACCAGTCCAAGTCTGATGAAAAATGCAGCGATTGGTGCGGTTCTCGGTTTTGTATTATCAGTGGCCTGTATCATTGTGATCTATCTGATGAACGATGCGATCCAGACGACAGAGGATGTGGAGAAGTATCTGGGAATCAATACGTTGGGACTGATTCCGTTAGAGGAAGGTGTGTCCAAACGGAGTACCAGAGGGCATGATAAAGATGCAGCAAGAATGCGAAGACAGAAGCGTAAGGCTGCAAAGCGGAACGCTGCCAAACAGAATGCATAGAGAAAAGATTTTATTGCTGATAGGAATAGGAAGGAAATTTCATGAAGGTTAATTTTGAGAAGAATATAGAATTGGATTTCAAGACAAATGAAGCATATAAGACGTTGAGAACGAATATCAGCTTTGCAGGAGATGATATTCATGTTATTGCACTGACGAGTTCGGTACCGAATGAGGGAAAATCGGCTGTATCCTTTAATCTTGCCAAAGCACTTGCAGAGGATGGAAAGAGGGTTCTCTATGTGGATGCAGATATTCGTAAATCCGTTACGATCGCACGTTATGGAGTGGATATCGAGACAAAGGGACTGACACATTATCTGAGTGGACAGGCAGAACTTAAGGATGTGGTGTATGACACGAATGTAGAGAATCTGAGTATTATTTTTACCGGTCAGGTAGCGCCGAATCCGGCAGAGCTGCTGGGGAATGACCGGTTCAAGAGTATGTTAGCGGTCGAGAGGGAAACCTATGACTATATCATCATTGACTGTCCACCGCTTGGAAGTGTAATTGATGCAGCGATTGTTGCAAAGGAAAGTGACGGTGCAATCACTGTCATTGAGACAGATAACGTCAGCTATAAGATCGTACAGCGTGTGAAGAAACAGTTAGAACAGAGCGGATGTCGCATTTTGGGGGCTGTCCTGAATAAGGTTGAGATGGGCGGTAAGGGCTACGGTTATTACGGCAAGGGTTACTACGGACGCTATTATGGCACCTATGGAGATTACGGGAACGACAAAACATCAGAATAGTGAAGAAGTGATTCCGGATTCAAGGTGTGCAGAAATAATTGCTGTGCACCTTTTTAAGCTTCTACGGTTTTGTTTTGATTAATTTTTAACAAAATTCTTTCCATTTTGACAGGAACATAGTATAATGTATCTCAGATGTATCGTGAGAACGGAGGGGTAGGTATGAAGTTAAAGCCAAAGGTAGCACTGATGGGCATGTTATGTGCAGCGGTGGCTGTTGTGATTAATTTAATTATATCTCTGCCTCGTGCGCAGGTTATGATTGCAGACAGTGTATCCAATAATATGTTGAATCTGGCAAAGGCATACGGGCAGATGGTGGAGATTCGGATTCAGGAGAATGGGTATTCCATGCTTCTGATTGAAGATCTGCAGGATCTGTTCAAGGATGTTAAGGTGGATGGTGTAGAATCCTGTTATCCATATTTTGTCAGTTCCAGCAACAAGATCTTATATCATCCGGATGAGACGATGATTGGTGAGGAGAACACGAATGAGCTGGTGAGTAAGATCGTGGAAGAAGTGAACAGTGGTCTGAATCCGGACATTGAGCCGAAGGTGGTAGAATATGAGGAAGATGGCGAGGAATGGATCGCAGGCTACTATGTACTTGACAGTATTGGAAGTATTGTGGTCATCATTGCAGAGCGAGGTGATGCAGTCAGCATGGCTTCGGATCTGGTGAGAACGAATCTGGAGGCTGCATTGATTGCAATCGTGGTAGCACTGGTAGTTTCTTTAATTTTTGCAAAGATTGTAATGGGGCCGATCAAACAGGTCAACCACGTAATTGGGCAGTGTGCGACATTGGATTTTACCAGTCAGAATGAATTGGAGAAGGGTTTGGTGCGCAAGGATGAGATCGGTGATATGAGTCGTGCCATGGAGAAGCTGCAGCAGGTACTGGTTCGGATGGTTGAGAAGATGTCAGCGGTATCTGGAGATTTGGTAACAGATTCGGATAACTTGGATGAGATGGTGGGAATGTTGGAGAATCACTCGGAGCAGAACAGCCATACTGCATCTGCGCTCTCTGATCTTATGAAGAATAATCAGGAGAGTGCAAAGCATATTGATACCAGTATTGGTGGAATCAACGAGAATGTAAGTGAGATCAATGCACAGGCACAGAAGGGTGTATCTGTGGTGAACCGGGTGATTCGTGATGCAGAGTCTATGAGATCCAGTACGGAGATGGCGACTCAGAGAACGAGGGAGATGTATCAGATCCTGAGAAAGGAGTCCCATGAGATTGTGGAACGGTCTAAAGAGATTGAGAAGATTAATCAGTTAACGACCGGTATTGTGGAGATTATCGACCAGACAGAGCTTTTGGCGCTGAATGCATCGATTGAGGCAGCCCGGGCGGGCGAACAGGGTAAGGGGTTTGCTGTGGTTGCCGGAGAGATTGGGAATCTGTCCCAACGTTCCAACGGCCTTGCAACAAGCATTATGGAAACGACGGAACATATCCGTGCGGTAACAGATGATACATTACAATGTCTGGAACGGGTAGTGGACTTCTTAGAGGGAACTGTTATGAAGGACTATGAGCATTTTATAAGTATGAGTGATGTGTATTTCCGTAATTCCAGAGATATTGAGACGAATATGCTTCGGATTAATAAGTCGGTAGAGGCATTGCATGCAATGACAGAGGATATCAAGCTGGGTGTGAATGAGATTTCCGAGAGTATTGATGAGAGTACCGTTGGTATTTCCGATGTGGAGACCGGATCGAAGCATCTGCTGGAGATGGTCAGCAAGGTATATGAGCTGTCCAGTCAAACAAAGTCAAGCTCAGATGATCTGAGTCAGGTAGTCGATCAGTTTGTTATCTAAGGGAAGTGTGTTGGAGTGGCATCTCAGACGAATGGAAAACGACAGGTCACGAGAGGAACAGGCAAGATTTTAGACCGGTATGGATTCTTTGTCATTCTGATGCTTTTTCTGCTTTTGGTTACGATCGTAGGACTGATCTTTATAACGCAGAAGCGGATTTGGCGGGCAGAGAGTCAAATAGGGACTTATACAAGGCATTATATGTTTGTGAGTCGAACCGGTAATACCTATGTGTCGGATCGGATCTTTGAGAAGGCGAGGGAATACGGACAGATCCATGGTGTGTATGTGGAACAACTGGAGAATTTTCTGGATGCGAATTATGAAGATGCAGATTATCTGAAGATGGCCATGTCCATGCAGGTAGATGGGATTATCTTAGAGGGTTCCGAGGAGGATGAGGTTCGCCATTGTATCAATCAGGCCTCTGAACTTGGGATTCCGGTTGTTACGATTCGGTCAGATTGTCCCGGAAGCAGGAGACGAAGTTTCATTGAATTGGGCGACTATGATCTGGGAAGAGAGTATGGACGTCTGATTATTGATATTGCGCATACGAGAGAACCGAAGGTTGTTTTATTAACGGAAAAGAACGCAGATATAAGCCGGATTCAGACCGGAATTGAAGAGACTCTGAAGAATGAAGGGAATCATTTGCAAGTGCAGTTTGAGACGAAAGTGGTGAACCCGGTTACGGGTTCCCGTCGCTCAAACCGGATTCGCGCTATTTTGACCGGTGAGGATCGTCCGGACATTCTGATCTGTATGAATGAAAGCGATACCCAGAGGGTTTATCAATCCGTGATCGATTATGATCTGGAGGACGAGGTACAGATCATAGGCACATGTATCTCTGAATTCCTGTTGCGGGCGGTACAGGAGGGAACCGTGGCTGCACTGATTGATGTGGATACCGCACAGGTGGGTACATACTGCATTGATGCCTTGAATTACTACATTGAGAACAGAAGTGTGAATGACCATATCATAGTAGATGATGTTGTCATCACAAAGGAGAATGTAGAGAGGTACTTGAATGATGAGTAAACGATTGTCTTTTCAGAGTCAGGCAGTCAGTATTTTTTTGCTTACACTCTTTGTATTATTTCTTGTGAATCTGTATATTTATAATAACATGAATGCCATTATTGAGAATGTGGATCAGACCTATGTGGGTAACCGGAATCTGATGGAGCTTTCCGGTACACTGGATGAAGTGCAGGTTTGTGTGAAGGAGTATCTGAACACGAGGGATTCGTTTGCCCTGAACCGGTTCTATGAATGTGAGGCAAGGTATCGGGAGCTTCTGAAGCGTTTGAACCGCAACCTTGTGGAATCAGAGAATGGCATTATGGAAAAGAATATCTACTACATGTCTGAATATTATCTGGATCTGGTGGCAGCCGCCATTGATGCCAAGCAGGAACGCAATATTGAGCAGTATCAGTCATACTGGGAGCAGTCAGAGCAATGGTTTGAGTATCTGAACACCTGTA
>JAFVCQ010000152.1 GCA_017479085.1 Lachnospiraceae bacterium | reverse complement strand
TTTTCGAGTTGTCAATCCTTGCTGTGGCTATCATGGCCTGTAGTAAACAAGAAGTAGTAGAACCTGAACTAACCCAAGAAGGCAAGCAGGTGATTACTGCTACGGCAGTTATGCCGCTTACGAAACTCTCATATACAGAGAATACTCCTGGTGGAGGTAGCGGACTAAGTTCTAAATGGGAGGTGGGTGATTCTTTCAAGGCAATCCAAAAGACGGGTGGAGAAGTATCTGTCGTTGAATTTACACTTGTGAGCGGAGAAAACTCTACATCTGCAACGTTTAAGACGGAAACAGAAGGTGTTACCGCTGAAACCGAGTGGATAGCCATCCTTGGCAACCATTCAACCGTCGAAGCCGAAGGAACCGAGATTCATTGCAGTTACAAAGGACAGACAGGTACGCTCTCCGGAGTAGATGATTATAACTATGTAAAAGCAACCGCCACCGGTGTCAATCCGTCTTTTACTTTCAGCACCAGTTATTCCTACATAATGAGAATCATACTTCCTGCTGGAATAAAGTGCATAGAATATACCCCGTCAGCTTATTGGAAAGTTTCTTCGGACGGGCCAGAAAGAAAGTGGTACAACACCGATCAATATGCTGATAATGATAATGGCGCGTATGCTGCATTCGAATCTGGCAATACCTCTGTCATCACATTGGAAACTGCCTCTACTTCTGGTGATGTTGTTTATATAGCTGTTCCGTCCATCAGTTTTTCTTTGTTTGAGGATTTCGGCGACCAAAAGGGGAATACTCATAGTGGAGTAATCATAACAATTATGAATGATATTTCCGCCAATGCAACAGAGTCAAACGGGTGGGTCCTAGGAGATGATATCTCCGGGAAAGGTGGAAATATACGCACATTCGATCTATCATCATCAGAACTCATAAAAAGGCCAAGGGTTTCGGATGCGATAAGGATTACATCGTCATCATCTGTGAGCGGATCGTGGAGAAGTGGCGCTTTGCAACAGTCTGCCACAACGGTTGATACGTATTGGGCACCATTTAATATGGAAGCTAATAATGACTATGAAACAGGCAAATTCTATGGTTTTGGTGAGATTAATGAGAAGACAAATTATACACAAGAGAATTATGCCTATTACGGTGGCGGTAACGATGATGTTATTAGTGTAAAAAGCAAGATAGCATCTAGTACTGGATATTGCACCATTGCAGGTTCAAGGTATGACGTAGCCCGAGTAAAATGGGGAGTTGCCTGGAGGATGCCTCATCTTTTGGAGTTTCTGGCACTTGGCACGCATTCACCTAGTAACCGAGTAACAAAAAGTGGTCATAGCGGTGTTCAGGTTGGTGAGTTGTTCATTCCAATTACTGGACGAAAAGAAGGTACTGGAACTACCGATTACGGCGGAAGCTACCAGCACGCTGTATGGACAGCAGATAAGGTTAATAGATCTAAGCCAAATGTGTGTTGGGATCAATCTTATTTCTTTGTTCCCAGTACTTCAAATGGTATTTCTGCCGAAGATGATTTTGATAATCTTGTACACTATAAAGGGCTTCCGGTCAGGGCTGTTCTTGCCTCATCGGTAATGGAGTAAACAACAACTTGATATATAATAAATTACCCCGCCTCTTGGCGGGGTAATTTATTGCTCAATATACACAAAGGATGTTGGCCAAAGATTAACTAACAACGTGCCATCTTCCTGGAGGGCTGCAGGGTATTCGGAATAGAAGTTGTACTTGTCTAGAATATGGCATCGGACTTTGTCCGTGAAGATGCCGTTATCTAAACGGACCTTAACCGGCTTGAGTGATGTTATGTTCTCGTCTTCAACATAACGATTTATGAGTATTCCGAGAGAGCCATCCACACCCTTTGCCGCGGTTACTCTCACTTCCTGGTCAAGGCTTGAAGCGCTCACCTGGGTTCCCAACATACGAAGCTTCCCCCAGGCATAAAATGCCCAATAGCCTGGTAATGGGGTGTTTGTGCGAAAATTGATGATACCATTATAGTTCGTATTGGGCCTGGAGTCATAGTACATCAGCATATCTAAAGGGGCATTCTGACACTCCTGCATTACTGCGCAGAAGAAAGCACTTCCGCGCACCGTGCCTATAGTCTCCATAGAATGAGTGAAATCGTCGGTCCAACTCTTCATATAAGTCCACTCGTTGAGATTGGATTCTGTAGCGCTATAGCCGTATTTATCCAGTATTGTTCTGACCTGATATGACTGGTCCGTAAAACGCTCCGGCACATAATCGTACCGATGCCAGGAGAAGAAGTCCAACGGAACCTGTCGTGCAGACATCTCACTGATAAATAACTCGAACCATTTCGGTACCTGCTTGTCTTCAATATCCGACCCGGAAAGAGCCGGCCCGCCAATCTTAAGGTCAGGAAAGGTTTTTTTCAGGTGCTTTGCCGCAGTTTCATAGAAGTCGAAGAACTGTTCTGGTGAACCTCCCCACGTTCTTGGGGCTGTTTTCCAGTCACCATTGTTCCAGTCGAGATCTGGCTCATTCCATATTTCCCAATAACGGATGCCAAAATGGTAGCCTTCCGCCCACCCCTCGTTATAGTGACGGATAACGTGCTCGGCAATGACTGCCCACTTCTTGAAGTCCCTGGGTGGCCATACATCATATTTTTTTGAGTATTGTTCAATACTCTGCCCAAGCCGGAAAAAGACCTCCATGCCGGTACTTAGAATATACTTCACATATGCATCTGTAAGTGTGAAATCATACGATTCCGGATTATTCGGATTCTTTGAAAAATCCGGGAACAATTGGGCAATGTCCACGATGTGGAAGCCGCCATAATAATCACAGCCGGAAGCATCGTGATTCCGGGAATAGCCCATATTCGCCGCTTTGAAATAATTTAACGAACTGACCATAGTCTGTGAGCCGTCGGTCTGCTCCATACGCGGACCATTGTTGACTGCATTCATTGGTTTGATCTGGCCACAAGGAATGCTCGGGTAAATTGTCACTTGAGCTACTGCAGAAAATGATATGGTCAGAAGTACAAAAAGATTGATTATAGTCTTCATTATTTTTTCTCTAATTGGGATTTTCTATACAGCGCTTCGAGAAAATAGTAATCGGCATAGTTCAAGGGGACATCTACTTCAGAATGTGCAGGCACATTGCCAGAAGAATGCTTAATAATAAAGTTGCCGTTTTCCCCGTAATTGGCCAGATACTCTGCGCTTTCCAACGAGGAGATTATTTTGTCATCAAAAACCTTGTATTCTTGGTAGTTCGCGGAATCCATAATGCATAATTCATATAACGCAGAGTCAATAACTGACGCAGCAGAGGCGTATTTCGGTGTGCTTTGGCCAGTCTGGGCAAAGGCGCACATATCCCACCAGGGGATACAGTCGGCGGGCATATCCGGATGATTCTTCATCATCTTGAACGTCTTTTGAACCTGCTCAAGATACTTTCGTTCACCGGTATATCGAAACATCATGGTATATCCATATATAGCCCACGCTTGACCACGGCTCCATATGGACGAATCAGATAATCCTTGAGCGGTATTTCTTTTTCTGACTTCACCTGTGGAAGGGTCATAATCCACTACGTGAAAGCAACTTCCGTCTGGACGGAAATGCTCTTTAAGAGTACGGTCGGCGTGACTGATTGCCGCTT
>JAFVCQ010000151.1 GCA_017479085.1 Lachnospiraceae bacterium | reverse complement strand
TGTTTGGCAATCCGGATGAGCTGCTGTTTGATGAGCCGACCAACCATTTGGATCAGGATGCCATCTCATGGCTGTAGGAGAATTTGATCAACTATGACAATACGGTGATCGTGGTATCCCATGACCGTTATTTCCTGAATAAAGTGTGTACCCATATTGCAGATATCGACTATGGCAAGATCCAACTGTATGCCGGCAACTATGATTTCTGGTATGAGTCCAGCCAGTTGATGATCAAGCAGATGAAAGAGGCCAACAAGAAGAAGGAGGAGCGAATCAAGGAGCTTCAGGAATTCATTCAGCGGTTCTCTGCCAATGCATCCAAGTCCAAACAGGCAACCTCCAGAAAGCGTGCATTGGAGAAGATTCAATTGGAGGATATCCGTCCGTCCAGCCGGAAGTACCCATATATTGATTTCCGTCCGAATCGTGAGATTGGAAATGAAGTGCTGACCGTGGAGAATCTGTCCAAGACAGTGGATGGGGAGAAGCTCTTAGATAATATCTCGTTTACGATCGGACGTGAGGATAAGGTGGCATTCGTGGGGCCGAATACCCTTGCCACGACGATGCTGTTCAAGATCCTGGCCGGTGAAGAGGAACCGGATGAGGGCAGCTATAAATGGGGCGTGACCACCTCACAGGGCTATTTCCCGAAGGATAACACGAGGGAGTTTGACAACGACCTGACGATTGTGGACTGGCTGACCCAGTTTTCAGAGGAAAAGGATCCGACCTATGTGCGTGGATTTTTGGGAAGGATGCTGTTTGCCGGTGATGATGGTGTGAAGAAGGTCAGGGTGCTGTCCGGAGGAGAGAAGGTGCGGTGCCTGCTGTCCAAAATGATGATCATGGGTTCAAATGTACTGGTGCTGGATGAGCCGACCAATCATCTGGACATGGAGTCGATCACAGCCCTGAATAACGGGCTGATCAAGTTCCCGGGTGTGGTTCTGTTCTCGTCACAGGATCACCAGTTTATCCAGACAACAGCGAACCGGATCATGGAGCTGACTGCGACCGGACTGATCGATAAGATGACAACCTATGATGAGTATTTGGAGAGTGACGAGATGGCGGGAAAGCGTCAGATCATGAACGTAGAATAGCCCGGATCTGTAGTTTGAATGGCGTGAAACAGGAGGAATATTTGTGAAGAAATCAAGGAAGAGCAGATGGCTGGCCGTTCTGCTTGCGATGGGGATGTCGCTGTGTGCCTGTACAGGGAAGCAGACACCACCGGAGCAGGACAGTGGAACAGAACAGGAAAACACGACAGAAAGAACCCGGACAGAGGAAGCGGATACAGGCGCGGACAGTACGGAAGCGCCGGAAGAGAATGGATCTGCCCAATCCCCGAAGGAATCTCTGCCATCAGAGGAGGGGGATGTGCTGTATGTGTATTCGTGGAATGATGACTTTGAGGAACAATTACAGTATTTTAAGGACAAATATCCACAGTATGCCGGCCGGGTGGAGTATGTGAATCTGGAGGTGGGTGCCAATTCGGGAGATTATAGTGCCACGCTGGAGACTCTGCTCCAAAGTCATTACGAGGAGGCGGCACAGTATCCGTCTATTGTGGTACTGGATAACAGTATTGCACTGGACTATGTGCAGTCTGATTATACATTGCCTATGACTGGGGTCGGGATTGGCGGGGAGGACTATCAGAATATGTATCCCTATACATTGGATTACACCACCTATGAGGGAGATGTGAAAGCGCTGACATGGTATGCGACACCGGGGGTGCTGTGTTATCGGGCAGATCTTGCCGAACAGGTGCTTGGTTCCGGTGAGCCGGAGGTGGTACAGGATGCAGTGTCGAACTGGACCCGTTTTCTGGATACCGCAGAGAAGATGCAGGAGGCCGGTTACAAGATGGTGTCCGGCCCGGATGATGTGAAGTTTCCGTATATGGATACCAAGACGGTACCGTGGGTAACGGATGAACATCTGAATATAGACAAATGGGTGACACAGTATTTGGAAATGGCCAAAAAACTGAACGACAGAGATTATACAAGCGGCACAAGAGTGGAGACAGAGGAATGGAATGCCAATATGGATAAGGATGTGTTCTGTTATTTCGGCACTCCGCAGTTCTATAACTGGGCCTTGCAGCCGGAGCTGCATGAGGGAGATTACAGGATCTGCGAAGGGCCGGCGACATTTCATTGGGGCGGCACATGGCTGGCAGTCGGAAAAGAGTGTCCCGATACCGGGCTTGCAGCTTTGATCCTGCGCACGATCTGCTGTGATACCGATACGATGACGATGATGGGCGAGAAGACCTGCGGGTTTGTCAATAACCGCAAGGCAGTGCAGTCCCTGATTGACGCAGGAAAAGGCGTTGTGGAGGGAAAGGGGGAGACGAATCCCCTGCCGGTCTTTGACGCAGTCGCACAGAAGGTAGATGTAAGCTGTGCAAGTGTGTACGATACCCGTATGAACGGATATGTAGATAATGTACTTTCGGAGTATCTGTCCGGTGGGGATGTGGATACAAAAGAGGCGGTCGAACGGATCAAGGATCAGGTGTCGGATGCGTATAACTATATCAAGATTGACTGATTTTTGGATGAACAATTATCCCAATAGACCATAGTCGAACCCGAAGTTGTCCAATGCCATTATCTCTTTATGCCTGTTCAGGCAAGATACCGGTCAGCCAGCTTTTGGAAAGCCGGAATGGAGCGTTCCACCTTCTCGGTAGGGATGCAGTAGCTGATACGGAAATGTCCTGTCACCCCGAAGGAGTTACTTGGCACAAGCAGCAGATCCAACTCCTTTGCCTGATTGGAGAATGCCACTGCATCCTCCTCTAACGCTTTCGGGAACATATAGAACGTACCGCCCGGTTCAACGATATCGAATCCCATTTTCGTCAGTTCCGTATATAAGATGTTCTTATTCTGTTCATACACCGACAGATCAGCCGTATCATACAGAGTCTTTGCAACAGCAAGCTGAATGATACTTGGCGGACAGTTGTGTCCGATTCCACGGGAAATCTGGCCGAACATGTCCACTAACAGGGCAGAATCCTCACAGGCCGGATTGACCGCTATGTATCCGATCCGCTCTCCGGGGAGGGACAGGGATTTGCTGAAGGAATAGCAGGTGAGAGTATGGTTATAGTGTGCAGCGACAAACGGAGCATCCACATCATGAAATACGATCTCACGGTAAGGTTCATCCGAAAGGATATAGATCGGATGTCCGAACTCCTTCTCCTTCTCGGTCAGAATCATTGCGAGTTTGTCGATCGTCCCGGTTGAATATACGATACCGGACGGATTGTTCGGTGTGTTGATCAGTACAGCCATTACCTTTTCATTCAACAGATCCAGAAATGCATCGAAGTTGATCTGGAAGGTAGAGACGTCAGCCGGCACGACCTTCAGCACGGCTCCGGTTGCTGCAATGTAAGGTTGGTATTCGGGGAAATAAGGTGCAAAAGTAAGAATCTCATCTCCCGGTACGGTGACCGCTCTTGCAGCGTGTGCAATCGCGCCTGCAGCACCGCTCACCATAAAGATATCCTTCTTCTCATAATGCATATCAAACCGGATATTCAGGGATGTGGCAACGTCCTCCCGGACAGAATCGATTCCGAGACTGGGAGAATATCCGTGCAGTGCCACCGGATTCTCATCCTGTAAGAGACGTATCATCTCCCGTGTAAAGGTCTCCGGCACAGGAACGGACGGATTGCCGAGACTGTAATCGAATACATTCTCATAGCCGATCTCTTTGGCTCGTTCACTTCCATAGGCGAAGAGCTCGCGGATGACGGACTTTTGTCCGCACATGTCAATATAATTCTGATTTAACATATCAAACCTCTTTTCTAAAAAAGCGTAAAGTCCTTCGCTGCATGACAGAACCTTACACCTTCAGTTTTTCGCTCTATTTTACCTGATTGCATAAACCTTTGTCGTCGATCCGGACTGGCAATGTGATCCTTCAGAACCCCATCATATATATATTATATCAAAATGATTTTTAGGTGTAAAGCATTATTCAGCCGGAAAAAAGAATATCTTGCAACCAATCGGTGGCTGTGCTATACTCTATCCAAAGGCATAAGACATTTCTCATATATATTGAATATTCATGTTATCTGATATTCCCGATCATCTGAAATTTCAAGTGCTTTTACCAAGATTATTTCAACAAAAGCAGGAGATTTCAGAGGAAAAGGGAAACAGTGCTTTCATTGTTGTCCGGACATTGCATCCGCTGTAAGGTTTCCTGCAGGAGGAGGTGCCTGATGGACAACAGACAACAAAAGATTCAGTATCACC
>JAFVCQ010000150.1 GCA_017479085.1 Lachnospiraceae bacterium | reverse complement strand
ATATATGGTCCGGATGATCTGCTTCTTCTCCTCAAGATCCTTCGGCAGTCCATCATCCGAAAGCGGGAGCAGAATAAACATGGCTCCATATCGCTTCGCAATCGGCAGTAATTTCTCAAACTTCTCTCTCTCTAATGAAATGGAATTGATCAGGGCACGTCCCGGATAGATCCGGAGCGCATGTTCAATGACATTCACATAGGACGAATCGATACACAGCGGAAGGTTTACCGTGCTTGTGACTTCATAGAGAACCTTCTGCATCATCTCATCCTCGTCAATCCCATTCATACCCACATTGATATCCAGAATGGCAGCTCCGTTTTCCTCCTGCTCCTCTGCCATCTGAACCACGAGATCCAGACAGTCCTCCCGCAGTTGTTCCTGAAGCTTCTTCTTACCGGTTGGATTGATCCGCTCTCCGACCACGAGAAATCCTCCGTCTATATCAATCTCCAGCATCTGCCGCTCGGATGCCAGAAGGCGTCGTTTCTGATGTGACACCTCCGGCACCTCCATCAAACGCACGGTCTGCGCCAACGCTGTGATATGCTCCTTCGTCGTCCCACAGCAGCCACCGATGATTCCCGCTCCCGCTTCCACGAGCCTTCTTCCGTATCCTGCAAACTGCTCCGGTGTCATCGCATAGACGGTTTCTCCATCCACCAGCTCCGGCATACCGGCATTGGGTTTTGCAAGGATCGGGAGGTTGGCATATCTGCGCATACGCTCTACCAACGGGATCATCTCCTCCGGTCCCGTGGAACAGTTGATTCCGATGGCATCCGCGCCAAGGCTCTGCAAGACCACCACCGCTGTCTCCGGCTGTGTTCCATAGAGCGTTCTTCCATCCTCATTGTAGGTCATACTGATGATCACCGGCAGATCACAGGTCTCACGCGCTGCGATCAGGGCAGCTCTCGCCTCAGCCAGACTCATCATCGTCTCCACAACCAGAAGATCTACCTTCGCCGCAACCAGACACCGGATCTGTTCCTTATAGACATCGATCAATTCCTCCAGCTTCAGATTGCCAATGGGATAAAGCTGTCGTCCGGTCATCGTCAGATTCCCGGCAACATACGCCCGGTACCCGGTTCTCGCCACAGCCTCCTTTGACAGGGCGACCAGCTTTGCATTGATCTGCTCCAGTTCCCGATCCAGTCCATATTCCTCCAGCTTGATCCGGTTCCCGCCGAAGGTAGGGGCATAAATGATATTGCTTCCGGCATTGATGTAATCCATCTGCAAATGAATCAACACCTCCGGATGATCCAGAATCCATGCCTCCGGACAGGCTCCTGTGGGCATGCCCGCCTTTTGCAGATTCGTTCCGGTTGCGCCATCCAGTACAAAAATTTTCTGTTTTAATAATGTCTGAAACTGTTCTTTTGTCATATGCCCTCATCCTCCTAACAACCAATCTCTGCACTGTCAAGTAATATCGTAAACGGTCCGTCATTCAAAAGATCTACCTTCATATCTGCGCCAAAGCTGCCTGTCTGTACCACCGGAACCTGCTTCCGGCACTCCGAAACGATATAGTCATACATCGCATTCGCCATCTCCGGGCTTCCCGCTCCGGTAAAAGAAGGTCTGTTTCCTTTCTTACAGTCTGCATACAGCGTAAACTGGGACACCAGCAGAAGCTCTCCCTGCACATCGGAAAGATTGACATTAGTTTTTCCATTTTCATCCTCAAAGATACGCAGATGAATCAATTTGCGGATCATCTTATCCGCAATCTGCCTTGTATCCTCTTGCGCAATTCCGATCAACACCAGCAATCCTTGTCCGATTCTACCGGTCACTTCTCCATTGATGGTGACACCGGCATGCTTCACCCGTTGTATTACAAATCTCATTGTCCCATTCTCCAGTTTCTTCCATTTGTTCCTTGTATTGTATCACAATCTCGCACAGGAATAAAGATTAGGAGGGAGAAATTTGCAGAAAAAAATGATAAGGATAGGGATTGTAATTCCTCTGCTGCGGTGTTATACTATCATAATTCACGGATTGGGAGGAATATCGCAATGAATGAAAATCAGATTCAAAAGGGACGGTTGACGGATCTTGCCAAGCGTGCCTATCAGCAGAACATCTATACATACAGCAGCTTTTTATCTGCGGCGGAGCTTGCGGTGTTAGAGGACATACAGGAGGAGATTGCCTATATTCCTTATGAATGCTTTGGCGGATATGCGCTTGCCGAACGACAGGTCATCGGGTTCGGGTCGGAGGAGATCTTCGGATACGCCGGACAGTTTCCCATTGCCGTGATACGGATCACACCCCTGTTGGAAAAATTCAGTGACGATTTAACCCATCGTGATTTTCTGGGTGCCCTTATGCACCTCGGCATTGAGCGGGACACACTGGGGGATATTCTGGTAAAAGAGAAAACCGCCTATCTGTTCTGTCTGGAAAAAATGTCGGACTATATCTGTAAAGAACTTACAAAGGTTAAGCACACGAACGTAAAGTGCGAGGTTACCGGTCTGGATATCCCCGCCTTGCAGCCAACGCTTGCAGATGAGGAATTCCCGGTTGCATCCCTGCGACTGGATGGTGTTCTGGCAACCCTGCTAAAGTGCTCCCGCAAGGAAGCTCTGTCTCTTTTTGCGGACAAACGGGTCACCCTGAACGGACATGTCACAGGACGGAACAGCGCTGTTCTTAAGGAGGGGGATGTCTTCTCCGTGCGCGGGCATGGAAAGTTTATTTTCGCCGGTACCGGAGGCAGCACACGGAAGGGGAAGATCTATGTTAAGGTCAGGCGATATATATAAATTAAGTAATGTATTTCCCAATGTCATTCAGTTAGAGATTAGCCCGTAAACAGCTACCGGGTATGGTATATGTTTCCCATTCCGCATACTCTGCTATCTTCCTGTCATCAAAAAACTGCCTGCTATCTCCCTTTCCATAGTAAGCACAAAGCATGTCAGCCGCCATGGTCTTGCCAAATCTTCTAGGTCTTGACACGCACATATACTTCTGCTTTGTTTTGACGACAGAATTAACATATACAACCATATCCGTCTTATCCACATATATAGCTGAATTCAACGCCTCCTCAAAATTAACACTTCCCGGATTCAGATATTTGCCCACAAGATCACCTCCCAGAATTAATCAATTATCTATAATGTAGCATAACTAAATTCTTTTATCCACAACAAATATTATATGAGAATTGTCGTTTAGATACAAAATGCGGCATACAGAGGAACTATCTTCTTGTTATCCTGAAAGCCGAAATTTTTAGAAGATAGCTTAATCGCATAGGCGGGCTGATAGGTGTCCATATACACCCTTAAACTCTTTGCTTTGGTGTTATCGGCAGATTTGACCTCGATTGGAATAAGCTGTCCGTCACGCTGAATGATAAAATCGATCTCAGCTCCACGTCCGGATTCCCAATAATAGGTCGTATAGCCGTTAATAGAAAGCTGCACATTGACATAGTTTTCAGCCATACCGCCCTTAAAATCATTGATTTGCTCTACCATATACAGGACATCATTTGCCACCAGTTCTTTCTTTGCACAAAGCAGACCCAAATCGGAAACATAAATCTTGAACGCATCGATATCACGGTAATTTTCCAAAGGCTTCTTGATCTGTTCCACCTTATAGATCTGTGATACGATACCAGACAGACAGAGCCATTCGATAGCGTTCTCGAATTCGGAAGCCCGTCCGCCTTTTTTAATCAGCTTATATTGAAAACGGGTATTCTTTTTGGAGAGCTGTACGGTAATGTTGTCATAGACAAGTCTGGTTTTCTTGATTTCATTCAGATTGTTATACTTACTCATATCATTGAAATAACTTGCAAGGATGGTGTCCTGCGTATGGCGTACAAGGATATGATCTCTTGTCTGGACGAACTGCATTACGCACTCCGGCATCCCGCCCACAATAAGATACTGGCGGTAAAACTGCATCGCCGCATCATGCAAAGCAGAAGGCAACGGCATATTTGTCTGGAAGCTTTTTTTATCTGCTCCACCAAACTGTCCTCACCAAGAGCCAGCATAAATTCCTCCATATCCATAGGATACAGGGTTTTCATGTCAACCTTTCCGACAGGGAAAGAAAATCTTGCTCTGTTGACCGCCACACCGAGCAGACTGCCTGCAACTATAATGTGATAATCCGGAGCGTTCTCACAAAAATATTTCAGTGAAGTCAATGCCCGTTCACAAAGCTGTACCTCATCCAATACAATCAGCGTTCTCTCTTTTACGATCGTCTGCCCTGCGATATGTGATAAAATGGGGATCAGATAATCGGGGCTGATATTTTCATCAAACGTTTCATTCAACTTCGGATTTGTTTCAAAATTGAAATACGCCACATTCTCATAGTGGATGCGACCAAACTCCAGAATGGAATACGTCTTTCCAACCTGTCTTGCTCCCTGCAAAATCAAGGGCTTGCGGTGTTCGTTTTCTTTCCACGTTTCCAAGAAACTCATAACCTTTCTATACATGGCAATCCTCCTTACAAGGTATATCCATAGTATAATATATATTCGTGTAATTTTCAATCGATTATCTTTAAATTTTCACACTAAATTACGCGAATATTTTTGTGGAACCCTCACTATCCGACACAAACACTGCCAAGCCGACTTGTCCATACCAATACCTCTAATTATTCTACCGTCCTTCCCTTGTGTCCGGGTTCATATCCGGTACATCCATATTGAGGGATGCCGCTGCCATCTGCAGCCATACCGGATTATCAATCCACCGATCCCCCTCCTTTAACACATAGAACGGCGCATCCTGCTTTTCGCTCAGAATGACAAACACGATCGCTGTTACATCGCAGATGATCACAAACATCAGGAACACAAGGATCAGAAAAATGGAATCCATGCCCAGACAGAAATCGTAAAAGCCATGCAGCATTACCGGCATCCAGAGAGACCATGCCATATACATTTTGTATTTTTTGCGATTCCCCCTCACCTGGCAGAGCTTGGCATTCCCAATAAACAGTCCCATAAATATGGCATCCGTGCAATGCCCCGGAACCGACAGGAGCGCCCGCATGATCCCGGTTCCAAATCCATTTCCAAATACATAAAAAATGTTTTCTAACAGCGCAAATCCCAAGGAGGATGCCACACAGTACACAATGGCATCAAACCGATAGTTGAATGCCGGCTTTTTCCATATGTATGTCCTGATAACAAACCGTTTCCAGAATTCCTCTGTCAAGGCTATCACAAAAAAGGCATCCAGAAATTGGAACAAAATGCTCTCCTGTGGCAAAAAAACAGACAATAGCCCCTCTCCGATCGCCTCACAGATCATAGCCGGAAGGATCGTGAGCATTCCAAAGCCCATCACTGCCAGAACCAATCCTGCCGGTTCCGGCTCGACCCTGTCACATTTGTAGATCACAAGCATCAATACTGCTGCCGGTAAAATAGAAATGACCAATAAGTGCATGCTTTCTCCCCCTATTCATTCCTCAACTCATATGTATGCTATATTATACTCCAAAAACAATTTCAGTGTAAACCCTATACTGGTATTTTTCTATACCTTGTGCTATACTATGTGATTGATAAACAGTGGTGCACTAAGGAACTGTCACGAAATAACTCATAGTACTTGCTTGTCTTTTTGCTCGGGAGCACAGTTCAAAAATCAGTTACATAGCCCGCTATGCGCCTGATTTTTGAACCGCACTCTCGAACAAAAATCCAGCGCAATTACTACAAGTTATTTCGTGACAGTTCCTAAGGCATCTTAGAGTTTCATAGTAAATTAACGGGAGGCAGACATGAGAATCATTATTGTGGGCTGTGGCAAAGTAGGCTACACCCTTGCAGAGCAATTAAGTGAAGAAGGACATGATATTACCGTAATCGACATGGACGGTGAGAAGCTGGAACATGCTTCGTCCACATTGGATATACAGGGAATTGAGGGAAATGGCAGTTCCTTTCGCACACAGCTGGAAGCGGGCATTAAAAAAAGCGATCTGCTGATCGCTGTGACCGGACAGGATGAAGTCAATCTGCTGTGCTGCCTGATTGCCAAAAAGACAGGTAACTGCAATACCATTGCCAGAGTCCGGAATCCGGAGTATAACGAAGAGATCCGCTATCTGCAGGACGAGCTGGGTTTATCACTCGCCATTAATCCGGAGCTTGCCTGCGCCAAAGGAATTGCGCAACTGATCGAGGTTCCAAGCGCACTGGATATCACCTCCTTTGCACGGGGAAGGGTGAACCTGATCAAGCTGTCCATTCCGGATAATTCCTTTGTACATAATATGACCGTCTACGAATTTGCCACAAAGGTGAATGCCAATACCCTGATCTGTGCGATCGAGCGGGGACATAACGTCATCATACCGGATGGTCATTCCGATCTGTTCCGCGGTGATAACATGTATGTGATCGTTCCGCCCTCCGAAATCCATTCCCTGCTGAATAAGATCGGGATCAAAGCCAAGCCGATCAAGTCGGTCATGATCATTGGCGGAAGCACGGTCGCCTACTACCTGACCCGACGTCTGGAGGCCTCCCACGTACAGGTGAAGATCATAGAACAAAACATGGCAAAATGCGAGCACTTAAGCGATCTGCTTCCACACACACTGATCATCAACGGAGATGCCACCGACCGGCAGCTCCTTTTGGAAGAGGGCATCAACGAGACAGAAGCCTTTGTTGCGCTCACGAATCTGGATGAGGAGAATCTGGTTCTGTCCTTATTTGCACACAAAGTCAGCAGCGCAAAGATCGTTACCAAGGTGGACAAGGTATCTTTTGAAGAGGTAATCGATGAGCTTCCGATCGGAACGATTGCCTGTCCAAAAAATATTACCGCAAAATCCATCCTCCAATATGTGCGCGCCATGCAGAATTCATTTGGCAGCAACATCGAAACGCTTTACCGGATGCTGGATGACCGGGTAGAAGCATTGGAATTCCGTGTCAATCAGGATTCCAAAGTAACCAACACACCGCTGATGGATCTTAATCTGAAGAAAAACCTGCTGATCTGCTGTATCATACGGAATAACCAAATCATCACACCAAGCGGTAAGGATACGATCCTGAACGGAGACACTGTCATCGTCGTAACCACTACCAAAGGATTAAAGGATATCAAGGATATTTTGAATTAATCATCCCATATCCATAACAGGAGAAGATAGAAATGAATATTACCATGATTGTATACTTATTAGGCTGGATTCTGAACACGGTAGCCGCCCTGATGCTTTTACCCATTTCCGTATCCATTTATTACGGGGAAGGACACGGAAAATATTTTCTGCTCTGCAGTCTGAGCATGTTTGCAGTCGGGTGGCTGCTGACCAAAAAAAGACCGAAAAACACAAGATTTTATGCAAAAGACGGGCTGGTCATGACCGCTTTAAGCTGGCTGCTGCTCTCTGCCACCGGATGCCTTCCTTTCTACTTAAGCGGAGAAATACCATCCTACACCAATGCTCTATTTGAGTGCATCTCCGGTTTCACTACCACCGGTGCCTCCATCCTGCACGATGTAGAAGCACTTTCCCGCTGCATGATGTTCTGGCGCTGCTTTATGCAATGGATCGGCGGTATGGGCGTACTGGTCTTCATGCTGGCTGTCATTCCATTAACCGGCGGACAGGATCTGTATCTGATGCGGGCAGAGAGTCCGGGCCCACAGGTTGGCAAATTAGTGCCAAAGGTGCGAAAAACTGCATATTATCTGTATGCGATCTATTTTGCCCTTACCGTTTTGCAGATCCTGTGTTTACTGGTGGCAAAAATGCCCCTGTATGACGCCGTATGTACCGCATTTACCACGACCAGTACCGGCGGCTTCGGAATCAAAAATGCATCCCTTGGCGCCTACTCCCCTGCCATACATTACATTGTTACCATATTTTTATACCTTTCGGGATTAAATTATAACTTTTATTTTTTCCTGTGGATTCATCGCTTCAGAGATGCGTTCTCGATTCAGGAGATCAAACTATATTCCTTGATCTTTTTCGGAGCGGTTGCCGTGATCACGCTCGATGTTGTGCGATTCGGCTATCCTCTGGAGGTAGGGTTCCGTCATTCTGCCCTGCAAGTCGGCTCCATTATGACAACAGCCGGATTCTCTTCGGTCAACTTCGATATGTGGCCGGCTCTGTCGAAAAATGTCATTGTGCTGCTGATGTTTGTCGGGGGATGTGCCGGAAGCACCTGTGGCGGAATCAAGGTGTCCCGGATACTGATCTACCTAAAAACCGTAAAAAAAGAGATCGCACACCTGTGCCATCCCAGAAATGTGAAGATCATCAAGATCGACGGCAAGGCACTTCCCCATGATGTGCTGCGGTCTGCCAACATTTTCCTGATCGTGTATGTTCTGATCTTCACCCTGTCGGTTCTGCTGATCAGCGTGGATCAGTTGGATCTGGTGACGAATTTTACAGCCGTGGCATCCGCATTGGGCAATATCGGACCGGGACTGTCCCTTGTGGGTCCGTCCAGCAACTTTGATGTGTTTTCATCCTTTTCCAAGTACGTGCTGATGTTTGACATGCTGGCCGGCAGACTGGAATTATTCCCTATGCTGGTACTGTTCACACCGACTGCATGGAAAAAACAGTAGATACCCTTCACGGTGCAATGTCATTTCGTTAAGCCGGACGATACCGGGTATGGTATATGTTTACCGGCTAATTCTTAATTTAGGAACTTTCCTTAATGACATTGGTATAATAATTGCTGTAATCTCTCATAGACATGCTCCACGCTGCTGCGGCGAACCTCATTTCTGCCGGGATTCCCAAACAACTGCGTGTCTGTGTAGACCTGTCCACAGATATAAAATCCAAAGCACACCATACCAACCGGCTTCTGTCCGGTTCCACCGGAGGGGCCTGCCACACCGGTGATCCCCACTCCGATCTCCGAGCCCGCCTCCTTTGCAACGCCCTCCGCCATCTGGTATGCCACTTCCTCGCTGACGACACCATATGTTTCAATCGTCGCCTCCTTTACCCCCAGATATTTTGTCTTTGCCTCATTTGCATAGGTTACAAAGCTGATATCCAACACCTTCGAGGCATCTGCCACACTGACTAACGCAGCAGCGGCCAGTCCGCCTGTACAGGACTCGGCAAACGATATGTGATATCCCTTCCCGATCAACTGCTGTACGACCTGTTCCTGTATTGTGGTTGTTGTTCCATTCATGCTGATTGTACTCCTTTCGTTACCGTTTTGTGAGCAACCGGATGCACTGGTTGATACACCAATGTCATTTAGTTAAGCCGGACGCTACCAGGTATGGTATATGTTTCCCATTCCGGGCACGCTGCACAGCATAACTTCACACTAGGCTCGAAACAACCTCGCCAAGTGTTCAGATATCGCACTTAGCTGCAGACGTAACGGTACTAAATTCGCAGCTTGGGCTGCTCATTAAGGACCGACGTCCGCAGATAGCCCTGCATTGTGAAACATATACCATACCCGGTAGCTGTT
>JAFVCQ010000149.1 GCA_017479085.1 Lachnospiraceae bacterium | reverse complement strand
TAATAACCTCTGCGATTGCCTCCAGATCTGCTCTCTCCATGATTGCCCCGGTGGGATTATTGGGGTAGGACAGCATTAACAGCTTTGTCTTATCTGTAATCGCCGACTCCAGTTCCTCTCTTGTCAGCCGAAACTGATTTTCATTTTTTAGGGAAATGGTAACCGGTATACCGCCTGCCAGCTCCACACAGGGAACATAGGACACAAAGCATGGTTCCGGTATGATCACCTCGTCACCCGGGTTCAGCATGGCCCGAAGCGCCACATCGATTCCCTCACTTCCTCCAACGGTCAACAGGGTTTCTTTCCCTGCGTCATAGAGAATATGAAATCGTCGATCCGTATATTCACAGATTGCCTGTCTAAGCTCTAACAGACCGGCATTCGAGGTATAGTAGGTGCGTCCCTTCTCCAGCGAATAAATCCCCTCTTCCCTGACACTCCACGGTGTATCAAAATCAGGCTCACCCACTCCCAGCGAAATGGCATCCGGCATCTCACTTACAATATCAAAAAACCTTCGAATACCGGATGGCTTCATCCGAATGACTTTATCTGATAATGGATTCCTCATGCCGTAACCACCAGCCTTTCATCCTTCTTGTGTCGTTCCAGCTTTGTCCCTGCCTCTTTATATTTTTTTAACACAAAATGGGTGGACGTGCTCACAACTCCCTCTAATGGTGCCAGCTTGCTGGATACGAATTGTGCAACCTCCTTCATCGTCTTGCCCTCAATGAACACTGTCATGTCAAAACCGCCGGACATCAGATACAGAGAGGTCACCTCCTCATAGTTATAAATACGTTCTGCCACACGGTCAAAGCCCTCCCCTCTTTGGGGTGTCACCTTCACCTCGATCAGGGCAGTCACTCTTTCATCCTCTGTCTTATCCCAGTTGATGATCGTATGATATCCACAAATAATATGCTCCTGCTCCATATCATTGATGGTGTGGATCACTAAGGATTCATCCAGACCCAATACTATGGCTATGTCCTTTGTACTCATCTTGGAACTGTTTTGTATCAGTTTTAAAATCTTTGTTCTGATATCGCTCATATTATCTTTTCCTCTTTTCTATACCGGGAATGCCTGTCCATAAAATACCACATTCAGGGCATCACCCCTCGGCGGCTCCAGAAACCGGTCTTCTTCCCCTGTCATTATTTTTCGATCCTTTCCTGCCATCGTATTCCCGATCACATTTGCTTCAATTCCCGCATTCTGCATTGCTTCCACGATCTGCTGTCCGCACTCCGTCACAATCAGCAGACTGCCCTGTCCGTTCAGCATATAGGGGTTCATATCAAAGTATTCACATACCTCAATAATCTCCTGCTTTACCGGTATCTGCCGGAGTGGAATCTCTGCACCGCAGTTGCAGGCTGACAACATCTGCCACAATGCACCGAATACACCACCATTGGATACATCATGGGCAGCAAAAATGCAACCGGGATATTCCGCGACTGCGGCCTCCAGCACAGCCAGCTCCGGCAGCAAAGAGGTATACTTCCCATAACCGGCCGTAATCCGGATGTAGCTGCCCGGATACCGGGTAAGCAGCTCCTCCTCTTTTAATTCGGCCAGAATCGCTCCCCCATACAGGCCGGTCCATTTTGTCATCACAATATCAAGTCCCGGCGTTACCTGCTTATGACGGTTCTCCCACAGCTTTGATCCGTAGGCCGTGACCGTTATGACCGGATCCGTAACCGATGGAACCAGTTCTGTATGTCCTGTCATGATATCCAGCCGATACTCCTCTGCTTTGGCACACAGATTGCCGGTGATTCTTCGAAGCAGAGCCTCTTCACTGTGTTCCGGAAGCAGAATCGCCACCGATATTCCATAAGGCACTCCACCTGCTGCTATTACATTATTGATTGCATTATTCAGAGCATAGATCTCATTCCCCGTATAGGAAAAGGCAGTGGTGGCCATGGATGTTACCATATCGCCAAACACTGCCCCATCATGTCCAATTCCTGCCCGAAAAGTGATCTCCTTTGACCGGTATCGGATCGGATTCAGCACCGAACGTTTGAATGTATGCTCTGGTAATTTACCAGTTTTCATTCCTATTCTCCTTCGCTCTCACTCGGTTCCGGCTGCGCCTCCGTTGAAGCTTCCGTAGTCACTGCCTCTGTCGTCACTGCTTCTGTCGTGTTTTTCCCTTTGTCTTTTGTTTTTTTGTCCTTCTTGTCATCCGCCTCATCCTCATCCTCTTCGTCCTCATCCTTATCCTTTGTATCCGCCTTCGTCTCCACCTTCTTCGTACCCACGCGCACTTTAGCCGCCTGCGCTGTGTATTTGCTGGTGTTCACACGAACCGAATCCGTCAGAACACCATCCACATAGATGTTCTTCCAAAGCTCTGCATAATACCCCGTATGAGCCTCCTGCTCTACTACTCTGGTTCCCTCCGGCAGCGTATCATCCTTGATCTCCTGCGGATCTCCCGGCTCATACGTCTCAATAATCTTGGATTCCAACTCAATCGTCCGGTTCGCTGGTCTTTCATCATGTCCATAAATCGCAAAGGAGATACTGCCGCCTCCCGCATACCCGTCAATGTAAATCGGATATTCCGTATTATTCGTAAACTTAAAATCCATATAGGTTCCGGCAATGGCAGCATCTCTTGATGCATCGACATAACCAACCCTGAGTGAGTGCGGATAGCGCTCATCAATCTGCAGCTCTGCCTTTACCACTGCATTATACAGCGTAGTGGATACCTGACAGATTCCGCCCCCCAGACCATCCACCAGTTCATTGTTGACATATTGTCCGGCATTGGCATATCCATTCTCCTCCGTAAATGGAGAAACCGTGTTATATACGGAAAACTGTTCTCCCGGCATTAGGACCGTCCCGCTGATCTTGCCTGCACCGGTCACCAGATTCTGTGCGCGATTCGTATTCCCTGCATTGTATCCGGTCTCCGCGCTTCCCATCACACTGTCTACCTTACTAAAATCCTCCGCCGTATATCGCGGCTGTTCTTCCTCCACAACCGCAGCAAGCTTCACATCCTGTTGTTTCCATTCCCCGGCAAACAAATCCTCTACTTCCTTCACCGTATCATCGACATTAATTCTGGTTCCGGCCTGCCCCTCTGATACGACAAACTCTCCATCCTGTCTGATCAGGGTCGCATTCTTTGCCTCCTTTACAAGGTCGGATGCCTCGCTCTCTAATTTGTTCCGCAGTGCTCCTTTGTCAAATCTCTTCTGTGGAACCAGAACTACATTCTCATCTTCTAATACCCTGATCTCTTTGTAGCGATACAATATATTGCCCTGACGTCCATAGCGAAGTGCCTGATCTACCGCATCCTCTACTGAGACGGAAACATGCAGTTCCTTCAACGAAGTCGTATATTGTCCCAAGGATGTGGTAAAGGTCAGCTTGAGATCATCTAATCCATCCATATACTTCTCATACGCTGCGATCGCCTCATCCCTTGTCATTCCCCCGACATACGCACCATCCAGATACACCCCTTCATAGATAGTCTGCTCTTCCGGCCGGGAGGCTGCCACATGACGGGTGATCGCTCCAAGTCCTGCCACCAGCAACACGAATGTCATTAATTTTAATATTCTGCATTTCATAAAATCAGTCCTTTTCTTCTTCCTTATCTTTCCTGTAACCTTATCATATGTCATTTTATCACAATCAAACAGGTTTTCAAGTCCTTCACACAATACTGGCATATTGCCTAAGAAATGCATCTTTTTTACAAATCCTTTAGCCAATTATCACTGTTCAAGCAGGGAGCAGACGCAGGAGAAGTGGTAAACAAACAGTTTCTCATGTTGTTTACCGTTTTCCAATTGTTTTTATGAAAATGTTAGAACGAAATTGGGTTTGACAATTTTGTATCTATTTTGTATAGTTGAACAGAAAAAGAAGTGCATATAAGGATCATATGCACTTCCCCCACATCGGTATGACATCTTCCGATTGGCATATGCGGTGCCGGTCGATTGTGTTAAAAATTGCCGACGGTTGTAATGATACAGCTTAAGATCATGACCACAACAAGAATAATTGCAATCACAGAAGATATGATACGCTGTGTTTTCTTATTGCTGAAGTTGAACATATTGACACCTCTTTTCTGAAAGGATAATTTTATGAAAATTATATTACTGCCCTCTATCATGGTATTGGTCTGGGTATTAAACCATAATATACGTAAAAATAACGGTTCCGATTCGGACAATATCCACTCATACCTTACAAGAGAGGACCGTGCCAATGCAATTCGAAGAAAGGATATCTCCGAGCTTCCCTATATTCAGGTTCCCATTGACATGTTTCCCTTTCATATTACCTTAAATGATGAAAAAAAGCAAACAAAGATTGCGGAATATGAAAAAATAATTCGAACCTTGTCCGGACAGCGCATGTTGAATCTCATCGGTGTCAGCAATACAGAGCTCAAGGAACAGTATGGACCTGCCAATCTGGAAATCCTGACCGTCTATGACCAGAATTATTCCCGTTATCTGCGCACTCTTCAATTATTTGCAGAGTGTATCTATGAGGAATATCCGGCAGATGCCATTTCCATTCTGGAATACTGTATCTCAATTGGTACCGATATCTCCGGCACATATGAGCTGCTGGGACGTTATTATCTCGCCCGGGACGACAGCGAACATTTTCTTGCACTCTATGACCGGATTCCGGTAAAGGACTCCATCAGTGGAAAGGTAATTCAAAACAAGCTGAACCAGATGAAAGAATATACGGACAGAACGGACAATGCATAAAATACTAGCTCTCCAGCTCGAGAATCATATCCATTGGTATGACGCTCCCATCTGTCATGATAACAGAATGGTTGTACAGATCCATTTTCCGGACGGTTCCTGTTGACGTGACATAAGCTCCACCGTCTTTCCTGCCATCCGGCACAAAATATGTGATCTTCACCTCCGGATGCAGTTCCATCTGTTCCAGAAGCATTTGAAGCTTCTCATCGAGTATGGCCTGCTCACTCTCATCCAATTCGATTCTCTCATCGGTCAATCTCTGTGTCTCTAAAATAGCATCCCCATATCCATTCAGTGCCGCAAACGGAGCAAATTGCGCTGCCCTGCTCCATGCACTCATGCGGGGATGACTGTCTGATACGTGATGTGGAAGATCAATCATATCATCATATCTGTGCGGATCCTTCCCAGCCTGCTTCATCTTCCCTGCCCCCTTTTCCAGTATACTCCAGCTTAAGACCCTCCTATGCCTTGTGTCCGCCGATCTGATGATTTCTCTCGATCGCCCTTGCGCCTTCCTGTAAATTCGTCCCCTTCAAAATTGCATTTTTCCCGTATTTCTTCTGAATGGACAAAACGGCCTGCTGCATTCTCTTTTCCCGCTCCAATTCTCTCTCCTCCTGCGCGCGCTGTCTGTCCAATGCTCCATAATCGGTAAACAGATCAAGCTGTTCAAAGGAAGCACCGGCAGGTGCATCGGCCTCCGGCACGACATGGTTGGCCGTGATATAGATTCGCCTCACAAGAAGACTATGATCCACAATACGGTCATACAAATCGATTACGGCATCCACGATCTGTCTTGTAGACGATGTCAGCCTGTCCAGATTCGTTGTTCCATGAGCATGCCTGGGCACTCTCCTGCCATAGTGATCTGTCGTAATCGGCCCCTTGTAGGCCGCTCTCCTGTCCGGGTCTGTCAGATTCTCAATATCGTACCCTACCGTCAACGACATCTGATCCGTTACCAGCTTCTTCTCCACCAGATCCAGAACCAGAAAGTCCGTCATTTCCCTGACGATCAGCTTCCCCTTTTCAAAATCATACGGACATTGTAGTACCTGTCCCGATCCCAGACTGTTGGATTCCGGCTTATATGCCTTGATCTGTGCGATGGTGCACGGCTCCCATCCCCACGCATGATCGATCAAAAGCTCCGCATTGACTCCAAACAGTCCATATAACAGATCTTCATTATAATAATCGTGTTTGGTGCCCAGCGAGCATCGCGCTACATCACCCATTGTAAACATGCCGTGTTCCTGCAGCTTCTTCGCATATCCCTTCCCCACTCTCCAGAAATCCGTCAAAGGCTCATGTGTCCACAACAGTCTGCGGTAGCTGTTCTCATCCAATTGCACGATTCGGACTCCATACCTGTCCGGCTGTATATGCTTTGCCACAATATCCATCGCCACCTTGCACAGATACAGATTCGGTCCGATTCCTGCTGTGGCTGTAATGCCTGTTGTCTGTAACACCTCATGAACCATATTGGTGACCAATTCCCGTGCGGAGAGCTGATAAATGTGCAGATAATCCGTCACATCCATGAATACCTCGTCAATGGAATAGACATGGATATCCTCAGGCGCTACATATTTCAGATATATCTTGTAAATCCGGGTGCTGTATTCCATATATAATGCCATCCGTGGTGGAGCTGTCACAAAACCGAGTGCCAGAGACGGATCGTCCTTCAGCTCGGATGCAAGATATGATTCTCCGGTCAACTTCCGTTCGGGTGCATTCGTCCTTCTGGAAGCATTGATCTCCCTGACCTTCTGAACCACCTCAAAAAGCCGCGCCCTTCCGGGAATACCATATGCTTTTAACGAGGGGGTCACCGCAAGACAGATTGTCTTCTCTGTTCTGTCCGCATCTGCCACCACCAGATTCGTATTCAGGGGATCCAGCCCCCGTTCCCTGCACTCGACAGAAGCATAGAATGATTTTAGATCGATTGCAATGTATGTGCGCTGTTTCTGATCCTGTGGCATCTGTTATCTCCTTCCGGCTTATATCTCCTGATATAGGATCGTCCAATCTGTATATCAAAAATGGAGGATCCTGCAAAAAGAACATCAGTTTGCTTCATCTGTATTATATTACGCAGCAGATCCGATTGCAAGTATTTCTTTTTCATTGACTTTTTCAAAATTTCATGCAACACTTACCTCAGTTGCTGACACTATTAGTACAACGAATAATTCATCACTGGTGCTTTGAGTAGTGGGCCAGTTTATTCATATTCGTTATACTAAGGAACGTTCGGAAAGCAGAGGTGAAAACAATTGAATCAGGAAGAGATCAAAGCCCATGTACTGCTTGCAAGAAATGGTGATACCACCTCATTTTGTAAGCTGTACGAATTATATTACAAGGATATGTACCGATTCGCCTACTACATGCTGGGGAACCGTCAGGATGCAGAGGATGTCATCAGCGAAACGGTATTGGATGCCTTCACCGGTATCCGGAATCTGAAAAATCCCCTAAAGTTCAAATCATGGATTTTCCAGATCCTTGCCACCAAGTGCAGGCGACAGATGGCAGTATATGTCCGGAATCGTGAACATTTACAAACCGAAACACCGGAAGACCGGATAATTGCCACAGAGCATCCTTACGCAGAACAATTAGATGTCCGTTCTGCCTTTGATGCCCTGTCCGAGACAGAAAAAACGATTATTTCCCTTATGGTATTTGCCGGTTACAACAGCCGGGAGACCGCGAAGATTTTACAAAGTACGGAAGGAACCGTGCGTTCCGCCAAAAGCCGTGCCTTCGCAAAGATGTCTAATTTTTTAAAGGAGGATTTCGCATGAACGAACAGGATTTGATTCACACCATCGATGAGAAAACCAAAAACCTTCCGGTTCCGGACAGCATTACTCCGGAATCCATGAAAAAAATGCTGGATGCACACACAACATCTGCTGAACATATCATACCGGAAGATAAAGACCAACCTTCCCCAACCCGTAATCGCTCCATCCGACGGTTTACGGCCGCTGCCTGTGTCGTCCTCTGTCTGGTGGGAGGTGTCGGCATTTCCCAGCTTTTATCAGGATCCAGCCACGGTGACATGACAGCCGATTCCGCTTCTTCCGATATGGCAGACACCCCGGGTTCCAACCTTATACAGGCAGACGAAAGCACTGCGGATGAGACAGACGTTTCCGTATCGGAGAGTGCCGACACCGGAGCAACCATGAGTGATCTTGCGTACCAGACCAGCCTGAAGTCTCCGTCCAGCTACGAGGAATACTATCAGACCTTGAAGTCTGCCTATGACGCCTACTATGATCAGCTCTCTCAGGTATTTACAGATAAACAGACAGATATAGAGGAAGATGTCGAGGAGTACGTTGACGGTGTCCGTGCCTTCGAGGAACCGATGAATACCAACACGACCGTTGCTGACCCATATGCAGCTTCAGCCGATACCGGCGGGAACCTGACGGATTTTTCTACCACCAATACACAGGAAGAGACCGTGGACGAGGGCGATATCATTAAGACCGACGGTACTAACATTTATAAGGTGATTTCTGCATTTGATAACCGCACAAGACATACCTCATACAAGCTTACCATGACCCGGACGGACAACGGCAAACTGAGCCTGATGACCTCAATCGACTTAGACGATGTCCTTCAGACATCCGAAGATGATTCGGTTGACTTTCAGGAATTTTACCTGTATGAGGACCGGCTGATCTTTTTATACGACAAAACAAGCATAAACGGGGACGACGACAGCACCACTACCTATGTTGTAGTATATGATGTAAAGGACAAGAAAAATCCCAAGCTGATAAAGACCCTGTCACAGTCCGGCTGGTACCAAAGCACCCGCATCAGTGACGGATATCTCTATACCATCAGCAATTTTACCGACACCTCGCTGTATGATGAGAAGCAGTATCGGAATTACATTCCTTATATCGGCGGGAAACCGATTGCATGTGAGGATATCTATTATCCGACTGACATTTCAGCGGAGACCACCCATGTAATTACCAGCCTTAATCTGAAGCACCCGACCGGCTTTACAGATTCAAAGGCCATTCCTTCAAGCGGATATCAATACTATGTCAGCGATTCCGCCATTTATCTCTATGCCACGGCCTATAACGAGATCACGCGCACCGAGATTATGAAGGTGGGCTATCAGGATGGTCTGCTGACCGCAGGAAGCAGTGCTGTCATTACCGGATATCTATACGATACCTTCGCCTTAAATGAGTATGACGGATACCTTCGAATCGTTGCCACAATTCCTGCCAACAACATAATCCGCCTCGGCAGCCTGACGACGGATACCGCAACCGATTCCGTTGTCCGCGAGGATGTGAATACACTGTATATCTTAGATGAGAATATGAAGCTAACCGGGAAGATTACAGGGATTGCACCGGGAGAGACCATCTACTCCGCAAGATTTTTTGGAGATACCGGATACTTTGTGACCTACAAAAACATGGATCCACTGTTCTCGGTAGATCTGTCCGACCCTGCCAACCCTGCCATTATCGGTTCCTTAAAGATTACCGGATTCTCCGAATACCTGCATTTTTATGACACCAATCTCCTGCTCGGAATCGGTATGGAGACCGATCCGGAGACACAGGAATTTTTAGGACTCAAGCTCTCCATGTTTGATATCAGCGATCCTTCCAACGTAACGGAACAGGATAAATATATCATTGAACATTCCGAGTACAGTGATGCACTGAATAACCATAAGGCGATCATGATCGATCCGAAGAAAAATATCTTCGGCTTCCTGTATTTCGGAACGGTCGGCAAGGATTACAATTATTATAGTAATAAATATTACTATGTAACCTACACATATGATAAGGAAAAAGGCTTTGTGCAGACCGCTTCCTATCCGGTGACAGACGGATCCGAATATGAATATGATGCGGTTCGGGGTGTGTATATCGGGGATTATTTCTATCTCGCCACAAACCGGACGATCACCAGTTACCGGATTGGATCAGAGGAAGCCATTGCAACCGTGAACTTACAATAGAGCGTGTGCTTGTCTTTTCGTCTCCATTAGGATATAATACTTCCTAAACTTACAAGATTGTACAACCCAAAGCTTGACAACATTGGAAACCGGAGGACAACACTATGAACTATTTTCTGATCCTGACTTTTTTATTTGCGACCGGCAGCATGATCGGCTGGGGACTTGAAGTCCTATACCGACGTTTTGTCTCACAGAAGCACTGGGTCAATCCGGGCTTTTTAACCGGTCCCTGCCTGCCGCTATACGGTATGAGTCTGTGTATTCTTTATCTGCTGGCAGGAATCGAAGACGATATTCCCGGTGAGGCCGTATGGCTGCGCAAATTGATCCTGTTTGTGTTTATGGCTATCGCCATCACCTGTCTGGAGTATCTCGTCGGAGAGCTTACGCTTAAAGTAACGAAAGTACGCCTTTGGGATTATACAAACCAATGGGGCAACATCCGCGGAATGATCTGTCCGTTGTATTCATTTTTCTGGATGGTGTTGAGTGCGATTTATTATTTTTTTATACATCCCCAGATATTGGATGCTCTTATATGGCTTGCCAGGAACCTTGCCTTTTCGTTCGGGATTGGATTCTTTTACGGAATCTTTGTTATCGATCTCACCTACTCAGCACAGATCATCATCAAAATACGGGAATTTGCCCAGGAACGCGAGATCATCGTCAAGCTGGAAGAACTGCGGGAGGATATCTACTATAATATCCATCGACACACAAAGCCACATTTTTTACTTTCCCTTCACACAGGTCGTCCGATTCGGGAGATACTGGAACAGTACAGGGAGCAGCATTTTGACGGCAACCGGCTGAAGGAGGAATTGCAAAAGCATATCAACCATAATCCGGATTAACATACCACATGCATTCCTTGCTTACTGCGTTCTCTTTACCAATACACAAGCCCATCCAACCACACAGGCAATGTCCTTTTGCCAAGCCTGACATTGCCGGGTGTGATATATGAGGCTGTCATCGCTTACAAAACGTTTCCACGATCGAACAACATTTATCCGCAAAGCACACGATTCTCGCCTCTTTGGTTTTTGGGAATCTGCTGATATTCAAGGGCCACATATGGCACCAGATGATATGCTGTATCTCCTCATTCACCTCAAAATATCGAATTGCATTTGCAAGTGCTGTATCTGCATGATGATACCCGTGCCATTTATGCGTATCATCCTTATCATGCCAGTCATACAAATAAAAATCATGCAGCATTGCACCTATGAGCAGCGTCTCCACATCGGCATTCAGACCGAATCGCTTGTTGATCAAATAACAAAATCTGGCAACACGTTCACAGTGTTCATACGTTGACACTCTCCCATGCTGAACATACTGCTTCATCTGAGTGATATTGTTATCGCTCTTTAACTTATAGAGAATGTTTTCTATTTTTTCCTGATCGGTGATATCCATAAACAATAATGCCTTCCATCGCATGCTTTTTCTACTATGATCCTTAACAGTCAAAATTCCTCACTGTTCCGGTTGCCCACGGACTTCCAACATCACATCGTCCATGATGATGGATCTCCTTCACAGAGCCACTCTCCTCCTGATCCGTCACATCCACCTTGATACGACTGACACCCTGCGCTACCTTATCATCTAACAAACGGATAATATTTTCAATATCTTCATTCTCCACTTCATCCACCTCCAATATCATGTTCGACCCTTCCTATTGTATCACTTTTCCCGGCTGCTTCCAACCCAATTCTCCACAAAATGACGGATGGAACCTTCAAATCTTACATTTTTTCCGTTCATTCTTACATTTTTCACACAAACGCAAAAGAATATTATAATCAAAGCTGAAATAAATTTGCTTTTAACCTCAAAACAAGGTACAATATCTAGAAAGTGGGAGATGACAGGTATGATAGTAATTGGTATATGTGATGATGATTTACAATTTATCGAACAGCTTCATGAGATCATAGATGAATTTATGACCCATATTTCCGATTGGACATTCCGCAGGTATCAGAGCGGTGAGGAAGTGATTGCCGCCATCGAGAACGGTGTGTTTGACTGCAATCTGCTGTTCATGGACATCTATATGGAGCATACAGATGGTATCACGACTGCCCGCTATATTCACGAACATCAGGTGGATACTGACCTGATCTTCATTACCAGCGCAACAAAATATGTGTTTGAATGTTTTCACTACAACACCTTTGCCTATTTGTTAAAACCGCTATCCAAGTCGGATGTGATTGCAGAGCTGGATCGATACCTCTCCGAGCTGCAGTCCACTTCCAAGTGCCTCAATATTCCCATACGGGGAACCAGCCACAGGATACCGCTCAACACCATTTTGTACATAGAGAGCGCACTCCGCAAGGTGACGATCCATACCAAATTCAAGGATTACGATTACTATGAAAAACTGGTCACACTGGAACATACGCTCAAAAATGAGGGATTTATCCGCTGTCACCAGAGTTATCTGGTATCTGCAGATAAGATCACATCGTATAACCTCAATGAACTATACATTGGCGATATCAAATTGCCCGTCAGCCGGAAGTATCAGGATGGCATCCGAACCTTAATGGAGGAGGAGATCGAGGCGGTAGTGACAAAGGAACCCGACTGTTATATCACCCACAGTCTCAATTACAATCAGGGCGAGACAGGTGCTTTTGTCTGTGTCGAGGGTGCCTACATCGGTGCCATCATCCGCATCCGACCGGAACAGAGGATTGTAATCGGCAGGGACGGAGGCTCTTCCGATCTGATTGTGAATCTTCCGCTGGTAAGCCGTACCCATTGTGCTGTCACCTACCATGCCGACCGGAAGGAATATGAGATTATCGATTTTTCCAGCAACGGAACCTTTGTGAATCGGGATCTTCGCCTGATCAGAGACGAGAAATACACCCTGAAACCGGGAACCGAGATCTGTTTTGGAGACAAATCTACGGTATATAAGCTTGGCTAGCTGACCTTCGAACATTCATCACACAGAACCAGAGGAGTTACATATGAACCTGATAAAATGCCCGAACCAACATTTCTATGATGCTGACAAATTTGTCACCTGTCCTCATTGTGAAAATGAAGCTGCCGGTGTCCGGATAGCCGATCTCATGGGACAACAGCAAAAGGATAAGGATACTGCAATTCCCGATGATCCGGAATCGGTTTCCAGACCGAAAACAACAGGCTGGCTGGTCTGCACCTCCGGTATCATGCGGGGAGAAAGCTTCATCCTGCGGGAGGGAGTAAATCATATTGGAAGAGCCTCTCATATGGATATCCGCCTGTCAAGGGAACCCTCCGTGTCAAGAGAAGATCATGCCGTCATCACATATGATGCGACAGACCATACCTTCATCTTATCCTCTGCGGCACATGCCGACCGGGTATGGTATAATCAAATGCCTCTGACCGGAGCACAACCGTTGACCACAGGGGACTGCATTTGTCTGAGTGACTGCACGCTGCTGTTTGTCGCATTGTGTAATGACTCCTTTGCGTGGGATTGATATCGCCCCCGGAACTTCCCAGTACAGCGATCTGTGGGATATCAGTCTGACCTCCCCCTGTCCACAGTTTATACCGTGCGGGATCTGCCTGCATATGATTCAGAAAAGGAGAACCCATGCCACAACAATCCTCTCATGTGTCACACATTTTACCGTCTGGCACGATCCTGCAAGACAATTACATAATTGATGCCCTTCTGGGCGAGGGCGGTTTTGGCATTACCTATTCCGGAACCTGTAAGTCCTCGGGACAGCCGATCGCGATCAAAGAGTATTTTCCTGCGGGACTGGTCACCAGAGAATACACGAAAGGAAATCCGCTGGTTTCCCATTTTGAGGGCAGTCTGGAGGTATCCTTTCAAAAGGGGTTAAAGCGTTTTCTAAATGAAGCCTAATGCCTTCTCCCTGTCCAGCAGGTATACACCGGTCTCGATCGGGGATTGGTCGGCATCTGCCCTCTTAGAAGCTACCCTTTCTACCGGGCAGCCGGCAACGGAAGATGCCTTGTCCAAGACAGAGAAAAGCAGTCATACAGCCACAGATGATGACAACATTCTAACAATGATCAATATGGTGGGAAATACTTTAGAGGATGCCACCAATGCCCTGTCACAGCTTGACTCCACGATTCAGATCACGACTCTTCAGGAGTACAGCGACACGTATGCTTCCGGCACAGTGATCTCTCAAAGTATTCCGGACGATACCCAGTTTACAAAGGGAAGAATCACCAATATCGTCCTGACCGTCAGTATGGGAGTCCTGCCTGCGACCCAGGCGCAGACAAAAAAGAGTTCGGCAAGCTCCGGAAACGGAAGCTCCGACAGCGATTACAAGGTGAATGGGTCAGACGGAACAACCACAAAGAAAGACGATGGATATACAACGATTCATCTGGATTAAAGCGTTGGCTTTTGGGGCCAACGCTTTTTTTGCGTCAGTCCCTCCAGCCCATTTCCTGTTTCTGTACCCAAATTTTCTAAAATTTGAAAATAATGTCTTGACAATATTCTACTTGTGGAATATAATCATATTCAACATGTGGAATATATATACAATCAGAGGTGACTTATGTTAAAGCATGGAATTTTAGGTTTGCTCAATTACGGCAGTATGACCGGATATGAGATCATGGAGGTGTTTCGCGATTCGCTGAAGTATTTCTGGACGGCACAGACCAGCCAAATCTACCGCGAACTCAATCATTTAAAATCGAAAGACCTGATCAGCGTCCAGCATATTGAGCAGGCAGGCAAACCGGATAAGAATCTTTTTTCCATCACAGAAGCAGGAAGAGCGGAGCTGATCCGCTGGCTTCGGGATGACAGTGTCTCATCAAATACGCGAAGCCCCCTTATGATGCGAACCTTTTTCAGAGGGGAGCTGTCCGTGGAGGAGAACATTCAGTATTTTAAGCAGATCATGGAACAAGACCAGACCCTGAAGGATGGATCTGCTGTCCCCAGTGAGAAAGCAGCCTTTTACGAACAGGCGGTGTCCTCGCCGGAAAAGGCACTGTATTGGCGTATGACGATCGCCTTTGGACAGATGTATGATGAGATGCTGAACAACTGGTGCAGGTTATGTATAAAGGAATTGGAGGGATACAAAAATGAACATTCTACTGATCAACGGAAGCCCGAGAGCGGGACGGAGTAACTCGGTGAAGCTTGCAGAAGCCTTTATCGAGGGATTCAAAGAGTGCAGTAAGGCAAACGGTACCACAGATGAGGTCTACCAGATTGACGTGGCAAAGGCGAATATCGCCCCCTGCAAGGGCTGCTTTGCCTGCTGGAAGAACACGGAGGGGAAATGCTGTATCAAGGACGATATGACAACCGTGATTGAGAAACAGCTCTGGGCAGATGTCATCATCTGGAGTTTTCCCCTGTACTATTTTAACGTGCCGGGCATCTTGAAAAATCTGATTGACCGGCAGCTTCCAATGAACCTGCCGTTTATGATCGACCGGACGGATGGCACCGGAAGCGGCAGCCACCCATCCAGATATGATATGAGCGGGAAAAAGCACGTTCTGATATCAACCTGTGGATTTTATTCGGCCAAGGGAAACTACGACTGCGTGCGCAGTATGTTTGACCACTTTTGCAGCAAGGACCGGTACGAGACCATTTTCTGCGGTCAGGGCGAGCTGTTTGATGTCAAATCACTCTCAAGCCGGACCAATCAGTATCTGGAGAGTGTACGGAAGGCCGGAAAGGAATTTGCCTCCGGTGGCATCACGGACAAGACAAGAGGGGATCTGAATACACTTTTATATCCGAAGGAAGTCTTTGAACAAATGGCGGATGCAAGCTGGGGAATCAGCAAGGATACCGGCAAAAAAGAGGATGAAAGTCTGGTCTTTACCAGACAGATGGCTGCGCTTTATAACAGAGGCTCCTACGACGGGAAGGATCGGGTGCTGGAGATCCATTACACCGATATTGACAAGTGTTACCAGATTCTTTTAAACAAGGACGGAAGCAAGGTCTATACCGATGGCAGTCTCAAAGCCACAACACGAATTGACACGCCGTGGGATGTATGGCTTTCCATTTCAAGAGGCGAGATTGGAGGATCTGCTGCTCTGGCAAAGAAAATGTACAAGGTTTCCGGTGACTTTTCCCTTATGATCGACTGGGATAAATTCTTTGGAAATGCCGGTGGCGGTACACAGGAGGAACCGGAAACAGCCGGAAAGCTGAAAAAGCCGACCATGCTCACGATGCTGATTCCATGGATCGTACTCTGGGTGGCAGTACCGATCAACGGTGATATCGGTCCTCTGATCACACTTGCTGTCTGCGGACTGGTTCCTCTCATTATGGCTCAGCACAGCATGACGATATACGACCGAATCTCGATTGGAACCGTAGCTGCACTTTCGCTGTTTTCCGCCCTCACCGGTTCTGCCCGTGCAGCATCCAACCTTGGCTATCTGGCCTTCGGACTTATGTGGCTGTTGTCCTGCCTGACAAAGGAGCCTTTATGTGCCTGCTATGTAAAATATAACTATGGCGCAGAGAATGCCCTGAAGAATCCAATCTTTATGAAGACGAATTACATACTTGCGGCTGCATGGGGTGTGTTATATCTGTGTACCGCTACATGGACATTCTTTTTATCAAGAGCCGGTTTTGGAACCAGCCTGATCATCATCAATAATCTGATGCCGGTTCTGATGGGAATCTTTACCAGATGGTTTGAGAACTGGTATCCGGCATGGGTTGCCGGCGGAAGCGGGAAATAAGAAGAACGAATATCCACCGTAACACAAAACAGGAATCTCTATTAAAATGAGCACAGGATAGAGATTCCTGTTTTTTTTTGATCAGTGTAGCTGTTTATCGGCTAATTCTTAACTTAATGACATTGCATTGATTTTACAACTATTTTTTGTTAAGATACTGTTATCAAAACGAATGAACAATGTCAGCATTATAACCATATGAGAAGAATACCAGCACATTCTTGATGAGACCGCACGAAAGAAAGGATGAAACCATGATGTACCAGCTATCACAGAGCAAAGGCTCCCCCGTTTGGCAAAACCATCATTCACTTTTTATATATCGTATTACTGTTGGGAGGCGGAATCCTCTCCTGCTCCCTCCCTGCCTGTGCAGAGGAATATACCGGGGACAATCTTATATATACCGAAAACGAAGACGGTACCCTGACGGTCAATGGCTACGAACCGGATGCCACTGACACCTATTCTGATCTCACCATTCCGACCAAAGTAAATGACAAACGTGTGACGTCTATTGCCGATTCTGCGTTTAAAGATTGTACGTTCTGTACATGCTCGATTGGCAGTGATATCACAATCGGAGCGCATGCCTTTGAAAACGCTGTCTTTGATGTTTTTCTTTCCATCGGCGACAGTACTACCGGCTACAACAGAATTGGCGAGTATGCCTTTGCCAATGCCACTTTTTCCAAAGACATCACATTTGCCTCGAATATCGATATCGGCGATTATGCATTCGTGAATACCCGTATACCAAATCCCAAGATCATGCAGGAAAAATCGGTTGTCTATACAATCGGAAAAGGGGCCTTTGAGAATTCACAATATACCTCCGGACTCAATTACAGCCGTATCGTTTCTATTGGCGAGAATGCCTTTTACAAGAGCCGGCTTCAGGAGTTTACCATCTCCTCCTCCATACAATCCATCGGTGCAAATGCCTTCCTCCTTGAGCGTCAAGGCTTATCGGGGAGTGCCCGAATATATATTGATTCTTCTGTAACGGACATTTCAACCTTTCATCTGGAGGATTCGCAGTGCGCTATTTTTTATGTAGAGAATGGCCCTCTGGCAGAATATTGCCAGACACATGACATGCCATTCTACCTCACGAATACCTTCAATGACAATGCGCCAGCCATGGCAGGACAGATTCTGCCTGACCCTGACGCCTATTTAAAAGTCAGGGAGGATGATACCCTGATCCTGCTCAATATAGCAACCTCTGATCATTCTATTGACTTGAACAACTACAGAATATGTACCTACAACAGCCATCCATATACCCTTTGTGCTGTAGAATCCTATGCCTTAAGCGGTTCCGGTCTGACGGAAATCATCCTCGCAGATTCGATTACACAACTGGAGCCATATGCGCTAAGCTACCAATCTCCTTTAGCGATTACCTTATCTCCTGAAATTGAATACGTTGGCGAACATGCCTTCCCTGATTTTGAGACTACAACGGTAACGATTCCGGAGAGTGTCACGAGTCTGTCCGCATCCCTATGCCCCGGCATCTGGCATTCTAAGGCTCTTTTTCTGCTTGCCAAAAACAGTCCGTTAATCCCGATGTTTGAAGCACAGGGCTGCCATTATCAGACCTACGAGAACACATCTGTAACACCGGGAACCAGTTTTACCAAAAATGGTATTGTCTATACGCAAAAGGAGGATGATACGCTGTCTGTCACAGGATACGACGAGAGTCTGACCCGAAATAGTAGTCCATACATCCGGATCTACAATACAGTGGACGGAAAGACCGTTACCGACATCTCAGATTCTGCCTTTAAGGACTTTCCTTCCAGACCACGAGCATATACCAGCCGAAATCCGCCACCCTGTCTATCGGAACCGGTGCTTTCTATTCTTCAAACTATGAGGACGGACTGAATCTGGATACCATCACCAGTATTGGAGACTATGCCTTTTATAACAGCAGTGTCCGGACATTTTCAATCCTTCCGTCCATGCAGACCATTGGAGAGCATGCATTTGCCATTGAGACCGACTCTTACAACAAGAAATATTTGCAGAAAATATATATCGATTCCAATGTGACTGACATCCATACATTCCATCTCGACACCTTACAACATACCATCTTTTATGTCGAGGCCGGCAGTCCTTTGATCGAATATTGTATCGAAAACAGCATGCCTTACCTGATCACCAACGATCCGGCAGACGGTGTGACACCTGCCGGAATCGGACAGATTCTGTCCAATGACACCTGTATGGTGATGATAAACGGAGAACACACTGCAACACTTCTGGATCTAAGCTGCGAAGAAGAGAGTCTCTGTCTGGATGAACAGTTTGATTGGAACTATCACGGTCATACCTATACCATTGATACCATCGAACGTATGGCTCTTGACGACACAAACTGCCCATATCTAAACGATCTGGTTTTCGGGGAGCATATTACCCACTTTAAGGAAAACTGCTGCGGAATCACCAGTTCCCGACTGCAGATCACGCTGCCATCCCATATAGAGGAATTCGATCTATTCTCCTTTTCAACTCTGACGGGAAGGCCGGTTGTAAAACTTCCATCAACCATGACCACTCTTTCAGACACAGTTATAGGTAACCTGTGTGCCTCGCCTTACCATCTTCTTCTGGCAGAAAACAGTCCGCTTCTTTCTCGTTTTTCCTCTGCCAACGGAGGCTATGACACTTACAAAGTGGAAGGATATGAGCCTGCCACGACAACAGAGGCGGACAGCGCACAGGATAGCCCACAGCCATCTGATACCACCGAAGAGGATACCACACAGGACACTTCTCAGCCATCCGATACCACCGAGGATGTCACCGCACAGGTTGTCCCACAGCCATCCCACACTACCGAGGAGTATGGACAGGATATCCCTCAATCATCCAGTTACAGTGAATCCACAAAGCAGAAGGGATCGGATCGTTCAGATGATGTGGAACCATCCACCACAGCGGACACCGGCACCCAAAAGACAGCGACGCACACTACCCCATCACGTCCGGCTACCGGGACTCTTCTAACCGTGAAAAAAATGCAATACAAAGTAACCGGAAAAAAGACCGTCACTTTTATGAAACCTGTTAAGAAAGGGATCACCCGTTTAACCATACCTGCCACCATCACTTACCAAACCTACACCTTCAAGGTGACAGCGGTAAATAAAAATGCCTGTGCCAAATGTACCAAATTAAAGAAAGTAACCATAAAAAACAATGTGGCACAAATCGGAGACAATGCCTTTGCCTATTGCAGTGCTCTGACTAACATCACGTTTGGAACCGGAATCAAAACCCTCGGAAAAAGGGTCTTATATAACGATACCAAATTAGCAAAGATTACCTTTCAGAGTAAAAAGATCAAATCGATTGGAAAACAGACCTTTCATAATGTACCGAAACGCGTCAATATTCTGGTTCCCAATGCGAAGGTAGCCACGTATTCGAAGCTGATCAACAGTGCCAAATAGAACCGTCAGTAATCCTGATACTCCACTGTACCATCCGAATAGGTAATGATATAAAATCCATGACCGGAACCATCACAGTCATCTACACGCTCTTTGGAAACCACTGTTTTTCCTTTTGGTTTTGATCCTTTCACAATCTGCCGACTAACCGGCTCCTTCACAATCTTCTCTGCTACAACCTCCCTTCCTTCTTCTTGACCATCCACATAAGTAATCTGATAGGTTACTCTTTTTTCTCCGTCTATACCTTCTCTCATAATTTTACTCGTTCCCGTCGTCATACTGTCAGAATAAGACACTTCTGTCTCAAATGAAATCACTTCATTCTCTATCACTTCTTTCTGTGTCACCCGTTTCACCACGACCTCCATGCCATCCGCAAGCTGTGCGGACTGCTTCGGAGTAACCCTGTCTAACATTCCCAGTTCCACCCTTTGCTCTGTCAGAAACTCCTCTACTGTATGAGCCTGTGTCAAATTCACTTCTGAATTACCATTCACTACAAGGGTGACTGCCATACGATGTACAACACATATCCTCATTCCATCCGTACAATAAGCTTCCATACTGTGATTCACACAATCATTTTGCCGAAGTACCACACCCGCCTTTTTTAATGCATCCCCTACCTTTCCTCCGGTCAGTTCCACCTGTGTTTCCCCTTCTTCCGTTTCCACTACCACACCGGCATAACGCCCAATCCGTATCTGTGAGCCATCCTTCATTATCCTTGCATCTATCGCAGGTGTAACAATATCCTGATCAACGATCACAATATCTGCTTCCTCCAACAGTTCTCCAACTGTCTGTCCCGTATCCACTACCATCCGGGTCTGTGTCCGTCCATCATATATATCCACAGTAATCATGTGCTTCCCACAACCACATAATACAAAGCAGCAATAGAGTGTAACCACTGCTAATATCCATTTTTTCATAGATTTTATGCTCCCTTTTATTCCTCTGTTTTTTCATCCAGTTCTTGCAGTCTGTCCATATCCAATATTTTCTTTTCCGCCACACACCATGATTCATTTGTTTCTGTGATAACTCCAATCTGTACTATCCCAGATGGCATATCTGCCTTTGCCAGGTACAGAACATACCCATAATCTGATTCTGCATCAGAAACCGTAAATGCTTCATATGTCCTACTCTGCCCATCCTGTATGACACATATATATACTTTCGTGTCCACTCTGTCTGTTTGCTTCAATACTCCACGTATCTGCCAGTAGTCCGGTGCATACTCCGATTCACTGACTTCCAGTTTTCCGGATGTTACTTCTTTCTTTTCTACTTCTCTTTCCACACTGTCATATAGGTTTCTCTCTGGTCCTTTCATAATCGGTGGATCAACAGCAAAATCATCTACATTTCGTTCCACCTTTTCCACAATAACATAATCCGGATGATACAATTGCAGATATTCCTCCATCCGATATGGTACACTCTTTGAAAAATATGCATTTTTAAATGTATCTGCCAGTAACGGAAGCAAGGTATTTCCAAATGAATCCCTGAACATCAGCAAACTACCCTCAGCAGTTACATTTTCTGTTTCAATCCATACATCTTCTACGCTTTGCGTATTCGTTACATACTGATAACACGTGCCTATCTGGTATGTATAATTCCATTCCGGCTCTATTAGCATCGGATAAAGCATTCTGTTTAAATCTCCATACTCGTCTTTGGAACGAACACTGTCAACCGTTTCAAAATTATCATGATCAATCTGTAACGCATCCAGCAAAGTATTATATGTCAGCACCGCTCCTTTCCCATTCCAATGAGAATCCCGTTTCAGATATAGAACTTCCTTTTGTTTTTCAAACTCTGTAAATAGATTCGCATATGGAATTTTATACTCGTCTAATGCTGGTGTAAGCAGATCCATATTTTTTATTGAGCTACATTTTCTCCTATAGTAATATGGCATGTGTTCACCATATAATGAGTTTTTATTCGGAGCAACGGTAAACAAAAACCTTGCCCCACTCTCCTCCACCCTGTCCTCAATCACGGACAGGTTATGCACCACATTCCAGATTCCCCGCTGTGAAAGTGTTGTACTTCCTGTATAATCACCAAGAGTCGATGCATAATACAGCCATCCCTCCGATCCCACAATCACTGTCTTCATACCCGAAATCCCGAATATCCTGCTCAGTATAACGGAATCCGCCGTCACATAAGCCGTGCGAAGGGCAAAATGATCTTCAAACCATGCGCCCCACTCTTGAAAATAATTCTTATTCCATCCTCCATTTTTCGTCAAAACCGGCTTTTCTGCCAGTCTCCTATTTTCTGTTGTCGTGTGCGTTGCTGCAACTGACATTCCAATCAGTGGCAGCATAGAAATCAAAAGACAGAGTACAATATATAGAACACTTCCCATTTTTTTCATATGAATCTCCATTTTTAATATCTTTTTTATTCCTAAAAGAACGTTACAGTTCCTTATCGATGCATTCACTACATATTTGACTTAAAATCGAAAGTAAATGAATGGATTATATGTACCCCCGGATAACCGGAGCATGCACCATACCAACAGACAGACAGTGATAGTCCGCAAGCCTCCCAGCAGAACACTTCTCCAGCCCGACGTCAGTTTTTCTATATCATTCGTCTCCCGCCTGACCCAATCTGCCAAACGTTTAATCGGTGCACATCCCACAATTGCAGTCACCAGCATTACAATAAAATAAGGTGTCATCTGCTGCCATGCCAGACTGATTGTTTCCTTTGTCTGCCAAAAACCAATGAACATCTGCCCGATATAATATAAACCCTGCCAGATCGTATCTGCCCGGAACATTACAAAACCAACACACACCACAACTACCGTATAAACATGAGCAAACCACCTTGGCAATTTTCGCATAACCGGTATATATTCTTCCAACAGCAGAAGAAATCCATGATATAACCCCCACAGGACAAACGTCCAATTTGCTCCATGCCACAAACCAGTCAGAAAGAATACGATCATCCGGTTAACCGCCCCTCTGAGCCTTCCTCTTCGATTGCCACCAAGCGGAATATACACATATTCCCGAAACCATGCAGACAGGGAAATATGCCATCTCCTCCAAAACTCCCGGACACTTCCTGCTCCATACGGGTATTCAAAATTTTCCCGAAATCGAAACCCGAACATCCTCCCAAGACCGATTGCCATATCACTATAACCGCTGAAATCATAATAAATCTGCATCAGGTAAGCAACTGCCCCAATCCATGCCACCATCGCATTTACCTGACTATGTTCTGCTTCAAATACGGAATCTGCCACCACTCCCATCGCATTCGCAATCAATACTTTTTTGGAAAGTCCACAAATAAAACGCTGTAATCCCGCTGCCGCATAATCCCATTGTATATTTCGGTCTTCTATCGCTTCACAAATATCGCGATATTTTACGATCGGACCCGCAATCAGCTGCGGAAAAAAACAAATGTACAACAGTACCTTCCAAAAGCTTTTCTGTTCCTCTGTTCTTCCATAATACACGTCAATCACATAGGAAACCGTCTGAAACGTAAAAAAAGAAATTCCCACCGGAAGCCCTGTTTCCGGAACCTTTATCTCTAAATTCAGTACACGATTTACACTGTCAATCAGAAAGGCAGCATATTTGAAATATCCCAAAAGGGTCAGATTCACGAAAACCGTTATCAACAATGCAAGCTTTTTTCTCTCTGTTACATGGGCAATCACCCTCGCCGCTCCATAATTAAACACAGCACTGAATATCATCAACAATACATAGACCGGTTCACCATATGCATAAAAGAACAGACTCGCAAGAATGAGCAATACATTCTTTCCTTTCAGCGAAGGTATCACACAATATAAGATATATGTAACCGGAAGAAATACACATAAAAACGTAAGTGAATTAAATATCATTTCCAGATTACCTTTCCATTTTTTACTACCATGGTACACTTTCTTGTAACGGTTGTCCTGCATGGCGTGGTAGTTTTCATGTAAGAAGCAAACCCATTCATCTCCATATCCGGATCACAGACATACCAAGTTCCTCCATTTTTGAGCTCCGTCCACCCATGTGGTGTCATTCCTCCCCGACTGCTGGATATGTCCCCAACCACAACTTTTGTATCATAGCCCAGTACTCTGGCAATATAGGCAAAACATGCTGCATATCGATGACAGTTTCCTTTCTTTTTCGAGAACATATCATGTGCCATAGATTTCATATCCTTTGCCTTTGGATATAGATTCGTATAATATCTTTTATATTTGTATTTTTTTGATAAATAATAATAGCATTTCTCTAATTTTTGGCTTTTGGAATCCGAGCTTTTTGTATGCGACCGAACAAATTTTACAGCAAGCTTTATATTTTGATCTATTACCCGAACTCCGCTGGTATCCACATAATAATAACCCTGTTTTTTATTTCCGACAATTTTATTTGTTATAACCTCACCATCCTGCAAATAATATGTCTGTTTTTGTCCATAATAAGAAATCTTGACGAAACCACAACCAAGGAAAACATCTCCGACTCCGTTCTGATTAAAGTAATAGACCTCACTTCCTTTCGTACTTGGTGTTACCACTTTATATGTATCCTGCCGCTCTTTCAGGGCAACATAAACATTCTTCATCTGCATTCCCTTATAAAAGCCTGTCATACTCTCTCCATCTTGTTGAAACTCATATTTGTCTGCCGCCTGCACAGTACCCTGTATCATGGTGCTTAAGCAAAATGTCAATATACAGAACGAGAGAAACCTTTGATACAACAATTTCATTTCTTCCTCCAACTTATCTTTCCCTTTTTTATTTTCATAGTGAATATCGTATCACATCTGATCCTAAACGGATAATTTTTCATTTCAACTAAAAATAAATTATTATTTTTATGTGCTCTTTGCATACTGCAATCACATATTTTCCATTTACCATCAACCTTTACTTCACACCAACCATGCGGGCTTAGATCATTGTTTGCATATGCAGTGACTCCACCCACAGCCACCCGACTATCAAAGCCTAACACACGTGCAATATAGGCTAATGCTGAAGCATAACGATAACAATTTCCTCTTTTATTTTTAAACATATATAACGCGTATGATTTCACTTTATCCGCACTAGCATCATGTGAATAAAAACGCTGATAGGAATAATGACATAATGCCTCATAGCAGCTCTTTAATCTCTCCTTTGATGATTGTCCGGAATCGGAATGCTTCAACACAAATTTTACTGCGTATTGAGTCGCTTGATCTGTTACTCGAATCCCACTTACATCTACATAATAATAGCCACTTTTTTTATTTCCTACTATTTTATTTTTCTGTAATATTCCCTTCTTATCAAAATAATAATACTTTTGTTTGATCTTACACCATCCTGTTTGTTTTTTTCTATTTTTGTAAGAATAAGTTCCCGACTCGGCTTTGATCCATCCATCCAAAACAGGATCATTACTTTTCTCTTGCTCAAAACTGTTTTCTGAAGATGCTGTAACAGATATAGAATTTATAATGCACAACACGAAACAGCATATTATAATTCCCTTCATCTTTTTGATAATGTACATGATACTACCTTCCTGATATTTTCACCTTTTCGTAAATGCAGTAAAAACAATATGTAAACGAATTACTTCCATATTACCTTTCCATTTTTTACCGTCATTGTACATCTTCTTTTAACTAAAGTTTTACATGGTGTGACCGTTTTCATATAGGATGCAACTCGTCCGTTTACCTCCATTTCCGAATCACAGACATACCATTTTCCTCCCTTTTTTATTTCGTTCCAACCATGTGGTACAATTCTTCCAGAACTCAAGGTTATTTTTCCAACCACAACCTTCACATCATAGCCAAGCACTTTGGCAATATAGGCGAATCCCGCCGCATAACGGTGACAATTCCCTTTCTTGTTTAGCAGTATATCGTTTGCCATGGACTTCATATCCTTTGCTTTGGGATATAAATTAGAATGATTTCTTTCATATTTATAATTTGAGGCAAAATAATAATAGCACTTCTTTAATTTTTTACTTCGAGAATCCGAACTTTCTGTATGCTCTCCCACAAATTTTACCGCAAGCATTATGGTCTTATCCGTCACACGAACCCCATCTGCATCCACATAATAATATCCCTGTTTTTTATTGCCAACAATCTGATTTGTTTCCACGTCCCCCTCCTTAAGATAATACGTTTTTTTCTGTCCAGCATAAGAAATCCTGACAAAGCCTGTATCCAAACACACATTTCCAATACCATTTTTATCAAAATAATAGATTTGACTCCCCTTCGTAGCAGGTGATACCACCTTATAAGCATCTCCCGACTCTTTTAAGGCCACATAGACCTTTTTCATCTGCTTATTTGCGCAGAATCCTGTTATACCATTTTCATCCTCTAGAATCTCATACTTCACCGCAGCCAAAACCTTTTCTTGTATTAAAACGCTGAAACAACAAATTAGCATAAATGTAAACAAAAATCTTTTACACAATACCATCCTTTAATTCTCCTCTATTATTATTAATAATAATAAACATACACTCGAAGCGATTCTGCAAAACCGCTCTTCTTATTTTTTACTTTTATCGTAATTACCGAATAATCATCACAAGTCGGATAGGTGAATTGTGCTTGATTTTTAACCTTTTTTATTTTTTCCTTTCCGTTTTTCCATGATTTACAGGATATAGATAAAATTTCCCATCCACTTCTCGCCCGCAAATCAATCTTTGCTTTCTTTTTCTTTTTACTCATAACAACATCGCTACCAGATTCAAAATCCTTTTTTAAATTCGTAGAACCGATTTTTGCTGTTCCTAATGGATTCTCATATTTCAAATATGTAACTACCATTTTCTTAGTAATGGTAGATTTTTTCTTTGCTTTAAGTGTGATTGTATAGGTAATAGCGCCTGCTTTTTTTCCCTCAATTACGAATGTCCTTCCGTCAGAATTCTGATCTACATAGGCATAACCACTTTCAATATTATTGGATTCCACGGATACAACCTTTCTCCCAGCCAAATCCTTTTTATTTAATTTCACTATACATTCCCTACCTGCGGATAGTGTAACTTGTGTCTCATAGGCAACCTCCAACGGATCATATCTGTCCGCCAAAACCTTTGTTAATGGAAGAAGACAGCCAATCACACATATGAAACTCATAGCTGTAAGTGTAAGTTTTGTTAATTTTCTCATTTTTATCCTCCTTTATATTGTGGCAGCATCCACCTTTATTTTTAGTTTTATCATGTCGCCTTTGGCTCCATGAGGGACATTGGCAAAATGTCGGTTCGTGCAAGCACGACCGCCACTTTGCTCATTGTATCATATTATTTTCAAAAGTCAATATAATAACTAAAGTTTAGTCATAGGTATTATTAATAATTTTACAAATAACTATACTTAACCTATCAATTGATTTAAGGAGGATAACTATGGCAATTGATTTTAAATTAATCGGCAGCCGAATAAAACAACAACGAAAAGTCCGTGGTAAAACACAGGAGGATCTGGCTGCCGACATTTATGTATCTGCCGGTTACATTAGTCAAATTGAACGTGGAATCACAAAAGTAAATCTGGAAACTCTGTCTGATATTGCAGATTTTTTAGAATGTGATATTGCAGATTTCATTTCAATGAGTAATTTGCGCAGCAACGATTCTCTGAAAGATAAATTTTCTACAGTTTATAACAAACTAAGTATAGAAGAACGAGAAATGTTATACCAATTATTGCTTACCTACACTGCAAAACGTTCCTCTTAAATTTTTTCCCCCATTCAACCTACCTATACAATGAGTCGCTATGCGCTCAACTAACTCCCGAATCATAATATAAGTCACAGTTACTATTTGCGAACGTCACAGTGAAGCAAACCTCACAGTGTCCGCCAGAACAACTGGGAATAATAACAAGGCACAAAATATTTATAAAATATAGCTTGTATACATTGAGTTTATCCCGTTTATTTGATATGATAATAATAAAAATTATCATTAAACAGGAGGGCTCCATATGGGAAAGCTGAATGCCGCTGCGGTGGCAAAAATTGAGGAGATCTGTGCCCGCTACAAGGACGAGAAAACTCCTCTCATGATGATCCTCAGTGATATCCAGAATGAGTACGGATATATCCCGCTTGAGGTACAGGAGGTAGTGTCAAAGGAAACAGGGATTTCCGTGGCAGAGATCTATGGCGTCGTTACATTTTACTCCTTCTTTTCTCTTTCTCCGAAGGGAAAATATGTGATTGGCTGCTGTCTTGGGACCGCCTGCTATGTCAAAGGTGCACAACAGGTTATCGACAAATTTTCGGAATTACTGCAGATTCAACCAGGGGAAACAACAGATGATGGTTTATTTACGCTGGACGCTCTGCGCTGTATCGGCGCATGCGGCATCGCTCCTGCCGTCAGTATCAATGGTAAGGTATATCCCAAGATGACGGTTTCTCAGGTCAGAGAAGTGATCGCACAATATCTGCTTGCCGAGGAGAAAGAAAAGGAGGTCGCTACATCATGATAAAAACAGTTGACATGCTGGATGAACGCATCACTACATGTACCAGATGTTTTGAAGATAAGCTGGCTGGAAATGACGGCAAACGCCATATTGTTCTCTGTGGTGGAACCGGCTGTCTGTCAAACAATTCCAACAAAATTAAGGAAAAATTCGAGCGGGTACTCAAGGAAAAGGGTGTATCTTATAAGGCTACCGTCAATCAGGTTGGATGCTTTGGCTTCTGTTCCCAGGGGCCATTTGTCAAGATTTATCCGGAAGAGACTCTGTATCGTCTTGTTCAGATTGAAGACGTGGAGGAGATTGTGGAATCCGACATTATAGGCGATACGGTTGTAGAACGTCTGCTGTACGAGGATCCAACCACCGGACAAAAGGTTTCCAAGCAGGATGATATCAACTTCTACAAAAAGCAGCATCGAATCGCACTGCATGGCTGCGGCGTCATCAATCCGGAGGATATCAATGAAGCACTTGGTATGGGAGCCTTTCAGGGATTGAAGCGTGCATTATCGATGACTCAACAGCAGGTCATTGATGAAGTGCTTGCATCCGGTATTCGCGGCCGTGGTGGTGCCGGCTTTCCTTCCGGACGAAAATGGCAGTTTGCTTACAATGTGGACAGTGATGAGAAATACGTTGTCTGTAACGGTGATGAGGGAGATCCCGGCGCTTTCATGGATCGCAGTATTCTGGAGGGCAACCCACTGGCCGTTATAGAGGGGATGGCAATCGCCGGATATGCAATTGGTGCCCAAAATGGATACTTCTATGTACGGGCGGAATATCCGATTGCCGTGAACCGATTGAAGATTGCAATCCGTCAGGCGGAGGATATGGGACTGCTCGGAGATCACATTCTGGGAACCAATTTCAACTTTCACTGTCATCTCCGTCTGGGCGCAGGCGCATTTGTCTGCGGTGAGGAGACTGCACTTTTGAATTCCATAGAGGGTAAGCGGGGTATGCCAAGACCAAGACCTCCGTTCCCTGCGGTGAAGGGATTATGGGGACAGCCAACGATCATCAACAATGTGGAAACCCTTGCCTGCGTCCCATACATACTACGAGAAGGGGCTTCGGAATTTGCAAAGGTGGGAACAGAGAACTCTAAGGGAACCAAAGTGTTTGCCTTGGGAGGCAAGGTCAATAATGTAGGTCTGGTAGAGGTTCCGATGGGCACTACGCTCAGGGAATTGATCTATGATATCGGCGGTGGCATTCCGGGCGGTAAGAAGTTCAAGGCCATCCAGACCGGCGGCCCTTCCGGCGGCTGTCTGACGGAGGAATTTCTGGATGAGCCGATCGACTTTGACAACCTCGTTTCCAAAGGCTCTATGATGGGCTCCGGCGGTGCCATCGTCATGGATGAGGACAACTGCATGGTGGATGTCGCAAAGTTTTATATGGAATTTATCTGTGATGAATCCTGCGGAAAATGTTCGCCCTGCCGTATCGGTACAAAGCGTATGCTGGAAATCCTGACCCGTATAACAGAGGGAACAGCCACGATGGAGGATCTGGATGCTTTGGAAGAACTCAGCAAGACGGTAAAGACCAACTCTCTATGTGCATTGGGGCAGACAGCCGCCAACCCGGTTACTTCCACCCTCACACATTTTAGAGAGGAATATCTTACACATATTGTTGACCGGAAGTGTCCTTCTCATGTATGTAAGAACCTGATGGAGTACTACATTGATCCTGAAAAATGTATTGGCTGTGGGCTGTGTGCAAAAGGCTGTCCGGCTGATTGTATCAAACGAACCGACTATATCCCTGAAGGCCATAAACTGGCTTCCCTTCACATCGATTCCAAAAACTGTGTGAAGTGTGGCTCCTGTATCAGTGCATGTCGGGTAAAGGCAATTGAAAAGAGATAATGGGAGGAAATTACTATGTCAAAAATAAATATAAAAATAGAAGGTATTTCCTATCAGGTGGAAGACAATTTGACCATACTGGAGGCGGCAAAGACCTGCGGCTATGAGATACCTTCCCTCTGTGCATTTAACCACGGGGAATGTAATGCCGGATCCTGCCGTGTATGTCTGGTAGAGGCAACCGGAGCCAGAGGGCTGGTCGCAAGCTGTGTCTATCCCGTTGCAGAGGGCATGGAGATCCGTATCTCCTCTCCGAAAGCCTTAGAGGCCAGAAGAGAAAGTGTAGAGCTTCTGCTTTCCAATCACAATCAAAACTGCCAGCAGTGTGACAAGAACGGACAGTGTGAGCTGCTGCACGTTGCCAATCTGACCGGGGCCAGAGAGAATGTCTTTGCAGGTGAACATTCCGAAACACATATCGACCGCCTTGCTCCGGCACTGATCAGAGACACCTCCAAGTGTATTCTATGTGGAAGATGTGTGGCAAGATGTCAGAACGCTCACGACATTGGTATTCTCGGCTATGAAAACCGGGGATTTAACACCTTTGTATCCCCGGCAGCAAACAGAAGCTTTGCCGATTCTCCCTGTATCCAGTGCGGCCAATGCGTCAACGTGTGTCCGACCGGTGCCTTGATGGAACATTCGGAGATTGACAAAGTGGATGCGGCCTT
>JAFVCQ010000148.1 GCA_017479085.1 Lachnospiraceae bacterium | reverse complement strand
GAGACGATCACCAAGGTGGGAATTACCAGTATTTTCGTAACACATGATCAGGAAGAGGCGATTGAGGTGGCCGATGAGATCATTATTACCAATAAGGGACGAATTGAACAGATCGGCTCTCCACAGGAGATTTACAGAGCGCCGAAGACTCCGTTCTCTGCAGAGTTCATGGGACAGCCGCAGCGGATACAGAACATTAACCAGTTTAAAGGCTTCACACACTTAGACGATTCCCTGCATGCGGTGATTCGCCCGGAGAATGTCAGCATTACCAAATTGGATGAGAAGTTCCCGCATCCTACTTCTTTGGAGGAAGGAGTCGTAGAGAATACGCTGTTCAGAGGAAAAGAAGTGGAGATTACCGTGCGGGTACATGACACACTGATCAAGGGAACCCGTAAAGTAGAGGAGGCACCGGTTCAGAAGAACGAAAAGGTAAATTTGTGTATCTATCGAGCATACACCTTTCAGGATGAGGGAGAGGTTACCATTTCCGGAAATGCAAATATTGAGACGGTAGAGTCGGTTGTAATCTGATCCATCTGTCGATCACAACAGAATGTGCGGATCGAATCTGAAAATCGATCGGGAATGTCTGCGTGGACATAGAAAATGGTGCTGACTTTTGCAATGGCTGTGATAACATTGGGGGAGGGAGCACGGACAGTCTGTATCAGCCATATATAGATGGTGAGAAGGAGATAGCGGAGATCAATGCATCGTATAACAGAGGAATGGTGAGAGGATAAAGGCAGCAGCCGGATTCAGAGGATCTGAATCCGGCTGTTGTTTTGATTATCCTATAAAGCAGATAAACATACTTTACAAATAGGAAAAATGGTGATAAAATAAGAATCAAGTTGCTTACGGTGAAGGTCGGATAGACAAGCCTGCAGGGGTATGGTCGATCGGACAGGTTTTCGTATGCAGAAGGGCCTGACGGGATGGAAGGTGTCGGGCACAGTGGTTACCGTGGATGGATTTGGAGGGATAGAATGAAGATATCAACAAAAGGAAGATATGCATTGATCTTAATGCTGGATCTGGCAACGTATAATACGGGAGAACCGGTACGTCTGAAGGATGTGGCGAGAAGACAACAGATTTCAGAGAAGTATTTAGAGCAGATTATCTCGATCCTGAACCGCGCCGGCTTTGTGAAAAGTATTCGGGGGCCTCAGGGCGGCTATATGCTCAAGTATGAACCGGAGGAATATACAGTGGGCATGATTCTCAGGCAGACAGAGGGCAGTCTGGCGCCTGTCAATATAGAGGAGGCGGGAAGTCCTGAGAGAGAATCGGTTACCAGCAGAGTATGGGAGCAGTTGACAGAGGCCATCAATCAGATCGTGGACAATATAACCCTGAGAGATCTGGTCGATTGGCAGGAGGAGCAGATCAACCAATATGTGATCTGAGTTCGGTCTCTTAAGCGCTGTGTAAGAGCTGTTTCCATATAGCTTAGGAACTGTCAGGTAAAAAGATAAGCAGAATGTATAAGTTATTTTGTGACAGTTCCTTCACTGCATGTACCGCAGCGAACGATTACGATCGGCAGCTGATTTACTTTTGCGGGTATAACAAGGCGTATGCATGGAGCATGCGCCTTGTTGTGCGTGAATCAATATCCCTTTCTTGCAAAATATATATCACAACAGATGACTGTTTACGGACAAAAGGTCAGGCTATGCGTTGCAATCAGTAAATCATCACAGCATACAATTGTATCGTACCAGAAGTTGAAACCGTGGGAATAAGATGTTATAATAGGTTCAGTTACCGAAACATTGGCAGATTATGGTCTGCGATTACAAGGTTTTCGTGCAGGTGTTGATAAGAATCAGAAGATACAGCGGATAGGAGAAGAACGGATGAAACGATATGCAATGTTATTGGGGATGAGCTTATGTCTGATGGTGCTGTTGTGCGGGTGTCAGAAGAAGTATTATAACAAGGGACTTCCTTTTGAAATGAGTACGTCAGAGCTGCCGGGTTACAGGAATGGAACCATTCTGGCGCTGAGTGCAGACAATTATGAGCGGTTTATGCATGCCAGCTATATCAGGGTGGTGGACAAGTATGGCAATCTGCATAAGGTTAAGATCAGTGCGGAGATTGGGCGTCATGAATGGGATTTTTCCAATCTGACCACGGATGGAATGATTAAGAATTATGTGGATGCGGATGGTTCAACCAAGAAGATCGGAATTGATGTATCAGAATATCAGGGTGTGATCAACTGGGAGAAGGTTGCGGGCGTTGTGGACTTCGCCATGATCCGGCTTGGTTACAGAGGATATGGTGGTGGCGGTCTGGTGGTAGATGCGTATTATACGGCCAATATGACAGGAGCGGCTGCCAATGGGGTACCGGTGGGAGTGTATTTCTATTCGCAGGCTGTTTCCTATGAGGAGGGGGTCGAGGAGGCCAATTTTGTGCTGAGTCATCTGGGGGACTATGCGTTGTCCTATCCGATTGTGTTAGACAGAGAGGATCCAATGCAGGAGGATGCAAGAACCAATGACCTGTCAAAGGAAGAACATACACAGGCTGCGCTAGGGTTTCTGGAGACGATTCAGGCAGCGGGCTATGAGGTGATGACATATACGAACCGCAATTATTATGCCCTCTATCTGGATCTGGAGCGGATCTATCAGTATCCGGTCTGGTTTGCCCAGTATGCAGATGAGCCGGACTGGCCGTATGAGTTTTCCATTTGGCAGTATACGGAGAATGGAGAGATTCCGGGGATTTCCGGTACCGTGGATCTGAATTTGCAGATGATGCCATAGGCTGCAGGAGCCTGGAATGCGCTGAGACTTTTAGTATAGGAAAGGAAACACGAGGAGGAGCGGAGACGGATGTAAGAAGGGTCTTCCGGTGAATTAAGATGAAGACAGAATCGATTCATACAAAGGTGATACAGGTGGCAGAATATGGGGATGCAGCAGGTTTGACAGAGAGTCTTCGGGATGCTGCATCCTGTCTGCACAGTGGCGGGTTGGTGGCATTTCCGACCGAAACGGTATACGGACTTGGGGCAGATGCATTAAATGATACAGCAGCAAACAGAATCTATACCGCAAAAGGGAGACCGTCAGATAATCCGTTGATCGTGCATATATCCGGAGTGGAGGCTCTGGAGGAGCTGGCAGTCCCTACCGGGACAGCGTATCAGTTGGCGCAGGCTTTCTGGCCGGGACCGCTCACCATGATTCTTCCGAAGAGAGACATCGTACCCTGTGCAACTACGGGAGGACTGGATACTGTGGCATTGCGGATGCCATCTCATCCGGTTGCGTTGGAACTGATTCGTCAATCCGGAGTCTATGTAGCAGCTCCAAGCGCCAATACTTCCGGCAGACCATCACCTACCAGAGCAGAGCATGTCGTGGAGGATATGATGGGAAGGATTGACTATATCGTGGATGGAGGGGCAGTCGGAATCGGAATCGAGTCAACTATCGTGGATCTCAGCACAGATCAGCCGGTTATCCTGCGCCCCGGTTTTATCACAAGGGAGCGTCTGGAGCAGATGATCGGACCGGTTGCGATGGATCCGGCTTTAGAGCAGACGACAGCGAATCTGCGCCCCAAAGCACCGGGAATGAAATACACCCATTATGCTCCAAAGGGTGAGCTTACACTGGTGGAGGCAGAGTCCTCCGTGCCGGAGCAAAGCGGAATGATGAGTCCTGCTTCCGGACAGCAGCGTGTGGTAGACAGGATCTGTGAACTGGCCGGAGAAAAAAGGCGATCCGGCTTTCGGGTCGGAATCATGGCGTCAGCCGAGACGGTTTCGTGTTATCAGGAAGCCGCGGATCTGGTTGTCTGTGTCGGCGACAGACAACAGCAGAGTACCGTAGCAGCCGGTCTGTATGCAGCACTCCGCGAATTTGATACGGCACAGATAGACTATATTTATTCTGAAAGCTTTCAGGGCGGTGAGCTTTCCTATGCAATCATGAATCGTCTCCTCAAGGCCGCCGGGCAGCGGGTGATTTATGTATAGAGCAGGAAATTGATATTTTCATAAGAAATCTATTGATTTATCAGAGGGAATCTGGTTATAATGAGACGAACAGGAGTGAAACATATATTTTCACGTCTGGATCTGTGTCTCAGATGGACAGGCAAGCCTGCCCGCTTGAGTCAGGATATCAAAACTATATCATTCAGAAGGAAGGCAGGACAAATGATAGCATTAGGCTGTGACCACGGTGGATATTCTCTGATGCAGGAGGTAAAAAAACATCTTGATAGTCGGGGCATGGAATATAGAGATTTTGGTTGTTATTCAGAGGAGCCGGTTGATTATCCGGTGTATGCGAAGAAGGCAGCGCATGCAGTTGCAAGCGGGGAGTGTGAGCGGGGAATTCTGATCTGCGGAACCGGTATTGGTATTTCCATAGTGGCCAATAAGGTGAAGGGAATCCGGGCTGCGCTCTGTCATGACTGTTTCAGTGCAGCCGCTACAAGAGAACATAATAATGCCAATATGTTGGCAATGGGTGGGAGAGTGATCGGACCAGGGCTTGCACTTAAGATTGTGGATACCTTTTTGGATACACCGTTTTCCAACGAGGAACGCCACATCCGAAGGAATCGCATGATAGAGGATGATACCATATGAAGATGTTAGCCCTGATCACACAATTGGGAATTTCCATGCTGACGGCCATTTTGATCTGTGGCGGAATCGGATATGCCATTGATGCATATTTTGGAACGGGATTCTTTGTTTTTTTTCTGATCTTGGGAGTGGCGGGTGGTTACAAGGCCTGCTATAATATCATCTGTAAATTTCTCGGCCGGGATCGGCTGTGGAATACCGATGAGAAGGAAAATATTTGTAAAAAATAAAGTATTTTGATGGACATTAGTCGGAAAACTTAGTATAATAAGAATGCTTTGTTTTCCGATTTTGTTGTTTGCGCAAGGAGTAGGAGATTATGAATCAGATAAGAGAGACGCTGTCCGGTTTTTTGTTGGGCTTGGGAGCCTATGCAGTGTTGATAGAGGGAATCGGTTTCTTTTTTTCGGGAGATTTTGCAGCCTATACGTTTGGATTGCTGCTGGGAATCGCCATTGCGGTTGTTCTCTTTCTACACATGGCAAAGACACTGGACTATGCGTTGGATCGGTCACCGGATCAGGCTGCTAAGTATGTGAAACGCCAGAGCCTGTTGCGGCTTTTTATTATGCTGGTTGGAATGATCGTCGGACTTCTTGTAGATCGGATGAATTTTATCACCGTGGTTCTGGGGATGCTGGGGTTGAAGACAGGGGCACTGATTGCTCCCTGTTTTTTGAAGCGAATATATCCCGATCAGTATGGGACAAAGCCATCGCAGGAGGTGGATGTGGAGAGCCCCTAATTTGTCGGCAGGAAATCAAGCAGCCGAAGACTCGGAGGTTTGATTTTCTGCTGATAATTTAGATAATCTGTCAGAGGATCTGACAGAACCATAAACGTATTAGCGTTTGAAAAATATATAGAAAGGAAGGTGAACGAATGGGTTATGGAATGATGCCGATGCTGTTGGCAGCGGATAATGAAGTGGATTTTTCCATTCACCATCTGCTGGCGTATCAGTTCATGGGACAGACGGTTTATATTACAACCTCTCATGTGTGTATGCTCATTATTATTGTGTGCATCATGATCTTCGCACTGGCTGCAAGAAGGAAGATGCTGCACGCGGATGAGATACCTACCGGATTTCAGAATGCGGTGGAATTCATTGTTGAGACATTACAGGGTTTTGTCAATTCATCGATGGGCAAGCATGGTAAGAAGTACATGAATTATGTGGGGACGCTGTTCTTTTTTGTATTTTTGTCCAATATATCCGGTCTGTTTGGGTTAAGACCGCCGACAGCGGATTATGGAACAACCTTCTCACTCGCATTGATCACGTTTGTTATGTTTCAGTATAACAATATCAAATACAACAAGATTGGTGCATTTACCGGGTTGTTTCAGCCTCTGTGGTTCCTGTTTCCAATCAACCTGATTGGAGAGATTGCCACGCCGGTCTCCATGTCATTGCGTCTGTTTGGTAATGTGATGGCAGGTACGGTCATGATGGCATTGTATTATGGTCTGTTACCGGTTTTTGCCAAGCTTGGTATTCCGGCGGCATTGCATATCTATTTTGACCTGTTTTCAGGGGCAATACAGGCATATGTATTCTGTATGCTGACTATGGTTTTCGTGACCGATAAGATAGAAGGTTAGAGAACCGGGGAGCGGCTCCGGCAGAGTCCGGAAGCATAACATACTTTTTTATATTATATGGAGGTAATTTTTTATGTCAAACATCACGAACGAAGTTTTAATTTTAGCATGTTCAACAATCGGTGCTGGTTTAGCGATGATCGCAGGTATTGGACCTGGTGTTGGTCAGGGATATGCAGCTGGTCAGGGTGCAGCAGCGGTAGGACGTAATCCGGGAGCAAAGGGAGATATCATGTCTACGATGCTTTTGGGTCAGGCGGTAGCGGAGACGACAGGTCTTTACGGTCTGGTTGTCGCATTGCTGTTAATGTATGGTAATCCGATGTTATCTAAATTCTTGAAGCTGTAATCACGGAAGCCGGATAACGAGAATTTAGAGAAAGGAGGATAACCTCTTGACAAATATATTATTTGGGCTTGGAAACGCCAGTACCATGCTGTTGACAGAGGGTCATACATTTGAGCTGAATGCCCAGTTGATCAATGACGTGATCATTCAGGCCATCGCTATATTTCTTCTCTTTTTCTTTCTGTCTAATGTATTATTTGAGCCGGTGAAAAAGGTTCTGGCAAACCGGACAGAGAGAATTCAGAATGATATTGAGACAGCAACGAAGGATAAGGAAGATGCGGCAGCATTGAAAGCAGAATATGACGAGAGACTCAAATCCATTGAAAAAGAAAGAGATGAGATTCTGACAGCAGCCCGCAAAAAGGCACAGAAGAGAGAGGCAGAGATTGTAGAGGAAGCAAATGCAGAGGCTGCCAGAATCCTGTCGCGCGCCAATCAGGAGATCGAGCTGGAAAAGAGCAAGGTGTCGGATGACATGCGCAAGGAGATTGTCAGAGTGGCAACTGCCATGGCTGCAAAGATTATTGAGCAGCAGATTGATGAGAGCAAACAGGATGCTCTGATAGAAGACACGTTGAAGGAAATGGGTGGTAGTACATGGCTAAGCAGGTAAGTATAACCTACGGAAGTGCGCTTTTTGAGGTGGCGGTGGAGAACAATGCACTCGATACCATCTTGGAAGAAGTACTTTTTGTAAAGCAGACGTTTCTGGAGAATGAAGCGTTGGGCAAGCTTTTGCTCCATCCAAATGTGGAAAAAGAAGAGAAGATCAGAGTGATCGAGCAGATCTATAAGGGGAAGATTTCCGATGAGATCACGGGTCTGATGACCATGCTGGTCACAAAGGGGCATTTGAAGGAGTTTGTTCCGGTTTTTGATTATGTAATTCAGGCCATCAAGGAGGAAAAGGGTATTGGTGTTGCATATATTTCCTCTGCGGTGCAGCTCAAACAGGAACAAAAGAACCGGATTGAGCAGAAGCTGTTAGAAACCACGAAGTATCAGGAGATTGAAGGAATCTATCAGGTGGATGAGACGCTGATTGGCGGTCTTGTGATCCGAATTCAGGATACGGTTGTGGACAGCAGTCTGAAGACACAGATTGCAAAATTGTCAAATTCGCTGTTGTGATGTGTAGAGGGTATGGAGCTGCCGGACAGGTGCAGCGTATCCGAAGAATTTCTACCTGCAGCAGATGATGATGGGATATCTTTAAAAATAAGGACAGAGAGAAGGTGCTAATTTTCTATGAATTTAAAACCAGAAGAAATCAGTTCTGTGATCAAAGAACAGATCAAGAACTATTCTAAGGAATTAGAAACCTCCGAAGTTGGTACAGTGATTCAGGTGGCAGATGGAATTGCCCGTGTGCATGGTCTGGAGAAGGCGATGCAGGGCGAATTGCTGGAGTTCCCGGGTGAGATTTACGGAATGGTAATGAACTTAGAGGAAGATAATGTGGGTGCCGTATTATTAGGTGCGAATAAGAATATCAACGAAGGAGATACCGTTAAGACCACGGGCCGCGTGGTTGAGGTTCCGGTTGGGGATGCCCTGCTGGGACGTGTTGTAAACGCTCTGGGACAGCCGATTGATGGAAAGGGGCCGATCAAAAGCAGCAAGACAAGACCGATCGAGAGAGTGGCTTCCGGTGTTATCTCGCGTAAGTCGGTGGACACTCCGCTGCAGACCGGTATCAAGGCAATTGATGCGATGGTTCCGATCGGACGGGGACAGAGAGAGCTGATCATCGGTGACCGCCAGACGGGTAAGACGGCGATTGCGATCGACACGATCATTAATCAGAAGGGACAGGGTGTGAACTGTATTTATGTGGCAATCGGGCAGAAGGCATCTACCGTTGCCAACATTGTAAAGTCCCTGACAGAGTATGGAGCAATGGATTATACAACAGTCGTGGCATCAACTGCGTCTGAGCTTGCTCCGCTTCAGTACATTGCGCCATATGCCGGCTGTGCGATCGGAGAGGAGTGGATGGAGAATGGAAAGGATGTGCTGGTCATTTATGATGACCTGAGTAAGCATGCGACCGCATACCGTACCCTTTCTTTGCTGCTGCGCAGACCGCCGGGACGTGAGGCATATCCGGGTGATGTATTCTACCTCCACTCCAGACTGTTAGAGCGCGCGGCCAAGCTGAATGATGAGCTGGGAGGCGGATCGCTTACGGCGCTTCCGATTATTGAGACACAGGCGGGTGACGTATCTGCCTATATTCCGACAAACGTGATTTCCATCACGGACGGGCAGATCTATCTGGAAACAGAGATGTTTAACGCAGGTTTCCGGCCGGCGATCAATGCGGGTCTGTCGGTATCCCGTGTAGGTGGTGCGGCACAGATCGGTGCGATGAAGAAAATTGCATCGCCGATCCGTACAGAGCTTGCCCAGTACAGAGAGCTGGCGGCATTCTCACAGTTTGGTTCTGAGCTGGATGCAGATACGAAGGAACGTCTGGAGCAGGGTGAACGAATCCGAGAGATGTTGAAGCAGCCACAGTATAAGCCGATGCCGGTAGAGAAGCAGGTAGTGATCATATATGCTGCGACGAAGCGTTATCTGTTGGATGTTCCGGTTGAGGAGATTCTTGACTTTGAGAAAGGGCTGTTTGAATATGTGGATACCCAGTATCCGGAGATCTTCAGCCAGATTCGGGAGGTTAAGAAGCTGACCGAAGAGATTGAGACGAAGCTGGATGAGGCAATCACCGCTTATAAGAATCAGCGCGGATGACAATATAGAATAGAAAGAGGTGATATGTCTTGGCATCGATGAGAGATATAAAAAGGCGGAGAGAAAGCGTTGCCAGTACCGGTCAGATCACGAAGGCAATGAAGCTGGTTTCCACCGTTAAGCTTCAGAAAGCAAAAGCCAGGGCAGAGAGCAATAAGCCGTATTTCACAATCTTGTATGATACGATCTGTTCCGTTTTGGCAAGAACGGGAAAGATTGATCACAGATATCTGCAGGCAAATGAATCGCCCCGTAAGGCGGTCATTGCAATTACCTCCAACCGGGGACTTGCAGGTGGATATAACAATAATGTGATCAAGGAGATTACGGCAGCGTGTGATCCCGCACAAACGGATATCTACGCATTGGGAAAGAAAGGTCTGGAGGGCCTTACCAGAAAGGGATACCATATTGCAGAGGATGATTCGGAGGTCATGAACGACCCGCTGTATGCAGATGCGATCCACATTGGCAAACAGGTACTTACTTCCTATGAGAATGGAGAGGTAGGGGAGATCTACCTTGCATATACCACATTTAAGAATACGGTGGTGCAGGAGGCCAGATTGATCAAGCTGTTACCGATTGATGTGGAAGAGATCATGCAGGATGTGGAGATTGATGTCTTAACGCCAATGAATTTTGAACCTGAGGCAGATGAGGCTTTGGATATGATCATTCCGAAGTATATCAATAATATAATTTACGGGGCATTTATTGAGGCGATTGCCAGTGAGAACGGTGCCCGTATGCAGGCGATGGATTCTGCAACCAAGAATGCAGATGACATGATCGCAGATCTCTCCCTGAAGTATAACCGTGCAAGACAGGGTTCCATCACGCAGGAGCTGACGGAGATCATAGCCGGTGCGGAGGCTATCTCATAGAATCGATCTGGATGCATGCTTTGCAGCATGGCTGTACAACCAATCAGAGTGGATGGCTCACAGTCCGGTTGCGGAGAGGACTCCGTTGGATGATATGGGATAGGGAACATACAGGGAAGGACACAGAAAGACAGGGAAATAGAATAATATAAGGAGAAAAAGATATATGGCAGAAAAAAATGTCGGTAAAATTACCCAGATTATCGGCGCCGTATTGGATATTAAGTTCAGCGAGGGAAAGCTCCCTGAAATTAATGATGCGATCACCATCGCAACCAAAGACGGAGGGGAACTGACCGTAGAGGTCTCCCAGCATCTGGGTGATGATACAGTGAAATGCATTGCCATGGGACCGACGGATGGTCTGGTTCGTGGCATGGAGGCTGTCGCTACCGGGGCGCCGATTACGGTGCCGGTGGGTGAGAATACATTGGGTCGTATGTTCAATGTATTGGGACAGCCGATCGATAATAAGCCGGCTCCGGAATGTAAAGAGCATTTTCCGATTCACCGGAAGGCTCCGGAATTCTCGGAACAGGCAACCGATACAGAGATTTTAGAGACAGGTATCAAGGTCGTGGATCTGCTCTGCCCTTACCAGAAGGGTGGTACGATTGGATTGTTTGGCGGTGACGGTGTAGGAAAGACCGTCCTGATTCAGGAGTTGATTCGTAATATTGCAACGGAGCACGGCGGATACTCCGTATTTACCGGTGTAGGTGAGCGTACCAGAGAGGGAAATGACCTCTACCACGAGATGCAGGAATCCGGAGTTATCAATAAGACAACGATGGTATTTGGTCAGATGAATGAGCCGCCCGGAGCGAGAATGAGGGTTGGACTTACCGGACTGACGATGGCGGAATATTTCCGTGATCAGGGCGGTAAGGATGTGCTGCTCTTTATTGATAACATCTTCCGTTTTACACAGGCTGGTTCGGAGGTATCAGCATTGTTAGGACGTGTGCCTTCTGCGGTAGGTTATCAGCCGACGCTGCAGACGGAGATGGGCGCATTGCAGGAGCGTATTACATCCACAAAGAATGGTTCCATTACCTCCGTTCAGGCGGTATATGTGCCTGCGGATGACCTGACTGACCCGGCTCCGGCTACCACATTTGCGCATCTGGATGCGACCACGGTGCTTTCCCGTTCCATCGTAGAGCTGGGTATTTATCCGGCGGTGGATCCATTGGAGTCCACCTCCAGAATTCTGGATCCGAAGGTAGTGGGAGAAGAACACTATCAGGTTGCCCGTGGTGTACAGGAGATTTTACAGAAATATAAGGAATTACAGGACATTATTGCGATTCTCGGTATGGATGAGTTGTCAGAGGAGGATAAGCAGGTGGTGTCCCGTGCGAGAAAGGTACAGCGTTTCCTCTCCCAGCCGTTCTTTGTGGCTGAGCAGTTCACCGGTACCAGTGGTAAATATGTTCCGGTTGCAGAAACGATTCGTGGATTTAAAGAAATTATCGAAGGAAAGCATGATGATATTCCGGAGGGCTATTTCCTGAATGCGGGCAGCATCGATGACGTGCTTGCAAAGGTAAAATAGACCGGATGAAGAAGAGAAAGGAGAATACACATGGCAGATAGTATGAGGTTAAAAATTGTGGCTCCTGAGCGTATATTCTACGAAGGAGATGTCTCTTTTTTAGAATTTACAACAACGGAAGGGGATATGGGTATTTATCCGAATCACATTCCGCTTACAGCAATTATCGCACCAGGTGTTCTTCGAATCCATGACAGTGAGGATATAAGAGAGGCAGCATTGATGTCCGGCTTTATTCAGATCCTGCCGGATACGGTTACCATTCTGGCAGAGAGTGTGGAATGGCCGGAGGAGATTGATGCAAATCGGGCAAAGGAAGCGGAGATTCGTGCAAGACGCCGGATACAGGAAGGTTCCGGTGTGGATGTGAACCGGGCGGAGCTGGCGCTGAAGAGAGCATTGCTTCGTCTGCGTATGACGAACCGATAGAACGGAAGTTCCAGAATGGACTCCCAAAAAACAGGGCGGTTATACCTTTGTGTATAGCTGCCCTGCTTTTTATATTGTCGTCAATTTTCAAAGTTGTGTTCATTTTCTGCAATGCACTTCTCAATGCGGGCTTTGACCATGCTGGCAATCTCAGATGTTTTCATACCCTGATACTCCTCATAAGGAATGGGCGGCAGGATGTGGAGCTGTACATCCACCTTCCGGATGGAATTGGTATCAAAGGGCAGATAGCAGTCGATAATGGCAATTGGTACAATGGGGCATTTTGCCTTGGTGGCAGCTTTGAAGCTTCCATTCTTAAATTCCCCCAGCCGGTTACCGTTTTTGGAACGGGTACCCTCCGGAAAGATCAGAAAATTGCGCCCCTCCTTTACCTGTTTTGCCACATCGTTGATCACCTGAAGTCCCTGCTTCACATCATTTCGATCCATGAACAGACCACCAAGAGTCTGAATCAACTGGCGAAGGGCAAATACGTTGTAGGCTTCTTTCTTGATCACGACACCGAACGGATCGGGATCGAGATAGACAAGTCCCAAAACATCAAACAGGCCCTGATGGTTGGGATACATGATATAGCCGGACTCGGAGGGCAGATGCTCCAAGCCATAGCCGTGTACGCCGACATTCCCGCTTTTGCATCCATGATATCCAATCTTGCGGATCAGAGAATATTTTTTTTCTTCACTTACTTTTGTAGTTTTTGCGTACCACATGAGCTGGATAAACAGATATGGTACGATGAGGATATTCCGAAGCAGCATCATGGTAAGACGTTTTGCCATTATGAGGAACCTCCTTTTATAATTCTACATTCCAATAGTCTTCCAATGTGGCGAAGTAGTCCTCCGGTGTCTCTGCACGTCGAATCACGGTGGTGCCACCGTCTTCACGCAGCAGGATCTCAGCGGATTTTAATTTGCCATTGTAGTTGTATCCCATAGCAAATCCATGTGCTCCGGTATCGTGAATCACGAGCAGATCCCCCGGATCGATCTTCGGCAGTTTGCGGTCGATCGCAAATTTGTCATTGTTCTCACAAAGGGAACCGGTTACGTCATATGTGTGGTCATGAGGCGCATCCTCCTTTCCCATGACCGTGATATGATGATAGGCACCGTACATGGCCGGACGCATCAGATTGACCGCACAGGCATCAACTCCGATGTATTCCTTGTAAGTGTGCTTTTCGTGAATGGCTCTGGTCACCAGATGTCCATATGGGGCAAGCATAAATCGTCCCAGTTCCGTGTAAATGGCAATATCGCCCATTCCGGCCGGAACTAATACCTCCTCATAGACCTTGCGGACGCCTTCGCCAATGGCGAGAATATCATTCGGCTCCTTGTCTGGTGTATATGGAATTCCCACACCGCCGGACAGGTTGATGAAGGTAATATGTACGCCGGTCTCTTTCTGAAGTTCGACAGCGGTCTCAAACAGAATCTTTGCAAGAGTCGGATAGTAGTCGTTGGTTACCGTATTACTTGCCAAAAAGGCGTGCATACCGAATTCCTCCGCTCCGAGCTCTTTCAGTTGTTTGTAGGCCTCTGCAATCTGTGCACGGGTCATTCCGTACTTTGCATCTCCGGGGTTATCCATGATCGTGTTGGCAATCGCAAATTTGCCACCCGGATTGAACCGGCAGGAGATCCGCTTTGGAATACCGGCCGCTTTGTTTAGAAAATCAATATGTGTAATATCATCCAGATTAATGGTTGCTCCAAGCTTCGCTGCAAGCCGGAATTCTTCTTCCGGCGTGTCGTTGGATGAAAACATGATATCCTCTCCCAAAAAGCCACAGCGGTCAGACATCAGCAGCTCTGTATAGGAGGAACAGTCCGTGCCACAGCCCTCCTGTTGTAGAATTCGAAGAATGGTTGGATTCGGGGTTGCCTTGACCGCAAAGAACTCCTTGAATCCTCTGTTCCAGGAAAAGGCCTTTTTTAAGTTTCTGGCATTCTCCCGAATTCCCTTTTCGTCGTACAGGTGAAATGGAGTTGGATACTGGCTGCAGATGGCCTGCAACTGCTCGTTCGTTACAAATGGTGTTTTCATAAATGTATGTTCCTTTCTAAATACAATAGTAGACTCAATGTGTATAGGTGTGAAGACACACCTATACAATTATAGTAATGTTTTTTTGCGTTTGTCAAGAAAAATAAAGAAAGAGTTGGGAGCTTGTAACACACTCTCGATTCAGGCGTGCAGGCATCAGCCCAGCATATCCCGGTCAACCGCTTTCTTCAGACGTGGGTATGCGTGAAAATTCCCCTGCTTGTCGCAGATGGCAAGGAACACATCCTCCACGTTTTTGAAGTTCTGTCCCTTTAGCTTTTGGTCAAGCCAGTTGCGGTCTTTTCCCACATGCTGGAGGTTGTATTCCTGTACCTTGCCATCGACTACGATATTGGCAAAGACCTCCTCCTGCTCCGGAACGATTCCGAGATCCTTTGGGGTGGCAGGCCGGTCTGCGGTCACGGGAAGAAAGCTGATCTTTCCATTCGGCTCCAGAATCGCTGTCTCAATCTGGGATAAGTCAAAATAACCGCTGACACGACACTCCACCAGGAATTCATCCACGTCCATCTTGGCTTTCTTCAGGTTCTGGTTGTATATATGCCCGTTGTGATACAGCGTGATGGCTTTACCGTTGATCCATCTTCGAAGTGGAATGGAGTTCTGCGACAGCTTGGACAGAAGTATGACAAAGACGGCATATACGATCATTGCAAACAGGGGCTTCAGGTAATTTCCCTCCAGATCGATTGCCATCTCTGCGGCGATGGAGCCGATGGTAATACTGTTTACATAGTCAAACATACTGAATTGGGAAACCTGACGACAGCCCATGAGTCTGGTCAGAATAAATAGTGCAATCACTGAGAACAATGCCTGATAAAAAATAGTAAAAAATTCCATAATATTGATCCTCCAAAAAAAATGTTTCAAATAGTATTCCAAAGTATGGGAAAAGTATGCTATATTAGAGGAAGATTGTTATATCGAATGTTTTGAATGACAGGTAATTTGATACCATATCCGGCAGCGCCCGGTTCACCACAGCATAGCAACGGAGGAATGTACAATGAGATATCAGACATATGCATTTTCGATTGAACGGGATGCACTTCAAATGGATGATTTTCTTCAGAGATATCATTTTGAGGAGAGGGACAGGGAGCTGTTATGGGCGACCGGTCGTTTCCTTACAGAAATGATCAAAGTGGAGGCGGGACTTTTGTATCAGGACAGTCAGGTTGTGTGTGTCGTGACACTGGGAAGTCTGTATGACCGGATCGCCGGGCTTGTGACGGAAGCGGAGCAATTGCTTCTTGGTTACAGCATGGAGTGCTTTGGGATGGAGATGCTTACCAAAGCCTATGAGAGGCTGAACGAGATCGTATTTCAGGAGACTGGAAAGTGGATGGGGACATATCATTTCTTTGGCGCGGGAGAGGTTGAGGAACAGGAGCAGCTTCTGACGCACATGAAGGACCCGCCGGTTCAGTGGAGACAGGGAATGCTGCATCCGTCAAAGAGTGTTATCTTTCAGGCGGCATATCAGGACAGGCGGGAGGAGAGTGGCTGCCAGAGCTGTGAGCGATGTCAGAATGTCACCTGTAGCTTTCGCAAGATTCAGAACAAACATAAGTATGTTAATCAGATCAATCAGAGCGGGCAGGTGTATTCTTATGGAATTACCCGTATATTTGGAGGTGAAGAACAATGATTCATATGTATTCAGGGGATGGGAAGGGCAAGACGAGTATTGTGACGGGAATGGCTGTCCGCATGGTGGGAGCCGGCAAGCCGGTACTGTTTGTACAATTTATGAAGGGAAATATGAGCTCGGAGATCCGGATTCTGGAATCCCTGCCACAGGTCACAGTGATCAAAGTGGAACAGAATTTTGGCTTCTATGGAAGCATGAGCAGCGAGGACAAGCTGAAGATTACGGAATGTCATAACGGCCTCCTTCAGAAGGTGCTTTACAGGATTCGGCAGTATAAGGGAATTGAGAGTGAGGGAACGGGTCCGGAGCTGCTGGTGGTGTTGGATGAGATCACACATCCCTGTCGATGCAATCTGATTGATGAACAGTTGTTGGAACAGGTGCTCACAGAGGTACCGCCGTCGGTAGAGCTTGCCATGACAGGAAGGAATCCAAAGGAATATATGGTGCGGGCGAGTGATTACTGGAGTGACCTGAAGATGAAAAAGCATCCATATGAAAAGAATGTAGTGGCACGGTTTGGTATCGAATATTAGGAAGGCTACATATAGCCTGTGGCGTATCGATCGTGAAAAAGAGGGCTGTCTCGACCCGATGTCCGGGTGAGACAGCCCATTTTCTACTTATGTTCCTGATAAGCCAGAGCGGCAGCGATAAAGCCCCGGAACAGAGGATGTGGCTTGTTTGGCCGGGATTTGAATTCCGGATGTGCCTGTGTTCCGATAAACCACGGATGATCCGGAAGCTCGATCATCTCGACGATATGACCATCCGGAGATTGTCCCACCAGATCCATACCGTGGGATGCGAGTGCGTTGCGGTAGTCGTTATTGACTTCGTAGCGGTGACGGTGGCGTTCCGCAATCTCCTTCTTGCCATAGAGTTCATAGGATTTGGAGCCTTCCTTCAGCACACATGGATAGGAGCCCAGACGCAGGGTTCCGCCCAGATCGGTGACACCATCCTGATCCGGCATGATATGGATGACCTGATGGACACTGCTTGGATTGAATTCGCTGGAATGGGCATCGTGATAACCCAGCACATGTCTTGCGAATTCGACAATCGTAAGCTGCATGCCAAGACACAGCCCTAGATAAGGAATGTTGTTCTCACGGGCATAGCGGATGGCGCTGATCATTCCTTCGATACCGCGGTCGCCAAACCCGCCGGGAACAATGATTCCGTCAGCTTCCCGTAATTCCTCAGCCACATTGTTATCGTTCAACTGTTCCGAATCCATCCACATGATCTCCAGATCCGAATTGCAGGCAAAGGAGCTGTGCTTGAGAGATTCGACTACGGATATATAGGCATCGTGTAAGGATACATATTTACCAACTAGAGCAATCTTAACTTTCTTGATCGGGTGCTTCCAGCGGTCGATCATGGCGATCCACTCATCCAGATCCGGTTCCGGACATTCGACATGCAGACATTTACAGACCACGTTTGCAAGCTTTTCCTTTTCCATGGCCAGAGGTGCTTCGTATAGGACATCCACATCCAGATTCTGGATGACGTTCTCGCTTGGCACATTACAGAACAATGCGATCTTGTCCTTCATCCCATCCTCCAGAGGATAGTCAGAGCGGCATACCAGAATGTCCGGCTGAATTCCAAGGGACTGGAGATTCTTCACACTGGCCTGGGTCGGCTTGGTCTTCATCTCTCCGGAAGCTCTCAGATATGGAATCAGAGTCACATGAATCATAATGCAGTTATCATGTCCGACGGTGTGCTGAAACTGGCGGATCGCTTCAAAGAAAGGCTGGCTTTCGATATCACCGACGGTACCGCCCACTTCAATGATGGCAAATTCGGTCTCCTGAGAGTCCAGATTGCGGTAAAAGCGGCTCTGAATCTCGTTTGTGTCATGCGGGATCTCCTGAACCGTGTGCCAGCCAAAATCACCCCGGCGTTCCTTCTGCAGTATGCTCCAGTATACCTTGCCGGTGGTTACATTGT
>JAFVCQ010000015.1 GCA_017479085.1 Lachnospiraceae bacterium | reverse complement strand
ATAAAGGCGCCAAAGCTCTGTCCGCCGGATCCGTTACATTTTACCGTAAAGGTATCCTCCTCCAGCGTATCATAATACTTCTTTGTAATCTCTGAGCCGAAGATCGTACCAACGGAACGGTCTGTATTCTTCACATCGATCTCCACGCTCTTCTTCTGTCCCTTGTTGAGAGAATCCCGGAAGGTCTTGATCAGGATCCGTTCGTCTACCGTGCCTGCCAGTTCAAAGTCATATACGTTTTTCTTATGATACACGATCTTATTCTGTGGACTGTTGATAAACGGATTATTCAGGATGGCAGACAGATCAACCTTCCTCTTTTCTGCCTCCGGCCCGGCCTTCAGCAGATCCGTCCTTCCAACCAGTTCATCCACTGTCCGGACGCCTAATTTTGCCATGTACTCACGAAGCTCTTCTGCTACAAACTTCATGAAGTGAACCACATATTCCGGCTTTCCCTTAAACCGCTTTCTAAGCTCCGGATTCTGTGTCGCCACACCCACCGGACAGGTATCCAGATTGCAGACACGCATCATCACACAACCCATCGTAACCAACGGTGCCGTTGCGAAGCCAAACTCCTCGGCTCCCAGTATCGCTGCAATGGCAACATCACGTCCTGTCATCAGCTTGCCGTCAGCCTCCAGAATCACCTTGTTGCGCAGATCATTCATGATCAGGGTCTGATGTGTCTCCGCAAGTCCAAGCTCCCATGGGAGTCCTGCATTGTAGATGGAGTTGCCCGGCGCTGCCCCGGTCCCGCCATCATAGCCGGATACCAGAATGACCTGTGCACCCGCCTTGGCAACACCGGCAGCAACGGTACCAATCCCCGCCTCCGATACCAGCTTCACAGAGATTCTCGCGTCCGTATTCGCATTCTTACAGTCATAGATCAACTGTGCCAAATCCTCAATCGAATATATATCATGATGTGGCGGTGGTGAGATCAGACCGACTCCCGGTGTGGAGTGGCGTGTCTTTGCAATCCACGGATACACCTTGCCGCCCGGCAAATGTCCACCCTCACCCGGTTTCGCTCCCTGTGCCATCTTGATCTGAATCTCCTTTGCACTGGTCAGATATCGCGATGTTACACCAAAACGACCGGATGCAACCTGCTTAATAGCGGAACAGCGGTTCTTCCCGTCAGCCCCAACCGTAAGACGCTCCAGCTCCTCACCGCCTTCACCGGAATTCGATTTGCCGCCCAGCATATTCATGGCGATGGCAAGAGTCTCATGTGCTTCCTTCGAAATGGAACCATAGGACATAGCCCCTGTCTTAAACCGACGGACAATCGAATCTGCCGACTCCACCTCTTCGATCGGCACGCCCTTTTTCGGATAATGGAATTCCATCAGTCCCCTGAGATTGACTGCGTCCATCTCCTCATTGATGAGCTTGGAATACTGCTTAAACAGATTATAATCACCCACTCTGGTGGCCTGCTGCAGCAAATGAATCGTCTGCGGATTATACAGATGCTCCTCTTTTCCACTCCGGTACTTGTGGCTTCCACTGCTCTCCAATGCAAGGCTCATATCCAGTCCCAACGGATCAAAGGCTGCGGAATGCAGGTCATCTACCTGTTTTTCGATATCCTTAATATCAATTCCCTCCACACGACTCACCGTATTGGTAAAATATTTGTCCACAACCGCTTTATTGATACCAATTGCCTCAAAAATCTGAGAGCTCTGATAGGACTGTATCGTGGAGATTCCCATCTTCGAAGCAATCTTGACGATTCCGTGAATAATGGCCGAATTATAATCATCGACTGCCGCATAGTAATCCTTGTCCAGACGATTCGTATCAATCAGCTCCCGGATCGTTTCCTGTGCCAGATATGGATTCACTGCGGAGGCCCCATACCCTAACAACGTTGCAAAATGGTGTACACAGCGCGGCTCTGCGCTCTCCAGAATCAATGCAACCGACGTCTTTTTCTTAGTCTTGACCAGATGCTGTGACATGGCAGACACCGCTAACAGAGAGGGAATCGCCACATGATTCTCATCCACACCCCGGTCTGTCAATATCAGGATATTCACGCCATCCCTATACAAGCGGTCTGCCTCCACAAACAGACGGTCAATGGCCTTCTCCAGTGAGGTGTTCTTGTAATAGGTAATCGGAACCTCGCCAACCTTCAGTCCGTCCACCTTCATATTCCGGATCTTTAGGATATCCAGATTCGTCAGAATCGGATGCAGGATCTTAAGCATACGGCAGTTGTCCGGCTTTTCCTCCAGAATATTGCCACCGGCTCCGAGATAGACAGCAGTACTTGTCACAACCTCCTCCCTGATCGCATCAATCGGCGGATTCGTAACCTGCGCAAATAACTGCTTGAAATAGTTAAACAACGGCTGTTTTCGGTCAGACAATACCGCAAGCGGCGAGTCCGTACCCATTGCCTGAATCGCCTCCGAACCATTCTGTGCCATCGGCAGGAGCGTATTGAGATCCTCATAGGTGTATCCGAATGCGCGCTGCAATTTCTTCCGTTCTTCCTTGGTGTGCTCTAAGACCTTTTTATTTGGGATCTTCAAATCCTTTAAATGAACCAGATTCGAGTCCAGCCATTCTCCATAAGGCTGGGAATCGGCATACCGTTCCTTTAACTCTTCATCCGATATCAGTTTGCCCTGTACGGTGTCCACCAGCAGCATTTTCCCTGGGTGAAGCCTCTCCTTCAGTACAATATGTCCCGGAGCGATATCCAACACACCCACCTCCGAGGACAGGATCAGATCATCATCATCGGTGATCATATAGCGGGATGGCCGCAGACCATTCCGATCCAGGACAGCCCCCATGATATCCCCGTCTGTAAACAGGATCGATGCCGGACCATCCCATGGCTCCATCATTGTGGCATAGTACTGGTAAAAATCTTTCTTTTTCTGACTCATGTAACGGTTGTTTTCCCACGGCTCCGGAATCGTGATCATAACAGCCAGCGGAAGCGGCATGCCGCTCATCATCAAAAATTCCAGCGTATTATCCAATCTTGCCGAATCCGAGCCCTCCGGATCTACAACCGGAGTCAGCTTATGCATCTCTCCCTTAAAGTGATCCGACTCCATCGATTCCTCTCTGGCATGCATCTTATCTGCATTGCCACGAATGGTATTGATCTCTCCGTTATGTACAAGGTAACGGTACGGATGTGCCCGAAGCCAGCTCGGTGTCGTGTTCGTAGAGAAACGGGAATGTACCAATGCGATCGCCGATTCATAATCCTCATCCTGCAAATCCTCAAAAAACAGGCGCAGTTCGTTCACGAGAAACATTCCCTTATATACGATCGTTCTGGACGACAACGACACCACATACGAATCATCATTCGACTGTTCAAAAACACGCCGGATAATGTAGAGCTTGCGGTCAAAATCCAATCCTCTGCCGACCTCGTCCGGCCTTTTCACAAATGCCTGCATGATGCAAGGCATCACATCCACAGCTTTTTTTCCAAGAATATTGGGTCTGGTAGGCACCGTTCTCCAACAGAGAAACTCCATCCCTTCCTTTTCCACGATCACTTCAAACATCTTCTTTGCCTGATTCCGTTTCAGTTCGTCCTGTGGAAAGAAAAACATTCCAATTCCATAGTCTCTCTCCTCACCTAAAGAAACGCCAAGGGATTGGACTGCTTTCCGGAAGAATTTGTGTGAAATCTGTAAAAGGATACCCACACCATCTCCTGTCTTTCCCTCGGCGTCTTTGCCGGCTCTATGTTCCAGTTTTTCTACAATCTGTAATGCATTGGTGACCGTTGCGTGGCTTTTCCTGCCCTTAATATTCACAACAGCACCGATACCACAGTTATCGTGCTCAAATTCTGAGTGGTATAAACCAACTTCACGCTTTCCTGCTTCATCCCATTGTTGCTTCATTGTTCTCTTTCCTTTCCTGATATAATATTGATATTATCAACTCGACAAAAGTTATTATAATATAAATTGAATATTATAATATAATCACATCTCCTTTCACTGGTGTTATAATACTATGTTTGGGTTCATTTGTAAATAGAATAAATACGACCAATCGTCGAATTATTAGACAAATACATCCCCGCAGCGATGCTGTGGAGAATCTACCCATATACCATTCGAGAATCAAAAAGGAGATTGTCCAATCCTGTCATGAACAATCTCCATTCTCATAAAACGGAAAGCAATCCTATCCGGCTTAGGAACTGTCTTGTATATTACCGGAATGCCGGATCGGTCGGATCCCATGTATGCTTCTTCGAAAGCTTCTCTATGACCGGCTTATCAAACGGTCCCGGATTCTTCTTGTTATTGTAAATTATGACTTTGGTTTGATCCTTACAGTTATCATAAATCCACTTTGCATCCCCTGCCCGCAGCCGGACACAGCCATGAGAAGCCATGGTTCCCAGCTTATTATAGGCAGACACATTCAAGGACTTATTATCATTGTACGAATCATAATATACCGAATGGAACAGAATATTTCCTGTAATCTGCGTCGTCCACTGTCCCCAACACGGACCAAATAATTCATGCCAGCGGTGTTTGATGCCTGTATAAAAGGTTCCGGTCGGGGTATCCTTGCCCGCCGAACAGACAAACGCAACTACCGGTATCGTATATCCCTTCACACCATCTTTTGCATAGACGGTCACACAGCTCGCAGTACGATTCACGCGAATCAGATAGGATGACTGTTTTTTGAGCTGTTTTCTGACATCCTGCTGTAACTGTCCCTTTTTGTTGAAGTAATACTTATACTTTCCAACATAATTCCATCCCTTCAGAGCCGCATAGGTTCGTTTGTCAAAATAGTAGCGTTTTTGATTCTCATCCCGGTACCAGCCGGATTGCAGCGCCGCTTCTGAATCGAACAGATAATACTGCTTGTCCAGCTTGCGAAGACCTTCCTCCTCGTAACGTTCACCGGTGTCCGTTTGAAAATAATATGCTGTACCATTCACCTTCACAACACCCGTCTTCATGGTATGAGATTTTGTAAAATAGTAGGTCTTACCATTCAGTGTACGCATACCCTTTTTTCGATACAGGATTCCTGTTGCATTGAAGAAATACAGTTCGCCATCAATCTCATTGACTCCCTTGACCCGTTCTCCATCTCTGTAATAACTGGTCTTCTGTTTGTTCCATCCCTCCTCGATTGCCTCCTGATTCTCCGTGGTAGCCTGTTCTCCACCGGACTGCTCTGTTTTCTTTTCTGTTGTCTGCTCCGTTCGTTCTTCTGTCGTGGATTTTACCTTACCAGGATCTTCCGTCGTAGTAGCCGGTTTGGCATCAATTATCGTATCCGCCTTTGCGACCTGCCCTGTCTGCAGCATTCCACACAGTGCCACACACGCAAGAAGATATTTTCCCCATTTCTTCGCTCTCATAGACAATCTCCTCTTATTTCTAAATACTCATTGCTGAACGTTTCCTATTATAATACCATTCTCTCCGATTGGCAAGGACTCAAATCATCAGCTTATAAAATGTCCGTCCATGTCAAAATAGTATGAAATCCCGTTTATGACCTGTAATCCCTTTAACATGACGCCCTTTTTGTTGAAGTAGTAGGTTTTCTTTCCAATCGTTTTCCAACCGGTCTGCATCACTCCCTTTTTGTTGAAGTAGTAGGTCTTCTTCTTGATCGTTTTCCAGCCGGTCTGCATCACTCCTTTTTTGTTGAAGTAGTAGGTTTTCTTCCTGATCGTTTTCCAACCGGTCTGCATCACTCCCTTTTTGTTGAAGTAATAGGTTTTCTTCCTGATCGTCTGCCAACCGGTCTGCATCACTCCCTTTTTGTTAAAGTAGTAGGTTTTCTTCTTGATCGTTTTCCAGCCGGTCTGCATCACTCCGTTGCTGTCAAAGTAATACCGGTTGCTGCTGATCGTCTGCCACCCTGTGACCATATTACCACTTTGTGCGAAGTAGTACCGTTTACCGGCTATGGTCTGCCAACCCGTCACCATCACTCCATTTTCATTTACATAGCGCAGCTTTCCTTCCACCATCTGCCATGTATCGGTCTGCATCACTCCACTTGTGTTGAAGAAGTACCAGTTTCCCCCAATTGACTGCCATCCTGTGACCATATCACCATTTTGCATAAAATAATACTGTGCTCCATTGATTCGCTGCCAGCCCGTCAGCATCGCACCGCTCTCACTCAGATAACGCTGCTTTCCATTCACCGTCTGCCAGCCGACCGCGATCATAATACCTCTGTCGTTAAAATAATATTGCTTTCCGTCAATCGTCTGCCAGCCCGTCACATAATGCCCGTTGGCATCAAAATAGTACTGATTCCCGTCAATCGTCTGCCAACCTGTCACTTTCCTTCCATCCGTTCCCAGATAACAGATGCCTCCGTCTACCTGATAAAACTGATCCGTCAACTTTTCACCATTCTCATAGTAAACCGTTGCACCGGACGCATCCGTAACAGCCCCCACTAAGATTACCTGAACATCATAGGTACCGCTAATTCCATCATAAGACTCCGCCGTAATGGTAACCTTTCCCGGTGCGACTGCCTTGACTCTGCCATTGATATCGACAACCGCAATGGATGTATCACTGCTGAGCCATCTCCGTATTCTCCGGTCGGTTGCATTTTCCGGCAGCACAGTGGCTTTCAGATCCACATCCTGACTGACCAGTTTATGATTCTCCATCTTCATCTCAATGGTGTGTGCTCCACTCACCGTAACCGATTCCGCAGTGATATAGAACAGTTCCGTCGGCAGATCATAGGTGTTGATCTTCTGCTTTGTTCCCCTCTGTGTACGGGTTGCATATTGAATCGTTCCACCCTGATACGTCAATCCATAGATATGTTCACTCTCCTCCAATTTGGGTGAAGCCAGCTTTGCATTTTTACCGGTCTTCAGATCATAGAAGTAGATATTCTCCACATCATGATATAGGATATAAGGCTCTCCCAATGCAATCTTCGCATCCGTTCCGGCCTCCCAGTTCTCAGCCTCCTTCAAATCAAAAGTGGCGACCACCTCGGGCTTCGCTGCAAGATCGGCAGCGGTATGGATTTTTGTCTTATACAGCTTCTTATCTGCAAGGTAATAGTATGTACCCTTGTAGTAAAAGATTCCACTCTCCACGTTATCCCAGAACATATCAGCCAGCCCGGTTCCGTCACAGGAACGATCTGTCGTGATGGTTCCATGTCCTGTAAAGTTACTGTCGTTTTTCAGGAAATAGCGGTGTCTGACATCTCCCAGTGTATCCCATGCCGGATCATCCCACGTACAGTCTACATAATAACTGCCATCCTGAAGGGTGATCGTATTCCATACATGATTCTCGTTCGAAGCAAACCCGATATCCTCCACACCGGCCGCCTCCATCAGATACTTATAAGAAAGCGCATAGCCCTGACACACAGCCTGCCCCTTGATGAGAGTTCCATACACATCATAGTCCGAATCCGGAAAATGACTCAGATTATGATCCTGATCATACAGGTCACTGGCCACCTTATCATACGCAACCGTTAAAGCCAGATACTCATGAACCTGCAGTGCCTTCTCGACCTCACTCATTCCCGTTGTCAGAATGGAGGACAGGATATCGCTGCGTTTTTGCTGAAGTTCACTGACCAGACCTGTGATCTTATCCTTTAACGGATTATCATTATTATCCTGATACTCATAAAACCCCTGACAATAGTCTACGATCTCAACCGAATCCTCTTCCGGGAGAACAAAGGTCTTGACTTTATATCCGTTTCGGATGTAAAACAGCTCCGGATTGCTGTTAACCACATTTGAAATAACTTCCTTAAATTCATCTCTGGATAGTGCATACTGCGCCACAGAGATTCTTCTTTCAAAATTGGTCATTCCGGTATACAGAGCGGCTGCACATTGTTTCTTGCGCTCTGCCAGAGTCGCATTGTTATTGGCTCTCGCCTCAATAGCTTCCTGTCGTTTTTCCGTCTCATCCTTTGTCGTATCTGCCAGATACGTATACAGATACTCCGTCTCATCCTCCTCAAAGCTGTAATCCTCTGATGGAATTCCGGTAGCTCCCTCCTGTAACAGTTCCATCTGCTCATATTCATATTCTTCTGCCTGTACCTTGTGTCCGGGCACGGCAAAGGTTAACATAAGACCTGTGACAATTCCCGCTGCTGAACATACAATCCTTTTTCTCATATAAATGATACCTCCTTCTTGTCAAAAAGGAACAATATCCATTAAATACAATTTAACAAATACAGTTCCTTTTCTGTGTGCACTCTACATCTTTAATTATCAGAATTCGTTGAGGTTGGCTCTTCCGTTATCTTATCATCTGTGAACTCGTCATATACCCCAGTCTCATTGGTAATGGATGCACTGATTCGCTGCACTTCAGAGGATGGTGTGTACTCTGTATCCTCCGGATAGAGAAACTCATGCAGATGCTTCACATTGCTCAAAAGATCAGCCGGTACAACAACGCTGCCCTTCGAGCCCAACGTTGGTGTCTCATTTGCAAGCGGAAACCCTGTATTATCCCCCAATTGATACTCAAACAGGTTCGTTGCCATTGAAATCAACTGCGTCTTTGTCATATTGGTTGCAATCAACGGGAACACTTCCTCTATGATCTTGGTAATCGTTGACAAATTCGACTGCTTTGCTTTACTGATCATCGCAGATATCACGGCACGCTGTCTCTGCGTCCGCTCAAAGTCGTTATTGCCCACCTTACGGATTCTCGCATAGGCAGTTGCCTGTGCACCATTCAACACCTGCTCTCCTGCCGACCAGACACCATCGGATGCAATCCCTGTCACCTCAATCTGCTCTTCCAAATTGTGATTCAGATTATTCAGCTCTTTTTCCTTGACATTGATCGTTACACCGCCCAGTGCATCAATCGCTTTCGTCAATGCCGTAAAATCAACCGATACATAATCTGTAATGTTCAGATCCAGATTCTTATTGAGCGTCTCGATCGACCAGATCGGTCCCCCAACCATATAGGCCTCTGTCACCTTAATATTGGAAGGATTCTCTGTTGCAGTTTCCAAAAAGGCATCCCGGTATACCGATACCAGCTTTACCTCCTTCGTCTCATTATTGATACTGGCAATCACGATCGCATCGCTACGGGATACTCCCTTCTTCGTCATATCTACATTGCTTCTCGTATCCAGTCCAAACAATGCGATTGTCGTATACTTTTCCTGCATCACCTCTGTGACTGCATCACTGACATCGATCTCCTTCTTATCCGTTTCATCAATCTGCATCGAATCCAATGCACGGTTCATGTAATGCACTCCGTACGCAATCAACAGACCAATAAAAATCAAGACTTCTACCACCAAAATAATGATCAGGCGCTTGCCCTTCTTGTTTCTCTTTCGCGCTTTACTCATATGATGTATTCCTCCTAAATATTTCTCCTTACTCTACAGTAACTGATTTTGCCAGATTCCTCGGCTTATCTACATCAAGCCCCTTTGCCACGGATACATAATATCCAAACAACTGCAACGGAATCACGGCAAGAGACGGTGCAAAACAAGGATGTGTCTTTGGAATATATACGGTAAAGTCCGAATGATCCTCCATCGCATAGTTCCCTTTATTCGTAAGCGTAAAAATATAGCCGCCTCTGGTTCTGACCTCCACAATGTTACTGATCATCTTCTCATACAGATCCGGTTGTGTGACAACCGCAACGGTCAGTACACCATTCTCAATCAGAGAAATGGTTCCATGCTTCAATTCTCCGGCCGCATAGGCTTCCGAATGAATATAGGAGATCTCCTTCAATTTGAGGGAGCCCTCCAGCGAGGTTGCATAATCCACTCCCCTTCCCAAGAAAAAGACATCCTGTGCGTTTGCATACTTGCTGGCAAACCACTGAATCCTCTCCTTGTCTCCCAGAATCTCCTGAATCTTCTCCGGAAGCTTCTTAAGCTCCTCCAACATCCCGGCATATTCTTCTGCCGAAATCGTTCCCCTTACATCGCCAAACAGCATTGCCAGCAGATACATAGCCGTTAACTGTGTACTGTATGCCTTCGTTGTTGCCACGGAGATCTCCGGGCCTGCCCATGTGTAGATTACACTGTCTGCCTCTCTTGCAATCGTGGAACCCACCACATTGACAATCCCTAATACTTTAACGCCCAACTCCTGTGCTTTCCGAAGCGCAGCCAGTGAGTCTGCCGTCTCACCCGACTGGCTGATGATGATCACCATGGAATCCGGTTCGAGGATCGGATTCCGGTAACGGAATTCCGATGCCAGATCCACTTCTACCGGAATCCTCGTCAGACTCTCAATAATGTACTTACTGGTCACTCCCACATGATAGGCCGAACCACAGCCGATAATATAGATTCGCTTCAAATTCCGAATCGCTTCCTCTGAGAGCTCTAACTCATCAATCACAATCCGGTCACCCTTGATTCTCGGGCTGATGGTGTCAAGCACCGCCTTAGGCTGTTCATAGATCTCCTTCAGCATAAAGTGCTCATAGCCGCCTTTTTCTGCAGCTTCAATATCCCATTCAACCGTCTTGATCTCCTTAGTGATCAACTCTAAATCTTCATTATAAAACTGAATTGCATCCCTTGACAGCTCACAGATCTCTCTGTTCTCAATGAAATATACATCCCTCGTATACTTCAGAATAGCCGGCACATCCGATGCAATGAAATTCCCCTGTTCCGAAGCACCTACAATCAGTGGTGAATCCTTCCGGACTGCATACAGCTTATCCGGATAATCCCGAAACAACACACCAAACGCATAGGAACCCTGTACCCGGTGCATGACCTTCGCAATTGCCTGTAACGGATTCCCCTCATAATAATAATCCAACAAATGCGCTACCACCTCTGTATCTGTCTCCGAGGCAAAGGTGTAGCCCTTCGCCAGCATCTTATCGCGAAGCGGCTGGTAGTTCTCAATGATTCCATTGTGCACCACAGCGATTGATTTGTTCTGATTATAATGCGGATGCGCATTCGAGACAGAAGGCTCTCCATGGGTCGCCCATCTCGTATGTCCAATTCCAAGCGTTCCCTGTAAACTCTTGCCATCGCCGGTCAGATCCCGCAATGCCTGCAGTCTGCCCTTCGCCTTCACTACCTCAATATCCTTACCATCATATACCGCCAGTCCCGCGGAATCGTATCCCCGATATTCCAGCTTCGCCAATCCGTCCAGTAAAACCGGAGCAGCCTGTTCCTGACCGATATATCCTACAATACCACACATACCGTGTCCTCCTTCACGTTCTGCTAATCCTACTATATGAAAAAGAATATACTTCCATAACAAAACTAGCAAAATTATACCACTTCAAAGCCCAATTGACAACCACCAAATGATTCTAGCGATCAGGGAGCCAGTTCGAAGAAGGTATCCGCCCTCTGTTTGTCAAACAGATGATTGTACTCCAGAATATTATACTCCTGAATCTTCTCATAGTATGGGGAGTTCGTGTCCTCATTGTCATAGTAGATGCCATCTGCGCCAAAGAAGCCTGACACATTGATGGCCGGAATCTCCTCCATCATAGACAGCAGGAATTTGTTATAGCCGGATTGCTTCATGCCTGCTGCATCTAACAGAATGGACTGAAGATAATTCAGGCTGGTCCGCTCCAGATACCTCTCCTCAATATCATAATTGGCCCAGATCAAAAACGGTACTTTGTAAAGCTCCATATTCTCCTCATCTGTCAGGTCCGAAGTGCTCTTGCCCAGAATACTCCCGTAAAATTCATTCGACAGTCCCGGCTCGTGATCCCCAAACATTACAACAACCGTCGGGTCATCCTGTTTTTTAAAGTATTCAATCAACTGCTGAAGTGCAGCATCACTTAAGTGAATCAGATTCAGATAGCGTTCCGCATCGGCGTTCTGGCACTCGGGAGTTGTAATCTTGATCGTATCCGGCAGATTATCATAATCCATACTATAACTGCTGTGATTCTGCATTGTCACATTAAACAGATAGAACGGGGCATCTGATTCCCGTTTGGCCTCCTCATATTCCTGAATGATGCGTTCAAAATCCGACTCGTCCGATATAAAGCTTCGCACCATCTTGGGATTTTCAAAATCATCAAAGGTGATAAATTTTGAGAAACCAAAATTCTGATATACGCTTACTCTGTTATATCCACTCGCCAGATATGGATGCATGGCAAGAATCCCCTGATACGAATCCAGCTTGAGATTCCCCGTCAGTGATGGCAGGTACTCCTTGACATACAACTGATATGGGGTGGATCCCTTTGGCAAAAATGCCTTGGAATCGCCGGTCAGGAACTCAAACTCCGAGTTGGCTGTCTGCCCGCCAAACACCGATACATAGGAAAATCCTTTGACGGTATCCTCCTTCAGGCTGTGATAAAATGGCAGAACCTCCTCATTCGTCTCAAAGCTTCCCACACTTTGCAGATCCGCAAAAGCCTCATTCATGATTACAATGATATTGGGTCTTTTGTAGTCTTCATCGGATATCGAATCGGAAGCATAATTCTTCGTGATCTCCTCCACCGCATCCGCACTGTATTGTTCCGGCCGATCCACCATCATCAACCGGAAGCTTCTGGTAAAAGTCAACAACGCTCCATTGGAAGTATAGCTCTTGATTGGTTGGAAGGTGTTAATGCTGAAGCGGAATTTGGGATACTGATCCGAGAAGATCACGACATTCAGTGTCCATGCCAGCAGTCCTGCGCACAACACCGGAGCTGCTATGCGATGCACACGGGATACTTTCTTCTGACAGATCTTCCCAGCCAGGACAATCACATCCACCGCAAAGCAAAGAAAATAAATCACCTCCGGAGTCAGGCTGTACGTAAAACTGCCCGCCACATTGAGTGCTGTCTTTAACACGGTAAAATCGGAAGCTAAAAGCGGTATCTGCCGGAATTCCATCAGATAGATGTTCACAATCCCGAACAGAGCCGCAAAGACTGCAAGACCAGTCACTGCTGCCCTCACCCGCCCACTGACTGCATAGATCAGATACATGACACACATATAGAGCAGCAGATTGAATACAATCCGGTAAAGCTTAAGCTGCATCAGATCACTTTCAAACACGTGCTCTACGACCAAAAAGCAGACCAGCGGAAACCACTCCATGAGGTGAAAATTGATGATCCGGTTGACGGTATCCGAACAGGTATTCCGAATAAAAAAACTCATCGCCACCAGTCCGGTACTGGCAGCATAAAATACCAGCAATTTCTTGAGCAAAGACGGATTGCCATGTCCGTCAATCCCATAAAAATGCATCCGGTTTACAAGAAAAAAGACAATGCCAATCAGTCCGACAGCCGCCGCTTTTATCTGATTCCTTCTTCTTTGTTCCATGCTGTTCCACCAGTGCCACAGCTTTGCTCCCTTACCCTTCATCGCATTTACTCCTCTATAAAAAAGAATTTATCATATCTGTTTTCCACATCAAACAATTCATTATACTGTATCATCTGATACTGCTTAATCATCTCTGAATACTTCGACTTTTCTTCATTGTCATACACATTTCCCTCTGTGTCCATATAGCACACAGCCGAGATTACCGGAAGTGTCTTCTGCAGATCCAACAGATATTTGTTATAGCCGGTCAGCTTCAGACCTCCCAGCTGCATGACATAGGAGGACAGATAATTGGCGCTCATATCCAATTCCTGCTCCTCTATATCATAATTGGCCCAGATCACATACGGAGTTGCATACCAGAGTGCCTGTTTTTTTACCGGCAGATTATTCACATTCTGTCCAAACTGCGCACTGTAAAAGGTATTCGAAACCGGAGGCTGATGGTCTCCAAACATCACGATTAACGTCGGTTCCTCAACCTGTTCAAAATATGCCAACAGATTTTTAAATGCATCATCGCTCATTTTGGCCAGATTAATATACTGCTCTGCTTCCACGTTGTAAAGCTCTTCATCTTCTATTGTAATCCTGGTATCTACCATTCCTCTCTTCCCATCATATCCACCGTGATTCTGCATTGTTACATTAAACAGATAAAATGGCGCATCGGAAGCTGCCCTCGCCGCTTCATAATCCTCAATGATCTGCTTAAAATCCGACTCATCCGATATATAGTTGCGAACCAGAGTATCGTTCCCATTCCCGTAATAATATTCCTGTGAAAGAAACTCCTGAAACCCCAGAAGGGGATACACATTTTCGCGATTCCATCCGGATCTTAGATATGGATGACACGCATTCATACCCGTATAACCCTGCACTCCCATATTCTGCGCCATCGACGGTGTTCGATGGTTGATATAGAGATTATATGGAATACAACGGAATGGCAAAAACGCCATGGAATTACCGGTCAGAAATTCAAATTCCGAATTTGCCGTATTCGCTCCCTCAATTGAGACATATAATTTTCCTTTTACCGTATTCTCCTTCATGCTGTGAAGAAACGGAAGATAATCCTCCGAGAGGTCTAATTTTCCATTGTAGCTAAGATCGGCCAGTGACTCATTCATGATTGCAATAATATTGGGTTTCCTACTGCTTTGATCCTCCTCTGTCACCGTATCGGACGGATATTGTTCCACAATCGATGCAATCTTCTCCGCCGAATAGCCGGATGGTCTTTCCACCTTTGTATAGGACCATGACAGAACAAACGATAACGCCGTTCCATTTTTTGCATATTTTTGCTGCGGATGCCATACCTCCGCTGTAATGTTATGCTGTTTTACAATATCGCTCTCGAAAAAGACGACATCAAACAGTATGATGGCTGCCACCGTGCACCCTGCCACGCACAGCCTTCCCTTAAGGCCTGTCCCCTTATACCCCTTCAGACTCAGCAGCATGGATACAAAGGTTATGATATAGACAACCCCCCAGACCCCGGTCAGGTCCAATGAGTAGGAAAAGTTAGCCGCCACATTCATTGCCGTTTTGGCAGACTGAAGATCGGTTGCCAGAATCGGACATCCGCGGAACATCCACACATAATAGTTCGCGATCGTAGCAGCAAACACCAACAGCAGAAGCAAAATGCTGGCATACTGTGTCCGATTGACTATGGTATACACGATCAGCCACAGCACAAGATAGATCAGCATATTAAAGACAAAACGCCAGTCATGCATCCGCTTCAACATCTGCTTGATATAGAATCCATTGAAGCGGTCTGCCATCATATAACAAAGCACCGGTGTTGTAAAAAAGAAAATTCTGGATACCATTCGATTACAGTCAATCCGCCGGTTCCACTTTCGTTCTACATAGGAATCCACTCTCGCAAACGGAAGCAATGTAAATACCAGAGCAAACAGGAAGAAAATATACATATGGTACACTGCACCCATATTATAGTAATGGTATTCAAACGTCGCTCCCAGTCGGGTCTCCAGCTCTATTCCATCCTCCTTCAGTGTGCCAAACAATTTTTTCTTTTCCGGATAGGTTAACACTCCAAACCCCTGTGGATTCGAAGCGTCCCGAATCACGACCTGAAGAATATACCGGTGATCCTTCGACAACTGTCTCGGATCTTCAAACGAAAAAATACTTGGTCTCGTTGTCTTGATCTTGGAGATCTTCTTTTCCGTCGATTGCAGAAGGGTTCCGTTCTCATCTAAAATATTCAAAACCACGCTGCCACCTGCAGCCTGATTTCCCTGATTCTCAAACCGGAGCGTAACCACATTGAGTGCCCCGTTCCAGCCCATAAATTCCTGCTCAAATATCTTATCGCCCTGAAATTCCACTATAACAGGATTGTTCAGACTGGTCTTGGGAATCTTTACACTTGACACGTGATCACTGTAATAGACCCCTTTATTGGCCAAAACAAAGATCATGCCAAATACAATCAACAAGATTGAAACACACTTCTTACAGACAAGTATCTTATCCTTTTCCCACAGTTCTTTCATCTCTCTGGTATCTCTCTTTCTCATATATAGTATTTCTTGATTCCGGCAATTGCATACCGGACAAAACAGATGCAGGACTGTATCCTTCCCAGTCCTGCCCGGCGATAGGTCTTATAGGTCATAACAGCAGAATGAAGCTTCCTTCCGGATTTGCTATCCGGAGCCACTCTGTACTTTAATAAAGGCTCATTGATCGCATAAGCGGTATGGTATTTCCGCAGTACCCGCAGCCACAGAAGATAGTCCTCATGCACCTCATCTGCCTCCATCGGAAACTCCAGCAGAATATCCCTGCGAACCACAACGGAGGAATTATTGATCCAGTTCTGACTCAACAGATCCCGATAGGTGATCGTTTCCTTTACCGGAATCACCCGTCCGGTCAATTCACCATCTGCCTTCATCAGTTCTCTCCCTGTCGAACACAGAATTCCATTCGTCTCCTTCAAGCGCGCAAGCTGCCTGACCAGCTTGTCTCTCTCCCAGTAATCATCCGCATCCAAAAATGCGATCCACTCTCCTTTGGCCTCGCGTACCCCCCGGTTTCTCGTAGCGGAAACTCCTATATTCTGTGCGTTTTTCAAAAAAATCACTCTGGGATCATCTGCATATGCTTCCATCTGGTCTGCAATCGGTTCCACAGAGCCATCGTCAATCACCAGTACCTCTAACGGAACCTGCTGTTGGAGCACCGAATCGATTGCCTGACACAGAGTTGCCCGGCAATTATATGCCGGAATGATCACAGATACCAGATTCGCCATCCTGCACATTCCTTTCTGTTTGTTCTATCCTTCCCATTCCGACCGGATACAACAATCCTACTGCATCCGGTCAATCTGCCTCCATGGGGAGAATTGGTGTTATTTGTTCTTAATCTTGCCACCGTCGTATGTGTTGGTCGGACGCTTTCCACACTTGGTCATCTTATTTTTCTTCGAAATGACGGTCGATTTCTCACAGACATTCAAACCATAACGTCCTGCCTTCTTGATGGTATTGCTTGTCATTGTCGCCTTTGACTTTGTAACTACAAACACTCCGTCCTTCGGACTGTTCTGTATCTTATTCCCCGTGATTGTCGCGCTGGAATTCGTAGTCAGTACAATTCCACAGGCACTTGCTGTCTTTTTGTTATTCTTTACCTGTACCAGAGTATTCTTCTTAATCTGGTTATTTGCACTCTTGACGAGCCGGATACAATCGGAATTACCGCTTCCGGATACCGATGCTTTGACATCCATCTTCACAGAATTATTGGATACTTTGCAGTTATTAGCACCCTGAATCCAGATTCCATAGCCGCTGTTATTCATGGTAATCGTATTGTTCCGGACCGTGACACCCTTCAAGGTGTAATCTCCTTTTGGAATATCCTTCTTCTTTGACGTGATCTTCTCCCCATATAAAGAGATACCATACGCTGTCGTCTTATACTTATAATCCGATACCTGAATCTGATTGTTCTCGATCACTGAGTTTGCATTGTTTTCAATGGAAACCGACTTGCTGATCGGTGTATAGAAATTGTTATATCCCTGTACCATACTGCGGAATAAGATACCGGCACCACACTTCTTAATCGTATTATTCTGTATCGTGGAATCCTTGAAATTGGTCGCAATGATCGCATAGCCCCTGATATTGGTAAACACATTATTCGTAAACGTTATGTTGGTAAAATACGAACCCGCTACGGCACTGTGAGTCCCCAGTCCCCGCTGCAGATTCGAGAACGTACAATGATCGACTGTGATATTCCTGCATGGTGTGTCATCAAAGCCCGGATATTTTGGAAAATGCGTTGCATTGTGCAGAATATCAAGCTGAAGGGCTTCATTATTCGCCGCATTGGTTACATCCCCATTGCTGTAAAAATTCCGAAACGTACAGTTTTCAAAGGTAACATCCTCACAACCGGCCATCTCCACATGATGGGATTTGTATACATTTTCAAAGATCACATTCTCAAATGTGATATGACTGCCGTGCCCCAAACGAATCATGGAGGCATCACACTTTAATGACTTTCCATTGCCATCAAAGGTACCACCCTCAATCCGGATATCGTGATACCCTGCATAACCCGAATAGGATTCCTCCTCCTGTCCGAGACGAAGCATGGTCTTATCCGCATCCCGCACCAGCTTACAGCCATTCATCTGAATCGTCGTATAATTATACACCTTCAACAGGGTATCCAGTTCATACGTACCGGATGGCAGACTGATTTCATACTGTACCTCTCCTGACTGATCCTCTAACGCCTGATCCAGAGCCTTCTGCAGGGTTCTTCCCACACTTGATTCCTGATCGAATGTGACGTCAATCCGCTTGATTGTCTGCGCCTGTGCCGTCAATCCCATTCCAAACAACAGCACGAAGGATAGTGTACTAAATAACGCATTTCTAAACCTCTTCATATTCCTACCTCCTATGATCTCACCAAGAGAACCACTGATTCCTTCTCTCGTTCCCATCCATGAATCTTCCTGTTGCTATTGTACCACAGCTTCGTGAAATTTAAAAGAAATCATTTTATGATGTTTTAAAAATAAGAAGTTTGCTGAATATAAAGTTGAGCACCACGACCAGAACACTGACACCTGCCTTTGCGGCCAGTCCCTCAATGCCAAATACGGTCTGATTCATACCAATGCCAACCAAGACCGGAACTGCAGCCACCTCGAATACACCCGTTATCAGCCTCGCAGATACGAATTTCCCAAACTCTTTCCAAACCGTACCCGGCTTCCAGCTTCTGCTTCGAAACACCCATACCTTATTGGTCACAAAGGCAAACACCACTGCGCAGACCCACGACCATACATTTGCAAGAACAACCGCAAATGACATACCGATACCAAACAGAACAAGTTCCCTGTCATGCTTTCCGAACAGATATGCAAAAACGCTATAACTTCCCCAACTCACCACAGTCGTCATGCCACCCCAGAACAGATAGGATAGCGGTTCCCAATATTTCTCCAATATACCGGCTCCCCTGCGCATGAACGAATCTCCCCCGTCTTCCCTCTGATATCCCATCGTTTTCTCTCCCGGCTCCCCCATCTCTACCTCTTTCCGGATAATCTTCCATTCAACGTCAGGATCTGTTTGAGTTTCAAGGCATATCGTACCGTGCGGCTATTCAGCACTTCCCTCTGCTGTTTGATGATCCGGTTCTTTTCCCGCAGCTCTGCTTTCAGCTGCTCCCGCTCCGCCTTCAATTCCTCCCGGCGGGCTTTCAATTCCTCCCGGCGGGCCCGAAGTGCCTCCCGCTCTGCTTTCAGTTGCTCCCTTCGTTCCCGCAGAGCGCGAATCCTTGAATTCTTAACCTTGAGCTCATCCTTCGTGCCTATGAGCTTCTGTACCAGAAAATCCTCCGGCTTCATCCTGTGCATATTCTCATAGTCTTCATACATCCACTCACTGTAAAAATATTCCTTTTCCTGCCGGTCGATTCCAAATCTGGCAAATCCTTCCTCTAACAGATGCTGATACACTGTCCGGTATGCATCAAAGTTGCTCTGAACGGACAGGGACAGCATGAATCCACTCATGGCCTTATTGAGAAAGCTCTGCTTCAAATCTCCCTGATAATCCTCCCTGTTCTCTAATTCCTTCAGAACCACCTCATAGGACTCATACGCACAAAGCGGTGTTTTGGATGCCCCATCCGTGATACTCGTACTTGTAGCGATCCGATAATTGATCAGGGTCTCCTCTACTACGGAGATTCTCTTTGCATAGTAAAAGGCCATCATAACGAAATACGTATCATTTGCCTGTCTGCGCGCTTCAAACTGCAGCTGATTCTCCTCTATAAATTCCCGCAGATAGAGCTTGTTCCACGGAACATTGCCTGCAAAATTATAGATATATTTGCCCATATCGGTTCTGGAAAAGGGGCGGTTCCCGGGCACCCTTTCCTGTAACAGATACACATTGGTCAGTATCACCTCATCTAATACCGTGTCATAGCGGTTCGCTCCACACACGACGATCTGTGCAGCAGTCCGCTCTGCTTCCTGATATAGCTTCTCCAATGCTGCCGGTTCAAACAGATCATCTGAATCCCAGAAGATAACATATTTTCCGGTTGCCTGCTTCAATCCATTATTGCGTGCCACTCCGGCAAACTGATTGTTCTGCTGTAGAATCCGGATCCGGTCATCCCGTTCTGCAAATGCCTCTAATATGGCATATGAGCCATCTGTCGAGCCATCATCTACACATAGAATCTCAATCTCCCTTAACGACTGGCTGATCACACTCTCCAATGCATCTGCCAGATATGCACATGCATTATATACCGGCATAACCACAGATACTTTCACTTCTGACATATGCAAGTCCTCCATCTCATCGCTCATGCTGTTTCAAGGCTTCGCCAAATACCATATTCTCAATTCGCTCCGTGGCATGTCCATCACAGGCACTCATAAATTTCTCCTTAAATGCCACGACCTTATCCTTCTCAAACCGGGTGTCGATCTCTTTGATGTAATTTATCATCTCCTCATTGGTCGTACAGATCGGCCCCGGAGCCAGCTCATAATAATCATAATAAAAGCCCCGCCAATCGAAATATTCCTCCAGATCATATGCATAAAACAGCATCGGTCGTTCAAACAGCGAATATTCAAACACCAGAGACGAATAGTCAGAGATACAGATGTCACTGACACACAACAGCTCATCAATGGTCATTGTATCCGTAAAATCCACCGCGAATTCCTGAAAGGCCTCAGGGATTGCAGGACGCTTGCGCACCAGCGGATGATGCTTGAAGATCAGAACATACTCATCGTGAAAGGCTGTATAGAATTTCTCCACATCAAAACACTTCGGAGAAGATGCCTTCGCCACTCTTCCGCGAAAGGTCGGAGCATACAAAATTACTTTTCTGCCCTTGCTCTGCGGCATCCATTCATGAAGCTTCTCTCTGGCCGCCTGAATAAATTGTTCATCAAAGAAAACATCTGTGCGGCTGTTTCCCACCGGACGGACAATATTCTCCTCCGGCTTGATATTCATCGCCTCCTCATAGGCCCATACCACCTCCGGGCTGCTCACTGTGACATAGGTATAATTTTTATTAAACGGGTATTTGAGCATATTCTTCCGATTCTCACCAAAGATCAGATCCGCTGTACTCATTCCAAATTTTTTGAACGCTCCGCATCCATGCCACAACTGGGTCTGGATGGTTTCTGCCCGCATCGGAACCGAGCTGACTACATTCGACGCCTCGTTCAAAAACACATACTTCGCATCCGCAATATCCTGTATCATCGCCTTGCACCGCTCCATATGCTCCTTCCTCGGCACAAAGGTGGTACGAAGAAAATGCTCATGAATATCAAAATTATAGTGCTCCTTCAGATCATCATACAGCACCTTAAAGCTGTTTGAAATCTGTGGCTGACGGATTTCGATGAATACAACCTTATTCTCATCCACCGGCCGCTTTGCATACTTCTTATAGATGGATGGATACAGGATCTTAAGTGTATAGTGTTTGTACACCTTATTCCGAATCCGTCTTGGAAGTTTTTTCACATAACGATATCCCTTGTATACAAAGGTCTTTTTCAAATAATTCTTTATCTTGGACATACTTCCACTCTCTTTCTTTACTTATCCCATACCATGACCGTTTTTCCGATGAGCTTATGGATATCCATTTCAAATGCTTTGGATATATCCCGTATCTCACGGATTGTAATCTGCTCACCTACAATATTTTCCAGATAATCCACTACCTCCGGATGACTGCTGTACAACTCCACCAATCCCTTAAAATCTTTTCTCCCGCTCCGGCTGCTGCCAATCATGCGAAGTCCCTTCTCCAATATCATTCTGGTGTTGATCGGCGCCGGATCCTCTGTCACTCCTAAGATACCGATGGTTCCCTCCGGCCGAATATAGTCAATGATCTGATTGATCGCTCTTGGCGCTGCATTGCCTCCCACACATTCAAAAGCGTGATCCATTGCAAAATCCTGCGGAATCCGGTTCACCAGAAAGGTCTCGTCCGCAAAGGTAAAATCATTGAGCTTTGCCTCATTTACGCCCATCACCGTCAACCGGATCTCCGGATACATGGTCTTGATCAGCAGGGAAGTGATATAGCCCAGATTCTCATCTCCCCACACGGCCACTGCCTCTCTCCTTGCATGCGCACTCTCAAAGAACCTCCCGATTGCATGGTAACTCACGCTCACCAGCTCCGTAAAGGCTGCCACTGTCAGGTTGATTCCCTCCGGCAGCAGAACCAGCCGGTCCGGAACGGTCTGTATATATTCCTGTAAGAAACCATCCGTTCCACTTGCCCGGAACCGGGAGGAACGCAGATAATTCTCTGCGATGACCGGATCCTCCTCCGATGGCAGGTTCGGGATCATGACCACCCTGTCCCCCACTGCGAAGGTCGCGGTCGGGTCATAGACCACCTGTCCAATTGCTTCATGGATCAATGCCATCGGAAGCTTCTTATTCAGAATCTCCTCCGGACGGTTCCCCTGATAATACCGCTGATCGGCATTGCAAATGGAAAGATGGGTAGGCCTTACGATCACATGCTGATCATCCAGCGTAATATCCTGATAAACCAGTTCAAACTGACGCGGTCGTTTTAACTGATAGACTGCATTCAACATAGATTATTTCCCTCCTAACAGCGCCTCTGCTACTCTCAAATCATATGGGTAGGTTATCTTGATATTCGATACCTCTCCCTCCACCAGATGCACCTGTTCGCCTTTGATGACAAGGATCTTACACGCATCCGTCAGGATCTGTTTCTCCTCCTCTGTCAAGGACTGATACAACGTCCTTAAATGCATTGCCTTGAAGGATTGTGGTGTCTGCCCCTGATACATGGTTGACCGGTCCGGAATATCCGTAATCGATGCGCGATCCCGGCTCTCCACGATCGTATCGGTCGCTGCAATGACGGTATCACAGGCTCCATACTCTCTGGCATACCGGATATTCTCCTCCAGAATCCGATATGTCAGAAAGGGACGAACCGAATCGTGAGTCACGATCACGGTATCCTCATTCAGCCTCCCCTGTTGTTCAATGTAAGCAATCGAATTCATAATGGTCTCATTCCGGGTTGTTCCCCCCTCAATGACCACGATCCGGTCACGGGTTGGAATATATCTGCGGATCAGATCCTCTGTATGTTTGATCCACTGTTTGGGAGACAGCACCAGAACCTGCTCAAATTCCGTATTCAGAACAAATTTCTCAATCGTGTGAATCAGAATCGGCTTACCGCCTATCTCCATAAACTGCTTTGGTTTTTCCACATTGCCCATGCGGGTTCCCTTTCCTCCCGCCAATACCACGCCAAACACATTACTGTTTTCCATTTTTCTTCCTCCTGCTCTTACATACTCACCCTTCCGGTTCCAATCAATGATTCTGCTCCGGTCATTTCATATATTCCTTATATTCATCCAATACGGCATCCTTGTCTCCCATTCTCCGGATCTTTCCGTCATGCATCAACATTACCTTGTCACACAGCTCCCTCAGGGTGGACAGGCCATGGGAGACTATGACCACGGTTCGATCCTCATGGGAGATCAGTTCTTTCATTTTATCATAGCTCTTTCTCTTAAACCGCTCGTCTCCTACACTCAACACCTCATCAATCAGCATAATCTCCGTCTCTAAAATGGCAGTGATCGAAAAGGCCAGCTTGGAGTACATTCCGCTGGAGTAGGTCTTGACCGGCATATCAATAAATTTTCCAAGTCCCGCAAACTTTATGATCTCAGGCATCTTCGCCCGAACCTCCTCCTCTGAAAAACCAAGAAGCATGCCTGACAGCAGAATATTCTCCCTTCCGGTCACCTGCTTCTGGAACCCTACACCGATGGACAGAAGGGATACGGTGTGCCCCTTTAAGTCAATCGTGCCGGAATCCGGCGAGAAGATACCCGCCAATGCCTTCAGCATTGTAGACTTGCCACTTCCGTTTTTTCCTATGATGCCCAGAATCTCACCTTTTTTTACATCAAAGGATACACCATTGACCGCAATGAATTCATCCACCTCTACCTTTTTAAACTTCAACAGGCTTTTTTTGATCGAATAGGCCTTGACACTCTTGTATCCGATCACAAGATCTCTCACCTCAATGGCATTTTCCACTTCTTCCGGTTCTATCATATTGTTCTCCTTCATCCCTAAATCACCTTTACATAACTGTTTTCATTTTTATATATTGTGCGCACTCCAATACACGACAGCAGTAAGCCGATCAACGTCCATATAAGAAGGGCCTTCCAATTCGGCGCCGTCTGGTTGATCAGAACATTCCGCATATCCGTAATGAGAAGTGCCATTGGATTCCCATTGTACAAAATCTTTGCTGCTTTCGGATGATCGACACCCACCCTCTTCTGAATGCTGTAAAAAATGCCGGTTGCATAATACAGCATCTTAAACAGAATGGAAACCACATTGGACAGATCCTCAATAAACACACCAAAATGCAGCATAATGGATGAAAATCCAAATGTAATGATCATCAGCACTACCATGAGCGGGAAAAAAGCCAGCATATACCATGATGGCTCTACCTTGGAAAAAATCAGCATCAGCACAACAATTCCCCATGAGATCAGCATCTTGAAACCATTGACCATCATATTGGTAAATAACAGAACGAATTTGGGAATATATACCTTATTGATAATGGATTTATTCTTCTTGACCAGCTTCACACTCTGCTGCACATTCCGGCTGAAAAACCCCCACACGGTCAGTCCAATGAAAAGAAACACGGTAAAGTGCGGTTCCTTACTCTTAAAAATATGGCCAAACACGACATAATAGATTGCCATGGTAAACAGCGGATCCAAAACCCACCAGATCCAGTTTAAAAAGGAATCCGCAACCTCTGTCTTCAAGGCCGACTTCGCTGCCCGCACCTCATAATCGTAATATTTCCGTACATCATTCAAAAATCGTTTCACTTGTTTCTATTCTCCTTTTTTACCATTTTCTTTGACCGCTGTCGTCTGATTGAAGTCAATTCCCTCGGTATTCTCCTTCTGAAACAGAATCTTGAAGGTCAATAGCAGCAGCTTGAAATCCAGCCAGAGGGAATAGTTCTCAATATAGGTCAGATCCAGCTTCAGCTTGTCATATGGTGTTGTGTTGTACGTACCGTACACCTGTGCATAACCGGTCAATCCCGCCTTAACCTTCAATCGAAAGTCAAATT
>JAFVCQ010000147.1 GCA_017479085.1 Lachnospiraceae bacterium | reverse complement strand
TGATAGATAAAAATGGTCAAATCGTGGATGCATCCTATGAACAGTTGAATGATACCGTGGAGATCTTTAAAACGATGCTGGCTTCCTCTGAGGAGGTGATTTCGGTCACCAAATTGTTAAAACAGGAGCTGGTGGACATTGTAGGCATCAAGGATGAGCTGTTTACAGCAATGAATAATTTAAAGACCATCTCAGAGCATTTCATGGATACGACCACAGGGATCAGCGCTTCGACGGAGGAGCAGGTGTCCGGCGTAGAATGTATTTTACAGGCGATGGAACAGGTACAGGAGGGAATCGACCATCTCGCAAAGGTATTGGGGGCATCGGAATCATAACGACCAATATGGAGAAGGGATATGAAATCACTATGTTTCATATCCCTTAACAAGCGTTGGTAATTTATCGACACCTTTCAATTATTATTAAGTAAACTGTTATATATTTCGAAATCAATATCTTTAAAAACATTAAACACTACTTTATTAATTGCTGGGTCGCCTTTTAGATATTCCCTTACAGTATCAACGGCAATTCTAGCAGCCTCCTCATTGGGAAACATAAACACTCCGGTTGAGATGCAACAAAACGCAATACTGTCTAATTGATATTCATTTGCAGTCTCCAAACAAGAACGATAGCAAGATTTTAATAGTTCTCTATGTTCATCTGTCAATCTTCCCTGCACGATCGGCCCAACAGTATGGATAACATAATCACAAGGTAAGTTATATGCCGGTGTAATCTTTGCCCTGCCGGTAGGTTCTTCATGTCCCTGCTGTGTCATCAGCTCGTTGCACTTGAGTCTTAACCTGATACCAGCCTTAGTATGAATGATGTTATCAATACAATTATGTAAAGCTCGAAAACAGCCACACATCTGACTGTTTGCCGCATTGACGATCGCATCGACCTGTAAGGTTGTAATATCCCCCTGCCACAAAACAATCCGATCATCGGATTTGACGGATGGTAGATTTTGAATATCCGTTATTCCGTTGCTCCTGTTTTCTTCTGATAAATATTCGTCCTGTATCTCGATAAACTGTTTGCTGATTGGTTTTGGCATGCGGACATTCATCAGTGCTCTTAGCAGATTCTTCTGTTCCTGTATATCAGCCGGAATCCCGTAACCCTGATATTGAGCATCCTCCTCCAACAAGCTTTGGATTAACCAAATACGTCTTTCTTCCTGTGTCTGCATCATATCTCATTCCCTTTCCTTAATGCGGTATGTTCTTGTCCGATTCCTCTCACTGTCCTTTGAAGATTGCGTGCAGGATGCAGGATCAGAAGCGCAAGGGCTACACTGATCGCAGTGATCAACATGCTGAGAGGATATGCTGTCATAATGGTTGCAAATGTGCGGTTGTGCGGAAATGCAATGAAGATCCATAACAGCCTTGTCACACAGACTCCGAAAACGGAGATCAAAGCGGGTGGCAGGGATATGCCGAATCCACACAAATAACCGGACAAAACGACGTGCGGTAATGTAAATACATATGAGAGAAATATATATTGCAGACGAACATATCCGGCATCAATCACAGCCTGCTCGGGATTAAAAACAGAGAGCAGCTGATGTCCGGTCAACAGGATAATGGCAACCAGACATGCGGTGACCGTGATATCCATCAAAAGGCATATGACAAGAGCCTGTTTACAGCGTTTTGCGTTGCCCGCTCCATAATTCTGACCTACGAATGTCGTACAGGTCTGTCCGAAGGAATTGAGCACATAGTATACAAGGATCTCCAGATTGTATGCAGCACTTGACCCTGCCATGATGGTGGCGCCAAGACTGTTGATCGCTGTCTGAATTACGATATTGGCAAGGCTGAATATTCCACTCTGAATACCCGCAGGGATTCCAATCTTTAGAATTTTCCCCAGCACATTCCAATCGATTCGAAAGCGATCGCGCTGAATGTGAATATCCGAATCGCAATTCCACAGCTTATAAAATAAGATAGCAGCACTGATCAGGTTGGCGATCACGGTCGCAAGGGCAACTCCCTCCACGGTCATACCGATTACCAAAACAAAGAACAGATTCAGGATAACATTGATGACACCGGAAATCGTCAGGGCAGCCAGAGGTGTTTTGGTATTGCCTGACCCGCGAAAAATAGCAGCTTCAAAATTATATAACAGTATGATTGGCATTCCTCCCAGATACACTCTGAGGTACCGAATCGCCATAGGAAGAATCTCGGCGGGAACACCCAGATATTCAAGCAGGGATCTGGCAAACAGCTCTCCAAATACTGCAACAGGCAGCCCGCCCATAATAGCAAACAGGATAGAGGTATGTACAGCCTTCTGTATGGTACGACTGTCTTTTCTGCCAATCGAGGTTGCGATCACCACATTCGTGCCCAGAGAAATTCCAACAAACAAATTGACGATCAGATTGATAATGGGACTGTTTGCCCCCACGGCAGCCATAGCATTCTTCCCGATACATCGCCCAACCACGGCAATGTCGGCAGCATTGATGAGCTGCTGCAAAATACCGGTCGCGGACAGCGGGAGCGCAAACAGGAGAATCGACCTGCGCATGGAACCTTGTATCATGTCTATATCTTTGCGGGAATTCATGTAATCAACAGCACCTTTCTTTGAACGTATTCTCCTATATAATATAACACGAACACAATATGATGTCTAATATTTCTTCCTGCAATCCGTCCGGCTTCACTAAAGGATATTGGATTCTTAAGATTTCCATTTTGTAACTTATCTGTAACTTTGATATGATACTCTTGTTGCATCACAATAATTGAGAGGATGGAAAAGGATGGAAATCTTAAGAGCAGAGAATCTTACAAAATGTTATGGCAAGGGAGAGACAGAGGTCGTGGCACTGGATCATGTGAATCTGTCTGTGGAGAAGGGGGAGTTTGTCGCAATTGTCGGGGCAAGCGGATCGGGTAAATCCACACTGTTACATCTGCTGGGCGGTGTGGATCGTCCGACGGAGGGAAGGGTGCTGATCGATGGCAAGGACATTTTTGCGCTGAATGATGACAAGCTGGCAATTTTTCGAAGGCGGCAGGTGGGACTGGTCTACCAGTTCTACAACCTGATTCCGATTCTGAATGTGGAGGAGAATATTGCGCTTCCGCTTGAACTGGATGCCCGGGAGGTTGATCCGGAACGGATGGAGGAGTTGTTAAAGCTTCTGGGACTTACGGAGAGGAGGAAGCACCTGCCGAATGAGCTGTCCGGAGGACAGCAGCAGCGAACCAGCATCGGACGGGCACTCATTCCGAATCCGACCATTATTCTGGCAGATGAACCGACCGGGAACCTGGACTCGAAGGCGAGTGACGAGATTGTCGCACTGTTAAAAAAATCGAACCGGGATTATCAGCAGACCATTATTATGATCACACATAATCTTGACATTGCAAGACAGGCACAGCGGATTGTCCGGATTGAAGACGGAAGAATCAAGGAGGGGTGAGAAATGGGACTGCTCAATCGTTTGACAATACAGAATTTGAAACTGAACCGAAAACGTACCATTGTAACGGTCGTTGGAATTATCTTGTCGGTGGCGCTTTTGGCGGGGGTAACCTCAATGTTTTTCTCTGCGAGGGCATCGCTGATCGATTATGAGACGAGTGTAAAGGGAAATTTCCATATAATGTTCTATGACGTGACGCAGCAGAGGGCAGATGAACTGGCGACAGGTGAGGGTGTGGAGGAAGCGTATGGTGTAAAGACTCTGGGCTATGCGCTGGAACCGGAGAGCCAAAATGCAGACAAACCATACATTGCCGTTATCGCAGTGACAAAGAAGGGATTTGAAAATCTGGGATTTCGACTGACAGAGGGACGGATGCCGGAGAATGAAACCGAGGTCGTGATTCCGTCCCATCTCGTGACAAATGGACGCGTGAAGTCATATCATGTCGGAGACACCGTGACACTTTCCCTCGGGAGTCGCGTGGCAGATGGAACTGTTCTGGGACAGAACATGTCCTATGAGGGGAAAGGGGAAAGGCTGGAAGATACAGCGGAGAAGACCTATGCCATCGTCGGTATTATGGATCGTCCCAGCACATATGTGGAACCGTATTCTGCACCGGGCTATTCCTTTGTGACGGTGTATGGGGAAGAGATGTTTGACAACACGTTTGAAAATGGATACAATGGGATGAGTGTATTTATCCGGTTCAACAAGGATGCGGCAAGGGATTCCGGACGCTATATTGCAGGAATCCTTGGTGTGGATTCGGAGCTGTTTACAAAGATAGAACTCAACGAAGATTGGGATGCCCTGACGAATGCAGATTGGCAGCGTTATTATGATATGATAGAACGTGTAACGGATCTATATGAGGTTCATACTTATCTGATCAGTATGGAGGCGGGGTTATTCCGTGATCATTCCACAAGGTTTCTGGGTGCGGTTATGCTGATTGTGGTGATCATCGTGGTTCTGACCTCCGTGTTCTGCATCCGTAACAGCTTTGCGATATCGATTACGGAAAAGACCAGGCTTTATGGGATGCTGGCCTCGGTAGGCGCAACGAAAAAGCAGATTCGGAAAAATGTATTTTTCGAGGCAGCCATACTTGGAATGATTGGGATTCCGCTTGGCCTGGTCTCCGGCCTCTTTGCCTGTTACGTGCTCATGCATATCAGCAACTCCATGATAGCGGGCTCTCTGAGCGATGGAATGGTTTTACATTTCAGTTTTTCAT
>JAFVCQ010000146.1 GCA_017479085.1 Lachnospiraceae bacterium | reverse complement strand
TTCAAGCCCAAAGGGCGCAGAATGAACTTAGTACACCACCGTTTACTTTGAAACCCCAAGATGCCTGAGACCTTGGCGAGCCTGCGGGCATAGTTCGAATGCAACGTAGAAGCAGACGGTAGAAGATAAGCGAAAGACAGCGGAACAGAAATAAATATGGAACCTCTTTTGCCGGGTGGGGCGGTCCGGCAGAAGGGGTTTTTAGATTTAATTTTTAAAATATCTGATGAGATTTGAAAATGAAATGATTAAGAAGGAGGAAGGCATGAACATGACAGGGAGCCAGATTGCGATTCCGACTATTTTAAAGGTGGGGAATGGCGCATTAGAGAAAATTGGAGCTTACATGAAGGGGAACGGTTTTGAGCAGGCGGTCATCTATTTTGGCAATGGCCTGATTGAGATGTTTGGATATGAGGTGATGGAATCCCTGAAAAAAGAGGGAGTGACCGTATTGGAATACCGGGAATTGGATTCCGTTCGGATGGAGGATATTATTGAGCTGGCATTTTCCATTGATTCCAAGACACAGGTTATCGTGGGGATCGGTGGCGGGAAAGTGATCGATGCGGCAAAATATGCGGCTTATCTCCGGAAACTTCCATTCCTCAGTGTACCGACATCTTCCTCCAGTGACGGATTTTCCAGTGCGAGCGCATCCCTTCTGGTAAATGGCAGGAGGACATCAGTTCCGGCACGCATGGCATATGGCATTATTGTGGATACCGCAGTGATCAGGAGCGCACCGGTGAAATTCATTTATTCCGGGATCGGGGACATGGTAGCGAAGATCACGGCACTCTATGACTGGGTGTATGAGGATCAGAATGGATACACGGAATTAAATGATTTTGCCATGATGATCGCAAAGAAAGCGGTCAACAGCTTTGTGCGGACACCGTTTGCGAGCATTCAGGATGATCTGTTTTTGAAGGAGCTGCTGGATTCGCTGGCCATGAGCGGAATTGCAAATGAGATCGCAGGGGGAAGCTCTCCGACCAGCGGCAGTGAGCACCTGATCTCCCATGCGTTAGACAAGATGTTGGAGACACCACAGCTGCATGGTATTCAGGTGGGGATCGCTACCTATATCATGAGCCGGGTGCAGGATCACCGCTATAAACGGGTGAACACGGTCTTTACACAGACCGGATTCTGGGACTATGTGGAAACGCTGGATTTGAACCGTGAGGATTATGAGAAGGCCATTGATATGGCACCGTCGATCAAACCGCACAGACATACGTATCTGCATGAGGAGAAGTACCGGGAGCTGGCAAAGGAGATCCTGTGGGAGGATGAAGTGCTCAAGAGGGTGTTCGGATGATCTTTCAGAAAAAAGAAAGGCTTTGTATGAAAAAGGATCAGTGAAGGTAGGAGAAAGAGATGGCACAGGCAATCGTAACATTGAAAAAGGGTGAGGGTCGGACGGTCAAAGCGGGCGGTGCATGGATCTATGACAATGAGATCGACAGCATTACGGGTAGCTTTGAGGACGGCGATATGGTAATGGTGAAGGATTTTGACGGGTATCCGATGGGAAAGGGATTTATCAACCGCCATTCAAAGATTACAATCCGCATGATGACCAGACGAATGGATGCGGAGGTGGATGCCGATTTTATTCGCATGCGGGTGAGAAATGCGTGGGAATACCGAAGGAAAGCAGTGGATACGGAAAGCTGCCGGGTGATCTTCGGAGAGGCGGATTTCCTGCCGGGGATCATTGTGGACAAATTCTCGGATGTGCTGGTCGTGCAGTCGCTGGCACTGGGAATCGAGCGGTGGAAGCAGCAGATTCTGGACAGTCTGAAGGAGGTGCTGGCAGAGGATGGGATTGTGGTACGCGGAATCTATGAGCGCAGCGATGTCAAGGTTCGCAGACAGGAGGGAATGGAGCTTTATAAGGGTTTTATCGGAGAGCCCTTTGACACCAGAGTGCCGATTGTGGAAAATGGTGTGAAGTACATCGTGGATGTAAAGGATGGGCAGAAGACCGGATTTTTTCTGGATCAGAAATACAACCGTCTGGCTATACAGCGGTTCTGTAAGGATGCAAGGGTGCTGGACTGCTTTACCCACACCGGTTCCTTTGCCCTCAATGCGGGGATTGCAGGAGCATCCTCTGTATTGGGTGTAGATGCCTCGGAGCTGGGAGTAGCTCAGGCAAGGGAGAATGCGGCATGGAATGGTCTGTCTGACCGTGTGACGTTTCGGTGTGC
>JAFVCQ010000014.1 GCA_017479085.1 Lachnospiraceae bacterium | reverse complement strand
TGGATGGATGGTCAGATACATCTGTGCTTCATCGGTATATTCTGTACCGTCTTCATCCTCATACCGGAGCACAGCATGACCTCCGGAAAGTCTTTTACATCATAGCATCTTCCACTTCCCTCAATCTGTCAATCACTCCGTTCACAAGCGAAACCCTGTTAAATGGTGTCATAAAATAAAACCCATCGGCAAAGTCCATCGCCTTTTTTCCGATTTCCACACTGATCCGTATCGCAGTCTCCTCTGCTTCTGCCCGCTCCATATCCGGGCGGTAACAGTTTACGATATCCTCCGGCACATGGATGCCGGGCAGCTCGTTTTTCATATACAACGCATTCCGGTAACTGACTAACGGCATGATGCCAAGCAGGATCTTCGCCTGTGTCCTTTGCTTGAGCTCCCTTACCCTCTCAATATCGTCATCCGAGTATACCGGCTGTGTCAGAAAATAGCTGCAGCCTGCCTCCATTTTCTTTTTCATCCTGCCCGCGATCGCTTCTATATTGATGCCCGCATAATTCAAAGCTCCACCATAGTAAAAGGGCTCCTCTGTAAACATTTCCTGATTCATATTTTTTACATACTCCATCAGTTTGATGGAATTCATATCAAATACACCAGTGATCGTATTGCGGTCATCCCTTGCCACCGGATCACCGGTGATAATGAGCATATCCCGAATCCCGTTAATATGGCCTCCAAGAATGGCAGAGCGAAGTGCGATCAGATTCCGGTCACGACAGCATACATGCGGCATTACCCGAATTCCGGTCTGACCGGCAATATAGATTCCCATTTCAAATGCCTCTGCCCGCGGCTTGGCCATTGGTGAATCGGAGATCGTGACCAGATCCACATCATTTTCTTTCAGACGATATGCCGCCTCCAGAAATTTATCTGCATTCTGATCAAAAGGCGAGTCAATCTCCACCACATATACACGTTCTCCCCGATTCAGCTTTTCTATAAATGGATTCGATGCTCTCTGCCCGGAATCTGTTTCCTGCAGCCTTCTCTGCAACCGCTTCGTCTCCGGCTCTGTGATGTGTTTCTCAGCCGGTGCATCCCCTTTCTGAAGCACCCTTGCAAGCTCCCGGATATATTCCGGTGTGGTGCCACAGCAGCCACCGATCAGATTCACTCCCTTCCCTGCAATCTCCTCCATAACAGAGGCATAATAAGACGGGTTGTCCATGAACAACTGTCTCCCCCGCAGCATATGATCATACCCGGCATTTGGCAGAACACTGAACACACTGTCCTTTGAAAAGGTTATCTTACCAAGGAGCTGATTCATATGAGTCGCACCGATACCACAGTTAAATCCAAACCCGTCTAATACGGTTTCCCTCTCGAGCGCATCGATCATCCGCTGCATACTGTATCCATATTGGGTATACCCCATACGGTTGACGGAAAACTGCGCCAGAATAAAGATGTCCTCCTCCCCTGCCATATTCCGAAGATAGTTGGCAACCTGCACCACAGTTCCATGCTCCGCAAAGGTTTCCAGAATAAAGATACGGATTCCCTGTGCAAACAGAGTATCACAAATCAAACGATATTCCTCCAGTACCTGTGTTGCCTCCCTCTCACCACCGGCACGGATCGGGCCAATGGAGCCCGCAATCCAGACTACATCCTCTGTTCCTTCTCCCTGCACCTTTTCTTTATGACATTGCACGGCTTCTCTTGCATTTCTTACCGCTGCGGTCAGATTTTCTTCCATATCCTCTCTTCTGACTAACATATGATTGACTGCAAAGGTGTTGGTCCGGATGAGCCTTGCCCCTGCTGCAATATATTTCTCATGGATCTCCTGTATCCATTCGGGATGGGTGACGTTGACTCCCTCCGCCTCTCCCTCATCCGGATGAAGCCGGTTAAAATAAGTTCCCATTGCGCCGTCCATCAGAATGATCCTGTTTTTTAACTGTTCCTTTAACGCCTGTACCTGCATCGCTGTGTTCCTCCATCGTTATTTACCCTATTTTTAAATAACCTCATATGCAACCGGTTCTATCCCAGCAGATCCGAAATATATTTTTTATCAATAATGACCATAACCGTCTCATCCTGATTCAACTGTGCATCCGGATGAATATCCGTTGTCAGCTCTCCCCGTCTCCTGATCGCCACTACATTCATCCTGTGATGCTTCCGAAGATCCAGTTCCTTTAAGGTTTTTCCAACCCATTCCGGCCGGACTGCAACCTCCACCATCCGGATCCGGCCAGACAGCTCAAAGAAGTCAAGGAAGTTGCCGGCAGCCAGATTACGCGCCACCCGAATGCCGCCATCGTGCTCCGGCGTCACCGTCTTGTCCGCCCCCACCTTTTCAAAAATAACTGCCTGCATACTGTCATGTGCCTTTGCCAGTATAAATGGAACCTTTTCCTCCTTTGCAGCTAAGATCGTCACAAGACATGCCTCTATACATCCCGTCATCGCCACGATCACGCCGTCGAAATTGGACAGTCCCAGATTCTCAAATGCCCGCTTTTCCGTCACATCCACTTCCATTGCAAGCGTCACTTTATCCGAGATATCTGAAATTCTGTCCTCATTTTTGTCAATGACCATCACATCCGCACCGGATTCCATCAGCTCTAATGCGACACTTTTTCCAAACTCGCCGAGTCCAAATACCGCATAGGACTCTCTGTCACTTCTTTTCTTCATATCACTCTTCTCTCTTTCCATTTCCGTTCCCTGTTAAACAATTGTGTACCGGCTTCCCAATCTGCAAAGCAGCCTTTCCGGCATAGTGCTGAAGCTCCCATACTAATTACCCCACCGTGATACTGTCCTCCGGGAACCGCACCGGCGTCTGCGTATCTTTCATCGTAAATGCGATCACCATGGTGATCGGACCGATTCTTCCAAGAAACATGCAAAAACAGAGCAATAATTTACCCGCCAGTCCAACTGTCTGTGTAAAATCCCTCGAAAGCCCTGCCGTCCCCAGGGCATTAAAGATCTCGAATACCGTATCCAGCGCATTCCCATCCTCCAGGACGAGCATCCCTATGATCGACGCCAGACACACCGTAAAGCTGATCAATACGATAGCGGTAGCTTTCCGCACCGTCTTACCGGATATCCGCCGCTGAAAACAGGTAACATCCTCCTGCCCGCGCACCGTTGCCAGAACTGCGAGAAATATGACCGCCACGGTTGTGGTCTTCATTCCACCCGCAGTTCCCACCGGAGAGCCGCCGATAAATACCAGAAGGATCGTAACGATCACCGAGGGAACCGTAAGCCCCGTCTGCGGTATCGTCGCAAACCCTCCGCTCCGTGTCGTCACCGACTGAAACAGGGCTGCCAGCAGCTTCTGCCCGAGTGTAAAATGTCCGATCGTTGCCTCATTGTTGTATTCAAATAAGAAAAAGAGCAGCATGCCAAATCCGATCAGGGCAGCTGACATGGTGATCGCCATCTTGCTCTGTAAGGACAGCGAATGAAACCCTGCCCACTTTCTCACCTCCGGATCCAGCCTCTTCCTAAGCATATCAATCACATCCCACCAGACAACAAAACCAATTCCGCCTAATATGACCAGAGTCATCGTGATCACATTCAACCATACATTATGCACATATGGCATCAGTCCATCTGAACCAATAATATCAATTCCGGCATTACAAAAGGACGAAATAGCATGGAATACCGAAATCCATATTCCCTTGGCCAATCCATACTGCGGCACAAAAACCGGCAGACAGCAAAGTGCACCGATTCCTTCTACCATCACCGTCCCCTTGAATACCTTTTTCAAAAACTGCACCAGACCATTTAACGTCTCCAGATTAAAGGCATCTCCCAACAGGATACGGTTGCGCAGAGAGATTTTCTGCCCCAGCAGTACCATGACAGTCGTGGTGATGGTAATGACTCCCAATCCACCGATCTGTATCATAACCAGAATCACAATCTGTCCTGCTATACTCCAATGTGTGGATACATTCAAAACCTGCATTCCCACTACACAGACGCTGGATACCGCTGTAAAGAGCGCATTCATAAATGTGGTCGCCTGTCCATCTGCTGCCATGACCGGCAGACAAAGCAGACAAGCCCCAAACAGAATAGCCACCAGAAAGCTCATGATAATAATTTGTGTTGTAGAAAAATATTTTTCTAAAAATTCCATTTTATATCGACCTCAATCCTTCCACAAAAGCAAAACTGATCTGCCCATCATAATAAGAGAGCTGTTTTGCTTCATGTGCCTCCTCACCCTCCTGCTTCTGTATATCAACGTGAAACCTAACCAATCAAACTGCACCCTCATGAACGGTCTTGTTGTCGTGAGGTATCGCAGCAAACGACTTTTTATAAGTGATTATGAATAAAATCACAGATAAAATAGTTGCAAGATAATCGGTAACCGGTTGTGACATAGAGATCATTCTTGCAGTATCAAATATATGGCTGAACACAAACAGGATCGGCATATAGAGCAGCC
>JAFVCQ010000145.1 GCA_017479085.1 Lachnospiraceae bacterium | reverse complement strand
TGGCCGATGGAACAAATGAGATTACACTGGGATGAGGAGGAAAAAAATATGGATGTACAGGTAAAAGAAGACCGTTCAATATGGATTTATATGTTATTAAATCTGGTCACATGCGGAATATATTCATTTTTCTTTTTTTATGACTGGATCAAGGATGTTAATGAGATCTGTGATGGAGATGGAGAAGAAACCCCGGGACTTTTAAAATATCTATTGTTGTCATTGGTTACATGCGGAATTTATGCATTTATATGGCAGTACAATCTACAGAATCGCCTAAACAGCAATGGTTCCAGATACGGAGTGACAATACAGGAAACAGGATCAACGGTATTGCTTTGGCAACTGTTGGGTTCATGGCTAATGGGTGCCGGTTGGCTGATGGCATTTCATATCATGTTTCAGAGTACAAACAAGCTTGCCCGTATGTATAACCAGAATGGTTCTGCCAGTGGCAGCAGACCAGACATATATGAGCCATATACCCCGCCACAGCTTCCACCAGAAGTACCGAATTATAATTATTCATCGGATAACCGTTCATCTGATGAAATTAACAGATATGATAATCCGTTTAAAAATCAGGAATCTGAAATACATCAGACCCCGCCAGTAACCCCGCCACCGGTAACGCCACCAGTGACCCCACAGGTAACTCCATCGCCAGTAATGCCACCAGTGACCCCACAGGTGACCCCGCCACCGGTAATGCCATCATCGACCCCGCAGGTAACCCAGCAGATGAAACCAGTACAACAACCCGCAACTACACAGCAAACAGCAATGGGCAAGGTACAATGTACAAAGGGTGTCGCACTTGGGCAGGGATTCCGGCTTCCGGCACATTCAAAAGTGGTCATTGGCAAGAATCCGGCTAAAGCAACTCTTGTGATCAATGATTCCCGCGTCAGCAATGTACACTGTTCGATCCAGTACAATGTTCAGAATAATACATATGTTGTCACTGATCACTCTACTAATGGAACATTCGTAAACGGGGTGAGACTGCAGAAAGATGTGCCTATGTCTTACCCGGCAGGAACCATACTGGTTCTGGTGGATGGCAGTAATGAGATTAAGTTAGGGTAGTCGTGAAATGAACCGATCATCTGTATTCAGTCTGCTGAAGGGCAGGAAGATACGCAAAGCCGCATATGATATGCTGGTGTTGGGGATATATGTAATCTTTTATAGAATAATAGGATGTCCGATCAAGACATTGACTGGAATTTCCTGTGCCGGCTGTGGGATGACAAGGGCGTTGTTCGCTGCCGGCACAGGTCATGTCCGCAAAGCATTTCATTATCATCCCTTGTTTTGGTGTATTCCCGTTGGTTTTTTATGCTTTATATTTAGAAAGAAAATATCCCAAAGATTTGTAAGTGGAATGCAGTATGCCGCAATGATCATATTCCTTGTTGTCTATGTGTTTCGCATGCTTGACCCGCAATGTGATATTGTGACCATGGAGTTGACAAATGGCTGGATTTACAAGTGGCTTTGGGGAGAAAGGTAAGATTATGAGAGTAGGCTGGCAATATTGCCGGTTGGTTTAGATAAATTGAGGAGGATGCAGAGAAATGCAGGATATAAGATCAAGACAGTATGCAGCAAATATAACACGGATGCCCAAATTTACCATTATTGATTCAGGGGGAATGTTAAAGGAATATCCGTTAAATCCAGCGGGTCAGCCAAGACTTATTCTGGGAAGATCCGGTGAGTGTGATATCAAGGTAGAATGTAGTGGTGTGTCCGGTATTCATGGTAAGTTCAAGTGGATCAATGGCAGGCTGTATTATGCAGATGTGGGAAGTACCAATGGCACTTATATCAACAAGCCTGGAAAGGTGTATTTTGAGCGGCAGAGCAAGAATTATGTTCCGTTGGCTGATGGAGATTTTATCTCGATTCATGGCAAAGGAAATGATGCAAAAAATTCATTTATTCTTCTATATACTGAACAGGATGACGGAGCCCAGTGGGCAAAGGTAGACATCGGAAATGAGAAGATCACGATTGGCCGTTCCATGAACAGTGATATTGTGGTTCATCACATAGGTGCTTCCAGGCAGCATGCAGAGATTACAAGATATCAGGACGGTCATGTGATTCGGGATCTGTCCAGCATGAATGGTGTATTCTTAAATGGTGTTCTGATTCAACAGGCTGTTAAATTAAAAGACAATGATCTGGTCACGATCTTGAATATGCGGATCATTTATCATGACGGGTTTTTGTACTACAGAAGCAGACAGAATGGTGTCAGTCTCAGCGTCCGTAATGTCTATAAGAAGGTGAACAACAATCGCTATATCCTGCAGGACGTCAATTTGGATATCGGCAGCAATGAATTTGTGGCGATCATTGGAGGATCGGGTGCAGGCAAGTCTACGGTCATGAATGCGATCAGTGGATTTGACCGTGAGATTACAGGGCAGATCAGTTGTGACGGAATGGATATGCGTAAGGATTTTTCCACGTTGAAAAATATTATCGGATATGTTCCACAGGAGGATATCATTTATAATAATCTGACCCTTCGCAGGATGCTTTACTATACGGCAAAGCTGAAGATGCCTAAGGATGTGACCAGTCAGGAGATTGATGCGCGTATCTCCAAGGTTCTTGACATGGTAGAGTTGTCTGCACACCAGAATACATTTATCCGTAAGCTGTCTGGAGGGCAGAAAAAACGTGCCAGTATTGCGGTTGAGCTGTTGGCCGATCCGAGTTTGTTTTTCCTGGATGAGCCAACCTCCGGTCTGGACCCGGGAACAGAAAAGAATCTGATGCAGACCTTGAACCGTCTGGCAAAGCTGCAGGGAAAGACGATCATCATGGTTACGCATACAACACAGAATCTGCATCTTTGTGATAAGATTGTATTCATGGGGCCTGGTGGAAAGCTGTGTTTCTGTGGAACTGTGGATGAGGCAAGGATATTCTTCCAGACGGAAAATCTTGTGGATATGTACAATATGATCGCAGCAGATACAGACCGTTGGGCCGGCAAGTGGAAACAGCAGCAGATGGCCGAAGGTGTCATGCAGACGGGCATTGGTCACACAGGAAATACAGGAACCGGCCAAGCACGAAACAGTGCCACATCCAGACAAGCGACAAGATCACAGGTAGGTTTCTTCCGGCAGTGGTGGGTTCTGACCCTCCGGTATTTTGAGATTATTAAGAATGACTGGCAGTGCCTGTTAATGTCCTTCCTGCAACCGGTCATTATTGCCCTGTTGATCAAGGTCGTTGCAACAGATGATGTATTTGATATATATGAATCGACGAAATCCATTCTTTTTTCGCTAAGCTGTGCAGGAATATGGATTGGACTTTTTAACTCCATACAGGAAATCTGTAAAGAGAGAAATATCCTTAGAAGAGAATATATGAGTAATCTGAAGCTTCCGGCCTATGTGCTGTCAAAATTTAATGTACAGTTGATTGTGACAATGCTGCAGGCCTTCATTATGATGGGGATATTCACGCTTACAGTTGGTCATGAGAAAAAGGGACTGATGTTTGAACATGTATTCTTTGAGAAGTTCCTTCTTATGTGGATGACCATATATGCGGCAACTGCCCTTGGATTCGCAATATCGGCTATGGTGCGTTCGGCAGACAAGGCTATGGTAATGGCACCGTTCGTATTGATCGTCCAGCTGCTCTTTTCAGGTATTCTCTTCAATCTGGAGGGAATGAGTGAACATATTGCGGATTTTACCATAAGCAAATGGTCTGTGGAGGGCTTCGGAAGTATCGCACACCTGAATAAGCTGCAGATGAGATTTGAAAGGGATCACGGCGACATTGCGGATATGATAGAGGATCTTCATACAGCCGAATCAGCATTTAAGCATACCTTAAAGCATCTGTCACACTCCTATATTGTGCTGGCAGTTATGATTCTTGTCTGCTGTGTGCTCTGCATGATCGTTCTTCGGAGTCTTTCGAAGGATAGAAGATGATCGATCCTGCGAAGTACGGTGTATCACAATCGTGCCATTTTCGAATGAGAATAGAAAAAACAAGGAGGAATCATCCGATGAAAAGGATTTTAATGGGGATCGTTTTATGTATTGGTGTTGTAGGAATTTCCGGTTGTACAAAACAGTATGATTATATCGCTCCGTCTGCAAAAAACTCTGATTCCGCAAAGGATACAGCGAAAGAAGACACAGACGGAGAACAGCAAACAGAGAATGAAGAGGGGACAGCCGTCGGAGCTGATGCCAATACGGGAGATAAGGCAGAAGAAAACTCTGCGGAAGAACAGGGGCTTGATCCTGCCGAATGGAATCGGTTACGAATCCGGGATCACTATTATTATCTGCTTGTTAATTTTCAAACTCTGAATGAATTACCGAATGGGGAGACCTTTGATACCGGTGATGGGTTTGATCAGAGTGAGGGAAATCAGTTTGTGATCAGTGATGTGGATGGAGATGGAAAAGAGGAATTACTTCTTGCGTTGACAGCAACCTATACTGCGGGGCAGTTAGGCTATATATATGGATATGATCCGGAGACGAACGTACAGACAGAGGAATTGGTAGCATTTCCATATTTTATCAATATATATGACAACGGTGTTTTACAGATGGGAATATCCCATAATCAGGGAAAAGCCGGCGATATATTATGGCCGTACGATCTATATACATATAATAAAGAAAGGGATGTCTATGACTGGGTTTATTTTGTGGATGGATGGGATGGAAAAGCATTTCCGGAGGAATTTCCTGCTGAGGTGGATCGTGATGGGAACAAAGCAGTTTATAACTGCTATCACGCAGGAGATGGAAACACAAGTGAATGGATGGACGATGCGGAATATAAGGATTGGCTTTCAGAATATATCAAAGATGGTAAGGAGCTTAATCTGACATGGAACAACATTGCAAGTGAAGACTTCTATACCAACAGCAGGGATCTTGCCAGATATTTGTATGATAATTATGTGAAAGAGAAAGGCGAATCCAAATCAGATATTGGAAACATATATATGAAAGATTATCTGTACGAATCAGACTATTCAGCAAACGAAAAGGTGATTGACCGGTTGGAGCAGGACTATGGCGTCGAGGTAGAAGATCGAAAACAAGGTGAGTTCACTTACAAATCGGTTGGCAAGTTAGATGGAGAGACGGTTTTTGAAGCCTATTATGAAGGTGGAGAGACTATCATGTTGAAGAATAAGCAGATTGATGATGTTAATATCTTAGGAATTTATCCGGGTATGTCTTACGAGGATGCAAAGAAGATTCTGGAGGAATTCGGATTCTATGAGAAAAAGGATGCAGAAAATGTGTTTGTAACCGGTGAGAATTTGGGCAATTTCTGGCTGGTTTTAATGGAGGATGGAGGAACAGTTACGGAAATTCAACTGTCAGAGATTTCTATGTATTAATGTAGTTAACTTTAATGATTGCCGAAGGCATACCGAAGGCTAAGAGAACGGAGAATAGATTGTAAATGAATTACGATGCAAACAACCTTCCACTGGGAGTAGTAACAATTACTACCGGTGAATTACGTGGGAAAAAATTCTATATCAGAGACGGGCAAACTATTGTAATCGGCCGCAGCCAGGATGCAGACATTATTTTGCCCATAAGTTATAGTCATGTGAGCAGACACCATTGCAGCATAACATATGATGGTATTCATAAAATGTTCTTTGTTGTGGATACTTCTGCAAACGGAGTCTTGAACTCTGAGGGACATCATTTAAAATCACAGGCGAACCTGAAGAATGGTACGGTTCTCTGGATGGGTAATTCAGACTGTATCATTACCCTTTCAGCGGAACAGGAGGTTCAGGCGAATCCAATAAGGGAAACAGGAAATGTGCCACCTGTATATCCTTTGAATCAATCAGGATATGCATATAAGCAAGTGGAACATTCTCCAGATCGTGGAGAGAGCAGCAGGCGAAACGACAGACGACATGAAAAAAGCATGAGCTCCAGACGCAGTGTGGGGATTATTCTGGCAGCAGTTTTCATAACGATTGTTGTTTCTGTGGGATTGATATATCGTCTGCAATCCTCTATTTCGGATATTCCGGTAGAAGCACTATTACCAACCGGAGATTTTGCAAAGGACGTGGAACCGGTTGAAGTAACGGAGATGTCTGAGGACGAGATGGAGGAAAAGAAGCAATCGGCCCATAATCATGAAGAAGCTCCGGATGAGGTTTTGTTAGTAAATAACGCAAGGGAGTTCTATTATTACTCAGCCTTGACTGACAAAGAGCAGATGCTATATGATGCAATTATGCGGGTTGTTCAGGATCCGGCGAATGAGGATAATGTCATAATGTATGAAAGTGATATCAATCCCAATTCGGATGAATTTGCAGATCAATACAATAAGGTGTTATTTTGTGTTTTGTATGATCATCCGGAGACCTTCTGGTTATATAATAATCATGAAACAAAGATTGAAGTGGGAACAATGGGTACAGCAGATGATAATATAGTCTATCTGTGGCTGCAACAGCCATATGTGAATTATGAGCAGGAGATAACTGCATTTAACCATGCAGCAGAGGAATTTTTGGCTGATATTGATCTGACCGCATCAGATTCAGAAATTGCATTACAGATTCATGATAAGCTGATCGAACTTGTAACATATGATACAGATGTAGTCGATCAGTCAGATGGAAGTGATTTTGCCCATACGGCTTATGGTGCGCTCGTGGAGAATAGCCGGGGGATGGAACATTATGCAGTATGTGACGGATATTCCCTTGCATATGAATATCTGTTGCAACAGGCCGGAATTGAGGCTTCTGTAATAATTGGCGATGCC
>JAFVCQ010000013.1 GCA_017479085.1 Lachnospiraceae bacterium | reverse complement strand
GGGAGTTATGTTATACTAGATAGCATTGGAATAATTGTGTAAGGAGAAAAGATATGTACAAAAAGTTTGAAATGGAGCTGGCAGGAAGAACTCTGCGAGTCGATGTTGGACGAGTTGCAGCACAGGCGAATGGTGCGGCATTTATGCATTATGGGGATACAGTTGTATTATCTACGGCAACTGCTTCTGAAAAACCGAGAGAGGGAATTGATTTTTTTCCGTTGAGTGTAGAGTATGAGGAGAAGTTATATTCCGTAGGAAAGATTCCGGGTGGATTCAATAAGAGAGAGGGGAAGGCCAGTGAGAATGCCATTTTGACATCCCGCGTGATCGACCGCCCGATGCGTCCGCTGTTTCCGAAGGATTACCGCAATGATGTGACATTGAATCATCTGGTCATGTCAGTTGATCCGGAATGTTCTCCGGAGTTGACTGCTATGCTGGGCTCTGCCATTGCAACTGCAATTTCGGACATCCCGTTTGATGGGCCATGTGCTACGACACAGGTTGGATTGATCGATGGTGAGTTTGTCTTTAATCCGAATGAGGCTCAGAATGCGGTGTCGGATCTGAAGCTGACGGTGGCATCCACTGCTGAGAAGGTGATCATGATCGAAGCGGGAGCCAATGAGGTTCCGGAAGATAAGATGATTGAGGCGATTTACGCAGCACATGAGCTGAATCAGAAGGTGATTGCTTTTATCAATGAGATCGTGGCAGAATGTGGGAAACCAAAACATTCCTATACCAGTTGTGCTGTGCCGGAGGAGCTGTTTGCGGCCATTAGAGAGTTAGTACCACCGGAGGAGATGGAACAGGCAGTCTTTACGGACGAGAAGCAGGTCAGGGAGGAGAACATCCGCCAGATCACGGAGAAACTGGAGGAGGCCTTTGCAGAGAATGAGGAATGGCTGGCTGTATTGGGAGAGGCAATTTATCAGTATCAGAAAAAGACTGTGCGGAAGATGATACTGGTGGATCACAAACGACCGGATGGACGCACCATTACACAGATTCGTCCGTTGGCGGCAGAGGTGGATATTATTCCGAGAGTACACGGCTCTGCGATGTTTACCAGAGGACAGACCCAGATTTGTAACGTGACGACATTGGCGCCGCTTTCAGAGGCACAGAGGGTAGATGGTCTGAATCTGCTGGAGACATCCAAGCGGTATATGCATCAGTATAATTTCCCATCCTATTCCGTGGGAGAGACCAAGCCATCGAGAGGACCGGGACGAAGAGAGATTGGACATGGTGCATTGGCAGAGCGTGCGCTGGTACCGGTACTTCCGTCAGAGGAAGAATTCCCATATGCAATTCGGACGGTATCCGAGACATTTGAGTCAAACGGATCAACCTCTATGGCATCTACCTGTGCATCCTGTATGTCCTTAATGGCAGCCGGTGTACCGATTAAGAAAATGGTAGCAGGTATCTCCTGTGGTCTGGTAACCGGCGCTACGGATGATGAGTATATTGTACTTACAGATATTCAGGGCTTAGAGGATTTCTTTGGAGATATGGACTTCAAGGTAACCGGAACGAAGGATGGTATAACTGCGATTCAGATGGATATCAAGATTCATGGTCTGACCAGACCGATCGTGGAGGAGGCAATCCGCAGAACCAGAGAGGCCAGACTGTATATTATGGACGAGGTAATGTCTAAGGCGATTGCACAGCCACGGGAGCATGTCAGTGAGCTGGCACCGAAGATCTGTCAGTTAAAAATCGATCCGGAGAAGATCGGAGAGATCATTGGACAGCGGGGCAAGACCATCAATGCGATCATTGAGGAGACGGATGTGAAGATCGATATTGATGATGATGGAACGGTTGATATCTGCGGTGTGAAGCAGGAGGGAATTGACAGAGCCCTGCAGATCATTCATTCGATCGTTGATCCGATTGAGGTAGGAAAGATTTATGAGGGCAAGGTCGTAAGGATTATGAATTTTGGTGCCTTTGTCGAATTATCACCGAACAAGGACGGTCTGATTCACATATCTAAGCTGGCAAAGGAACGGGTAGCGAGAGTAGAGGACGTTGTGAACATCGGTGATACGGTACGCGTCAAGGTTCGTGAGATTGACCGTATGGGTAAGATCAGCCTGAGTCTGAAGGATGCCGCAGACGAATAGAAATTCATATTTTAGGAATACTAAAGGGGGAGAAGGAATTCTTCCTCTTTTTTTATGGTTTGGGTGTCAAAACGATCCAATTACAGTGTGCTTTTCGAAAGCATAGACTTGACAGTCCGGCCAAATATGGAATCGGGAGGCTGCAGAAATGGAGGAGACAAGGGAAGAAAAGAGAGCGGACGAGACAACTGTGCAGGGGGAAGAGGCTTCGCAGAGCGAGCCGTTGGAGCTGAATGACAATGCATATGGATATAATATACATCTTTTGACGATCATTGGCGAGATAGAGGGGCATCAGACTCTGGGACCGGTTACCAAGACTACGAAGTATGAGCATGTTCTTCCGGAACTGGCAAAGGTGGAGGAGGACAGAAGAATTGAGGGTCTGATGGTGCTGTTGAATACGGTGGGCGGTGATGTGGAGGCGGGGCTTGCCATCGCAGAGATGATCGCCTCTTTATCGGTTCCCACGGTTACACTGCTGCTTGGAGGTGGCCATTCCATAGGGGTTCCCTTAAGTGTGTCGGGGGATCGTTCTTTCATTGTGCCTACTGCCACGATGGTGGTGCATCCGATTCGCATGAATGGTACGGTTCTGGGTGTAAAACACAACTACGAGTACATCGATAAGATGCAGGACAGGATTATTTCATTTACATGTAATCATTCCAACATACAGGAGGGGGATATGAAGAAGATCATGTTCAATACAACAGAGCTCGCAAAGGACGTGGGAAGTGTTCTGGTGGGAGAGGAGGCGGTAAAGGCAGGTTTGATCGATGAGGTGGGGGGAATCCGGGAGGCGTTTTGTTGTTTATATGGCTTGATTAATCGGGAAAAAAATAGTAAGATATAGACATTATGGCTAAAAGGGAGGTTATCAGCTTGGCTGGTAGTAAGAATCAAACAAAACAACAGACTTCAAATAAAAGAAATACGGCAGGACGTTCCTCCGGATCAAAGCAGCAGAAAAAGGAAACCATTCGGGAACCGGAGGAGATCTCCTATGCATCGGAGATCGCGGTGTGGGTCATCTGTGCGTGTATGCTCATTGTGGAGCTTGGCAACTTCGGACTGTGTGGTTTTATTAACTATATCAGTGGCTTTTTCTTTGGCATCTTTGGGATGATAGAGTATATACTTCCGCTTGTGGTTATGTTTGCAGCATTCTTTTACATATCAATGATTATAAGAAACGGGCTGTGCAGAAGGTGGTATTTGGCTCCTGCGTTCTGATCT
>JAFVCQ010000012.1 GCA_017479085.1 Lachnospiraceae bacterium | reverse complement strand
GGCCCCACCAGCGACATATCTCCTTTGATGATATTGATCACCTGTGGAAATTCATCAAAGTGCAGTGCCCGCAGCACACGACCGACCGGGGTGATCCGGTCATCTCCTTTTTTTGCAAGCTGGATACCGTTCTTCTCGGAATCCATGCGCATACTTCTAAACTTATAGATCTTAAATACTTCTCCGTCCAACGTCAGCCGGTTCTGCGAATACAGCACCGGACCACCGTCATACAATTTGATCAACAGGGCGATCAACAGAAACAGTGGCAGCAGCACAATGGATACCGGTATGGTAATCACCAGATCCATGATTCGTTTGAAGATCAGTTGGTCACCGGACAGGCCCTTGTTTCTGGACAACAACAGCGGCGTATCAAACAAGTGGATCTTATCCGATCCAGTCAACAGAATATCCGATATCTTCGGTGTTACATAGGTTCGCACGGACAGTTCAAAGCATTTCTTCAAAATAATATTGCGCTCATAAGCAGAGATATCATAAATCAAAACTGCTTCATATTCCTCCAGGCTGTCGCAGATATTATCCAAACCTTCACTCAAATGCATAATATCACAAATATTATACTTGTCCTGTCTGGTTCCAAGCTTGTCCAGAATCTCCCTCGGTGACTTATCATCATAGATCAGGAGCATTTGTCTTGGCGGATAGAGCAGGGCATAAATCGTCTTACAGATAAAGATCCATAACAGAATCACGACAATCTGCACCAGCGTCATGATTAACAGCGGCTGTGCTGTCAGATATTCCCGGCTGATCAGACAAATCTGTACATAGGTAATCACATTGGTACATGCGAGCGAAAGCATCTGGGAATACAGCACATCCATCAATCGCAGATAACCAATCTGAAATCCTCCATACAGTCTGGTAAACAGATACATGATCAGCGCATAGAACCCGATCACAGCCCAGTCTCCCCGTCGGAAGAATGGCACCTCCAACTGTTTCTGATAAAAGCTGTACCAGAGATAGGTGAATAACAGGGTATGAATTGCCAAAATCACCGTTCCCTCTAAAAAGGTTATCAATCGTTTAAACTGGTCTCTTTTCCGCATTCTGTCTCATCTCCAAAAAATTCCAAAATCTTCCAAAATATCGTATATTATAGCATTATTATTTTTATCTGACAACTACCCACATTTCTCCAGCATGGTTTCGATGATGCGTTGCGTTGCATGTCCGTCACAGGAACACATGAACCGCTTCCGAAACTGCTCCACCTTTATCATCTGCTCCTCCTGTTCCTGAAGGATTCCCTCCATCAGCTCCTCCTCCGTATAGCAGATTTTTCCGGGTACGAACGTGTCATAAGGATAATAGAAGCCCCGTTCTGTCACATATTCCTTATAATCATAGGCATAAAAAAACATAGGGCGCCCTAACAGGGAGTATTCAAAGATAAGAGACGAATAATCCGTAATACAGGCAGATGCTGCACATAAGAGCGGTTCAATGGGCTCCGAAGAAACGTCCATAAAAAAATCCGCAAAAGCCTCCGGAATATCCACTGTCGTCCTGACAGCCGGATGCCCCTTGTATAAGATCACATACGATTCCCCAAGCTTCCGATACAGCTTCTCAATCCGTAACAATCTTGGAGATTGGGCATTTTGTACATTTCCCCGAAAAGTAGGCGCATAGAGAAGAATCTGCTTGTGTGCCTCAATCCCATAACGGGAACGGATCTTCACCTCACAGGAGGCAACATAGTCCGAATCAAAATACACATCCGTGCGGCTGACTCCCAACGGCAGAATCGTATCCGGAGCCTGTCCCATGCTCTGTGCATAGATCCCGATCACCTCCGGACTGCTCACAGTGGTAAACAGATAGGAATTATAGTATGGCTCCTGAGGGGCATTCACCCCTGCATAGCCAAATCGTTTAAACGCCCCACAGCCATGCCATGTCTGGATCAGCTTCGTATCCTCCCGCAGAGGAAGCGCAGCCAGTACATTGCTGCTCTCATTCACAAAGACATACTGTGCCATCGCCAGTTTCCTTAACATGCGAATGCAAGCCCTGACATATTCTCTGTACGAGAACACAGAATTCCCCAAAAACGAGGTATCCACTGTAAACTTCTCCCTCCTGCCAAATTCCTCATACAGAAGTGTAAAATTATTGGTAAGCTCTGTGTACCGGATCTCCAGAAACAACACCCGGTTCTGCCGGATCGGCTTTCTGGCATACCATTTGTATAGAAGAGGAAACAGACCATGAATCAAACCTGTTTTCCCTATATGTTTCCATGTCTTTTTCACAATTGTTCCCTCTTTTTATCCATGATGTCCAGAATACGCTGTGTCGCTCTTCCATCGCATCCGCTCATATATTCCTTGTAAAACCGTCTCATTGCCTCAGGGTCAAAGCGCTCCTGTGCGCGTCGTATCCCCTGCACCAGTTCCTCCTCCCGCTGCACACACTCGCCCGGAAGGTCTGCATAATCCAGATAGAACCCCCTTTGGCCGGCATACTCCTCAAGATCCGGCGCAAACAGCAGGAATGGCCTGTTATAAATTGCATATAGAAACAGAATAGAGGAATAATCCGTCACCAACATATCTGTGACCGGCAGCAGACGTTCTGTCGGAATCGACAGTGTGGAGGAAAATCCTTTCGCTTCCATGTGCGGATGATATTTGATAATCACAAACCATTCTTCCTTTAGTGTTTCCCTGATTTTCTCAAATAATCCACTGCCCGGCACCACCGGATCGGATGCACTCCCCCGAAAGGTCGGTGCCCATAGCAGGATCTTCTTTCCCTCTGCCCCGGGACAGCTCTCCAAAAATTCCTGTCTGCATGATGTTTCATAGTCCTTGTCAAAATATCGATCTGTGGCACTCACCCCAATCGGGCGACAGACTCCCTCTCTAAGGCGCATCGCACTGGTAAAGGGTGCTACACTCCTGTTCCCGCTCACGGGCACCAGATCATAATTCCGGAATACATTGCCAATATAATCCGCCGGAATGTCGTCCCCGGTGTCATAGCCAAATTTCTTAAAGGCTCCACAGCCGTGCCATAGCTGTATGACAAAGGTCTGCGGACGTTTTTTACAGGAAGCCACAGGCAGAAAGTTGTCACTGATCACCACAAAACCCGCTCTGGCATACAGATGCATAAACTGTAACATCCTCCACAATGCCTTTCCATAACTCATCGCCTGAAAATCGCAATACCACTCTGACACCTCATACGATTCCTGACAGAGACCCTCATACAACTCCTGCATGGATGGCGGACGACTCTGCCTGTGACCATCTGCCAGTACAACGAGCTGTCCCTGTACTCTCTGTATGCAAAACAGACGGTATGCGACAGGCAGTATCCCATTTTGTACGATCATTTTCAAATATTGACGTAATTTTTTCTTCATTCTATCCACCCGGGGAACTCCCCTCCCAAAGCACTTTCCGGCTACTTCAACTGTCCATTGCTTAAAAAGGTATAGGATTTCCCTTTGATTCGAACCGTCTTTCCTGCCACCATGACACCATTCTTCTTAAAATAATATTTGTGTCCGCGATAAATAAGCCAGCCGGTCTGCATCACACCACTGCGGTTAAAATAGTAGCGTTTCTTTTTGATCGTCGCAAAGCCGGTCACTCTGCGTCCATCGCTTCCAACATAATACTTCTTTCCCTTTGTCGTGATCCACTTATTCTTCGCAATACTGCCATCGGAATTGCGGTAAAAATACCGATCCTTGCTATCCTGATACCAACCCTTCCGGATATGACAGACACCATCCTCATCGATGGTCACACCCGGTTCCTCTGTCTCCCTTTGCAGGGTTCCATCGTCTCCCAGCAGATACCGTTTGCCGGCCACCTTGACAAAGCCGGTCTGCATCATACCCTTTTTGTTAAAATAATACCGCTCACCGGATATATCCTTCCACCCGGTTGCAGCGCCATTTGTGGTCAGGTAATACAGCTCTCCCAGATAGGAAAACCAACCATCTGTCTTACGCTTCCCCTGATAATAATACTGGAGCTTCCCTGCCTCTTTGTACCAGCCATATTTCAGGGCAGTACTTCTCACATCAATCTTATTCTTATAATTCTCATACAGAAAATCCATGTCTACCGTATTCTCCGTGATCCCGCTCAGTCTCTGCGTAGAGGTCGCCTGCCACATGGAATACGGATATGCATTCGGATCCGGCTCCTGATTCGTATATCTGGCATACCAGAAATCATACTCCTCCAGCTCCTCTACATCCAGATAATTATTGTACCAGTTCTGGTTACAGTAATACATCGGGTAGTAACCGGCAGCCGCAATGGTATCCATATAGAGCTGTGCCATCTCCGTTCTCTGTGCCTTCGTGGTCTTTTTGAGGATTGCCGCATCCTCCAGATCATAAGCCACCGGAAAAGCAACCGGAACACCATCTAACTGCCTGATGGTAAATTCTGCCTCCTGCAAAGCATCCTTCAACGAAGTGGCATAGGAATAAAAATAGATACCGATCGGGATCCCTGCCTGTGTAATTCCCTCTACATACTTTCGAAATCTTGTATCGAGTGTACAGTTCTTGGCTCCGTATCGTCCTTTTCCATATCCGACCCTGAGCATCACAAACTGAACGCCGGCCTTTTTCACCTTATTCCAGTCCACATTTCCCTGAAACTGGGATGCATCAATGCCCATAGCCTTCACACCCTGCTCCAGCTTTGTTATTTTGGCACCGATGGGTTTCCCACTCTCATAATTATTGCCTTTCTGGTTAAAGAAGTAATAGGATCCCTCCACGCAATTCCAACCCGTCAGCATTTTTCCACTGCTATCTACATAATATGTATATTTTCCATCTTTTATCCACTGAGATACCTGTTTGACATTATTGATGTAGTACGAATCATCCACCCAGCCATTCTTTCCCGCTGCATGGGAAGAAACAGACAGGATCCCAATCATCACAAGGAAACATGCCATTGCCAGAATTGTCTTTTTTGTTGTACTCTTGAATTGTCTCTTCATACGTCACTCCATTTCTTCAGACTGCTTCATGTCCCTTTTCCCTAATGATGCGAACCAGCTGTTCTGCATACTGCCTGCACAATTCATCCGAATCAGCCTCGACCATGACCCTGATTACGGGTTCGGTTCCACTTTCCCTGAGAAGAATACGTCCATTGCTTCCCAACGTCTCCTCCACCTGCTTCACCGCAGCTATCACGTCCTGATCTTCCCTTGTCGCCGCCTTGTTCTTTACCTGCACATTGACCAGGAGATGCGGATAGATGTTCAGATCCCGGAACAATTCCGATGCATTGACCTTCTGCTCCAGTATGACCTCCATCAATTTGATCGAGGTGAGCACCCCGTCTCCGGTCGTTGCATATTTGCTGAAAATAATATGCCCACTCTGCTCTCCACCTAAGGAATGGTCATGTTCCATCATATTTTCAAAGACATATTTGTCACCGACTGCGGTTTTTTCATATGCGATTCCCTTCTTTTCCAATGCTTTGTACAAGCCCAGATTCGACATAACCGTTGTCACCACTGTATTGTTATTGAGCTCTCCCCGCTCTGAAAGATAGCACCCACAGGCATACAGAATCTTATCCCCATCGATGATCTCCCCGTTCTCATCCACTGCCATACAGCGGTCTGCATCTCCATCATAAGCAAACCCGATATCGAGATGCTTTTCTCTCACCAGCTTCTGTAACTGTTCTATATGGGTGGAGCCGCAGTCCTGATTGATATTCGTTCCGTCCGGATTGTTGGAGATCACATACGTCTTTGCGCCCAATGCCTCAAAAACAGCCTTCGCCACCGTAGAGGCGGCACCGTTCGCACAGTCCAGACCAACCCTTTTGTTCTTGTAGGAACGGGTCGCCAGAGTCATCAGATAGCCTATATAACGATTCCTTCCCATCGCATAGTCTACCGTTCTTCCGATCGCCTCTCTTTTCGCAAATGGAATCTCCGGAATCCCGCCGTCGATATAGGCTTCAATCTCCGCCTCAACATCTGCTTCTAATTTGTATCCCTGCCCATTGATCACCTTGATTCCATTGTCATAGTATGGATTGTGACTGGCAGAAATCATAATCCCACAGTCAAACTCATCGAGCCGCACAATATAGGATACGCTCGGCGTTGGCGTGACATGCATCAGATATACATCCGCCCCACTGGCCGTTAAGCCTGCCACCAGAGAATATTCAAACATATAGGAGGAACGTCTCGTATCCTTCCCGATTACGATACTCGCTTTTCCATTCTCATGATTCTTACCATAGTAATATCCCAGATATCTTCCAACCTTGTATGCATGCTCCACCGTTAAATCTGCATTTGCTTCTCCTCTGAAACCGTCTGTTCCAAAATATTTGCCCATTTCCTACCTCTCTTTCCCTCCATAAAGAATCTGTTATTTCTTTCTGATAATATTCAGTGCATGCTGCAGATTCACCACTTCTGCATGGGTAAAGCTGCCACCATACTCCCCGTCTAATGTCCATGTAATCTTCTCCGGACTCTCAATCACGACACGACTCGTCTTGAACTGGTACATATACTCCGGATTAAATTCACCCATCAGGTAGGCTGACACCGTAGCCTGAAGATCAATCGGATTCGTCGGATACTTAACCAGAAGAACCTCATACAGACCATCATCAAATTCTGCAATCTTGCTGTTTGGATTCTGAAAGCCGCCAACTGTAAGGGAATTCGTTATCATTCCAATAAAAAAATCATCCTCAATCTCATTGCCGTCATAAGACACCTTCAGATGGTAGGATGTCAGATTCGGTATACTCCGGATGCCTTCCAATACATATGCCATATGTCCCAAGTGATTCTTATATTCCTGCGGGGTTGTGTAGGTAACTGCCGTAAAAGCGCCAAACGCGGCTACATACACAAAGAAATCTCCATTAAACGCACCCACATCGACCGGTGCTGTCTCATACTTGACGATCCGCTTCGCCGCCCGTACCGGATCCTTTGGAATCCCCAGACTCCTTGCAAAGTCATTGGTGGTTCCGCATGGAATATACCCAATCGGCGTGTCACAACCGCATTTCATGCAGCCGGTCACCACCTCATCTAACGTCCCGTCTCCTCCGGCACATACGATCAGATCATACAGCCACCCTTCCTGACTCACAATCCGGGTCGCATCCTCCTTCTCCTGTGTCGGATAGACTCTGACATTATACTCTGCCTTTACAAACAGATCGACGATCTCAAACAGACTTCCCCTTATGTGTTTTTTTCCTGCAGATGGATTCACAATAAATAACAAATTTTTCATTATATCTGTATCCTCCTGTTCCCTTCACCAACTATAGGATCAGTCTTCATATCCGTTGGGATTGTGTGACTGCCATCTCCATGTATCCTCACACATTCGGTCAATTCCATATTCTGCTTTCCATCCAAGCTCGCGTTCCGCTTTGGACGGATCCGAATAGCACGTCGGTATATCACCGGGGCGTCTTGGTGCAATCACATACGGAATCTTCCTGCCACATGCCTTCTCAAAATTCTGAATGATCTCCAGCACGGAGTATCCGATTCCGGTTCCCAGATTATAGATTACCAATCCCGGATGCTCCATCAGCTTCTTCACAGCGCACACATGTCCCCTTGCCAGATCCACCACATGAATATAATCCCGCACCCCTGTTCCATCGGGTGTCGGATAATCATCACCGAATACATTCACCTGTTCCAGCACACCGGCGGCCACCTTTGCCACATACGGAAGAAGATTGTTCGGTATCCCATTCGGCGACTCCCCGATCAGCCCGCTTTCATGCGCACCGATTGGGTTAAAGTACCGCAGCAATGCTATATCAAAGGAGGAATCCGCCCGCTGAATGTCCGACAGAATCTCCTCTAACATGAATTTGGTTCGTCCATATGGGTTGGTTACACCGCCCACCTTGGAATCCTCTGTGATTGGAACGGTCTCAGGCTCTCCGTATACGGTTGCAGAAGAAGAAAATACCATCTTCTTTACATGATACTGTTTCATCATCTTAAGAATATTAAGTGTTCCTGTAATATTGTTCTCATAATATTCATATGGTTTTTCGCAGGACTCTCCAACTGCCTTCAACCCTGCAAAGTGTATAATGACATCAATCGTGTTCTCCGAAAAAATCGTCTCAAGGCCGGACAAATCTCTCATATCCGTCTGATAAAACCGGATCTTCTTCCCTGTTATGCGCTCCACTCTCGCAACGGACTCTTTACTGGAATTACATAGATTGTCCATTACTATGACATCATAGCCTTCTTTCAGCAATTCAACATTGGTGTGACTGGCTATATAACCAGCCCCTCCCGTCACAAGTATCGTCATGCTTTTCCCTCCTGATTTCCATTCTATGCACTGTTCATAGCACACACTAGCATATAGAAACCATTATACTCCTATTTACCTATATCTGGCAAGAATTACCTGAAAAATTCATACAAACACCTGCCGCCTGGTTACGGTTCATGTGGGCAATGTCATTTCGTTATACCGGACGCTGCCGGATATGGTATATGTTTCCCATGTCGGGCACGCTGGCTTTGCATACCTTCGAAACTAAGGTATCAGCTATCCGACATGATGCATAGGACAGCTCCCTTCATTGGTAACGTTCAAGGAATTCGCGATAGCCCTGTCTGCGGAGTCGGCAGCTTGGGCAGTTGCCGCAGCCATCCCCTTTGATTCCATTGTAACAGGTTAACGTCATATCCCGAACCAGATCCAGACCGTTGAGATCGGCTGCCAGTTTCCATGTATCTGCTTTGTCAAGCCACATGAGCGGAGTTTCGATACAGAATGTTGTATCCATTGCCAGATTCAGAGTCGCATTCAGAGATTTGATAAATACATCGCGACAATCCGGATATCCGGAAAAATCACTCTGTGATACACCGGTGATCAGATCCGTGATTCCTCTCTGTTTCGCAAATACTGCGGCAAAGGTCAAAAACAACATATTTCTGCCGTCTACCACACTGTTAGGCGGAGCATCCTCCGGAGCGTTCTCATCTACCTCGATTCCGGAACGTGTGAGAGAGTTTGGTGCTAACTGGTTGAGCAGGGACATATCCATAACATGCCACTCTACCTCCAGCCTCTGTGCAATTTCCTTTGCACAGCCAAGCTCTGCCTTATGGCGCTGTCCATAGTCAAAGGAAACAGCGACCACCTCCCTGTAACGCTTCAAAGCCCACAAAAGACAGGTCGTACTGTCCTGTCCGCCGCTAAATACCACCAGTGCGGCATCTTTGTTTCGTGTATTACAATTCATACCGTATTCTCCTTTTCCATTTGTCGTATCGATATCGCCACAGCCATATTCCTGTTTGCTCATCTAAGCTGAAACCATAACCTGTTCTGAAGGGTTGGGTCGGTTTCAAATCGTCCCCGCAGAGTGGTCGTCACCGTTTTGGCAGATGGTTTGCGAATCCCCCTCGCCGTCATGCAACTGTGTACACCCTCAATATAGACTGCAACATCCGGCGAGCCGGTGGCCTTAGCGATCACATCGGCGAGATCCGAACCAATTCGTTCCTGTAACTGCAGTCTCTTTGCAACCATGTCCGCCATTCTTGCGATCTTGCTCAATCCGATCACCCTGCCTTTGGGAAGATAGGCGACCGTTACCCTCATATCATACATCAGTGCCAGATGATGTTCACAATAGCTGAACACTTCCATATCCTTTACAATCACCATATCCTGCGCGCTGCCATCAGCCACCTCAAAGCTCTTAGAAAACATCTGCGCGATCTCATCATAGGTATAATTCATCCCTTCAAACACCTCGGCATACATCCTTGCCACCCGGTCCGGTGTATCCTTCAGGCCTTCCCGCTCCGGATCCTCTCCCAGAGCCACTAAAATTCCTCTTATATGTTCCCTGATCGCATCCTGATCAATCGCCATCTTCTTCTCCCTTCCTGTCATACGCCCCGCTGCTCCGGATCCCAGATCAGCTTATGGAGCTGTAACTGAACATTTACATGATTCATATTCTGTTCCACTAAAAATTCCACAATCTCCGCCGGTTCCATCCTTCCAAAGCATGGGCTTAGATAAATCCCACACTTTTGATCGATCAAATGATAGGTTTCTATGATTTCTTTGCTTCTCCATAGATCCGTCCGGTCGGATACCACGAATTTGACCACATCCACACTCCGCAGCCTCTCATAATTTGAAGTACACATATACTGCTCCATTCCACTGCCCGGTAGCTTATAATCCAGCGTAAATTAAACAGAATCCGGTATACCACTCTCGAAAAACGGGGCAAGCTCCACACTTCCATTCGTCTCAAAGTCAACCTGCAGATCCGGGTCGCG
>JAFVCQ010000144.1 GCA_017479085.1 Lachnospiraceae bacterium | reverse complement strand
GAAGACCGGATTGTAACGTTTTTTAGAAACACTTGCAGAATCACAAAAATAGGGTATAATTTTATATAAAGTGAATTGTAAGCTTAAGGAATAATTTTTTTCTTTGACGATTCCTTGAAGGTAGAGATTCGGGAGGTATATCGTATGAGTGATTCAGGCAATGACAAGAAGGAGATGGTAGTCCGGCAGAACAAGGAACTGGCGATTCCGCGCACCGGATTATCGGTAAAGGGAGAGCTGTCGGTAAAGGGAGAGCTGGCTGTAAAGGGAGAGCTGGCTGCGATTGAGGAGCTGGCAACCAGAGGAGAACTGGTGATTCCGGGAGAGCTTGACAGGGACCGGAGTACCGACAAGATCATTATTGTGGAAAGTATCAAGGCAGCCGTGGAGTATCTGAAGGAGACGGAAGGGAATATTTTAACCACGACCGGTGCGTTGGAGATTTATGAATATACGAATCTGCCACAGTTCGAAGAACGGGTATACTCCCGTGTATCGGCACATAGTGAGATTCTGAAGGCATGTGAGAAGCTTGGAATTCGTGGAAGGCATCTGATTGGAATGAATGGTCCGTTTTCCAGACTGATGAACTATGCCATGCTGAAGGATTATGACATTCGCTATATGGTGCTCAAGGATTCGGGAATTGTGAGTGGATTTTTGGAAAAAATGGAGGCGGCTCTGGAACTGGGCGTGACAGTGGTGGTAGTGGCTTCTTCTTTTGATGAGAATGAATATGAGGAAGAAGACATCCTGAAATACCTCCGTGATAATGAAAGAGACAGATAAAGATGTTTTCCTTTTCAGGAAAAGACAATACGGAATCTGAAAGAAATAACGTGATCGTATTGCACGGAAAAAGACCGGTAAGACGGTCATGTTATTTCTTGAAGCTTCCTAAGATCAGGAGGTAGGGAATTGGACATACAACAGGTTTTAAAAGGGTTAGATCAGTTGTTCAACAATCGCGAGAGCGACAAGATTGAGGATTATTTATCCGCTCATTTAGAGCAGGCCTTGAAGGAGGGAGAGGTTGGAGGTGCTATCACGCTGATCAATGAGCTGCTCGGCTTTTACCCGGACACCTCCCAGTATGACAAAGCGGAGGCGTATTGTGAGAAGCTTCTTCTATTTATGGAGCGGGCGGGTCTCAAGGATACCGTTCACTATGGAACAAGCTGCATCAACATTGCAAATGTATATCGGGCATCCGGCAGACTGGAGGATTCACTGACTCATTATCAGAAGGTTTTTGAAGTCTATGATCGGGTTCTGGAACATAATGATTTTCTGTATGCCAGTCTGTATAACAACCTTTCTCTGCTGTATCAGGAAATGCAGCAGTTTGACAAGGCAAGCGAGGCACTGAATTCGGCACTGGAGATCGTAAAGGGATATCCGGAGGCGGTGGTAGAGCTTGGGGTAACCTATACCAATCTGGCTGCCTCCTATGTGAAGGAGGGAAAGCTTGCATTGGCGAAGGAGGCCTCCGCACAGGCACTTGCCATTTTTGAGAAGAATCTTACGGAAGATTTTCATTACAGTGCTAATCTTTCTGTGGCGGGAGATATCCGGTTTGCCGGTGAGGAGTATGACAAAGCGAGGGAGTATTATGAGCAGGCAATGCTGGCTCTCAGGCAGCATGTGGGAATCACACATGCCTATTTCCGAATCGTCTCGAATCTGCAGCTCACAATGGAGAGGCTTGGAGAGCCGGATGCTTTGAAGGGAATCGTATTATCAGAGGATTATTTTAAGGAAAACAGAGAGCGGTTTTGGAAGGCTGTTCCGGAGATTTGGGAGGAACTGGCATTTGCTAAGGTTGGAGAGGGTTCTGAGTGCTTTGGACTGGATGATATCGTGTCAAAGGATCACGACTTTGGTCCGGGTTTCTGTGTGTTTGTGACGAGGGAACAATATGAAGCGTATGGCGGTCAGCTTGAGCAGATCTATAACAGCCTGCCGGATGCTTTTCGGGGGTTTACAAAACCGGAGAAGATAAAAGGAGCCCCCCGCAACGGGGTGATTGTCATGGAGGACTTCTTTGGCAGGATACTCACGCTTGACAGCGATGAGATCACGTACCTGATGCAGCATCATACGTTGCCGGAAGATACCTTTCTGCGGTTGGAGGACTGGCAGTTAAGTACCGTGACGAATGGCGCAATCTTTGAGGGTAGAGATACCGTGTTTGGACAGATCTATGATAAGCTCGGGCAGGGATATCCGGATGCGGTCAGAAAACGCAGACTGGCACAGCTTCTGGGGCAGATCTGTCAGGACGGACAGTATAATTATGAGAGATTGATGAAACGGCGGGATGTGTCAGGTGCCACATTCATGCTCCATTCCTTTGAGGAGGAGGTTGTCGCTTTCTTATATTTGATCAATGGAGTTTATGTCCCTCATAAGAAATGGATGATAAAGGAGGCAGGAAAACTCGAAAAGGGACAGGATATTCTGGAGTTGGTAAAGGAACTGATGACAGAGTGTCCGCAGCCTGCATCCTATGAGAAACGAGATCTGGTGGAATGGATTGGAAAACAAAATGATGAGGATATGATTTTACAGAAAATAGACCGGATTGCCGGGAAGATAGTGGGACTATTGCAGGGAGAGAAGCTTACCGGTTCCTCCGACCATTATCTGGAACAACATATCCCATATCTAATGAATTGTGAATGAAGGAGGCCATTATGGAAAAAGAAGAGTT
>JAFVCQ010000143.1 GCA_017479085.1 Lachnospiraceae bacterium | reverse complement strand
CGCAATGTGCAATGGTACGCGGTGCGGAGGTAACTCTGGTGACTGGCCGGTCAGCAATCGAGCCACCCCCGTTCGTAAAGGTTGTGCCGGTGGTCAGCGCACAGGATATGTTCGATGCGGTCAAAGCATGTTACAGCGGAATGGATTTCATCATCAAGTCGGCAGCGGTGGCGGACTATACACCGGTCACAACGGCAGTAGAGAAGATCAAGAAAAAGGATGACGACCTGTCCATTCCGTTAAAGCGTACCCCGGATATTTTAAAATATCTGGGAGAACACAGAAGACCAGGTCAGGTCATCTGTGGGTTTGCCATGGAGACAGAGAATCTGATCGAGAATGCGACGAAGAAGCTGGAGAGCAAGAAGGTGGATCTGATCGTCGCCAATAACCTGAAGGTGGCAGGTGCCGGATTTGGAACGGATACGAATGTGGTGACTCTGATCGAGAAAACCGGAATAAGGGAGCTGCCACTGCTGTCAAAGGAGAAGGTCGCAAAGGCACTCTTAGATGAGATGCTGGTAATGTTAGACAGACCGTAATCTACAAGTGTACTGCCATGTTGATATTTGGACAAATTTCTTTGGTATGTCATAGCAATATAACGGTAGGATTCAGAATATAGGAGAGAGCATGAACAAAGTACTTATTTTAGATATTGATGGAACATTGACAAACAGCAAAAAGGAGATCACTCCCAATACGATAGAGGCATTGCTGGAGCTTCAAAGGAAAGGACATACCATCATCCTTGCCTCCGGCAGACCGACGCATGGTGTGAAATGGATATCAGACATTCTGCAATTGGAGCGGTATGGCGGCTATGTGCTATGCTTTAATGGGGCAAGGATTACAAAGATCGGGACAAATGAGATTGTTTACCAACGATGTTTTCCAAAGGAATGTATTGCACCGTTATATACATATGCGAGAGAGCATGATATGGGATTGGTCACATATGAGGGTGATACCGTGATTGCGGCTACCAGAATTGACGAGCATATGGAATTTGAGGCACGTCTGAACCGGATGGAGTTAAGGCAGGTAGATGACTTTGTATCGTATGTGGATTTTGATATCAACAAATGTCTGTTCACGGCTTCTGTGGATGTGGCTCCTGAGCTGGAACAGGATCTGGTGAAGCGGTATGAGAATGCCTTGAGTATATATCGTTCAGAACCGTTCTTTATTGAAGCGATGCCGCCCGGAGTGGACAAGGCGGCATCCTTAGAGCATCTGTTCCGAAACATTGGAGTCGCCCGGGAGGATACGGTCGCATGCGGAGATGGATTCAATGACATGTCCATGATCCGGTATGCGGGCGTCGGTGTTGCAATGGCCAACGCACAGGAGGAAGTGAAGAAGGTGGCAGATGTGATCACCAAAGCATCCAATGATGAGGATGGACTGCTGGAAATTATTGAGAGGTATTTCTGAAGGAGTGCCGGCAGATAACCTGTCTGCGCAGAATGGTTAGTCTGTCCGCTGTGCTTTCATGGCAATTTTTCTCGCATACATGTTCTCATCCGCTTCCTTTAACACGTCATCAATGTTAAATGGACGGGCAGCGTAAGCACCTCCGATGGAAAGAGAACACTGGACAGGATCCTCCTTGCGATTGAGAGGCAGCACATCTTTTTCCCATTCTTTCAGCATATTGCAGGCCGCTTCTTCAGAATAATTGCAGAATACAAATGCAAATTCATCTCCGCCAAGCCGGTAGCCGTGAATGGTATCATCAATGAGACGTCTCATCTCATCCGCTACTCGTTTCAGAACTGAATCTCCAGCTTCATGTCCGCATGTGTCATTCATTTTCTTTAGGAAGTTCACATCGATGAATACAATATATACCGAATCTAATCGTTTGTACTCATTCAGGACTCTTTGATTATATTTGTTTCGGTTCTCCAGTCTGGTAAGACCGTCACATTCTGCCTGTAATCGGATCATATTCTGTCTGACGTATTGCAGCTTCGCAGTCTTTAAGATATAGGAAATACTTAAAGAGATCACCGAAAAGATAATCATTCTCGGCATTGCAAAGTACAAGAGCAACTGGGTCATATAGTCTGCATTCATGATCGCAGCACGACTGGCAAACGAGTCTTTTTCCAGAGAAATCCCATATGTGGTAGCATAGATCATATTGCCATCCCAACACCCGACGTAATATCCAAGTAATACTGCAATAAACACACCGCACAGATTCACCCAGAACGCAATCCGGAATATGCGCATATCGGTATACTGTGCCGCTAACAAAATCGGAAATACACACAGCATCACCCCGTGAAAGGTCAGGAAGGTCTGTATGGATATGGACATAAGTGAGACGCAGATAATCAGTACATATTTGAACCACTTATTCTGTCCTTTTGTCTTAAAAAAGATGATCATTGGAATGACCAGACAGATGCACCCAATGATCATGCCAAGTCTCATATAAAACCGATTCACAACAAAGATTCCAACCTCGTTGGCGGCCCAGACTAACAGGCAGATTCCACACATGACTGATAAAAACAAAGTGCTGAATCGGTTTGCTTTTAATTCATCCTGATATTGCAGCTTTTCGATCTCTTCCATAGGTGTAACTCCGTCCATTTCTGATATAGTATCCTTGCATTATAACAAAAAAAGCCCGATTATACAATACCCTATGACAGTGTTCAGCATAACGAAGTGACAGGGAACTGTAATGTTGTTTATTTTTTTTTCATGATAGAATGTCCCTGTAAGTTGACAAGTGCAGAATAATTATGTATCATAAATCGAAAACTTGTGGGAACCTTTTACCGGAATATCGTATCTATTTATAGAAGGGAGAATAGAATCGATCCCGATTGAGAGGGTTCGGACAGTGAGCTCTTAACAAGGATATGGAGGAATGAGAGATGAGATTATCACGTAAGAAGATGTACATGTGCTGTGCGCTTGTGTTCTGTCTGTGTATGATGGTGACGGGAACCGTTCATGCAGCCGGGTATGAGATTGTAGAGGATGAGACAGGTTTGACCGGTACATACAAGGGAGAACCGATGCAGAATCTGTATGTGGCTATGAAGGAATCGGGGGAATCTTATAAGGTCGTCGCACCCGGTACAAAGGGCAGTGAGATTTATTACTTTGATGCAGAGGGAAAAGGAGAGGTATCTACAGACTCGAAGTTTGTGAAGATATCCTATAACGGAAAAAACAAAGAGTATTATCTGAAGGATGGCAGCATACAGACCAATCAGATTGTCGGAAATAAAAAACAGGGATATTATTATGTGGATTCTACGGGTATCAAGGTGACTGATAAGACGACGAAGCTTGCGGTGAAGTTCGTCCGGGCACATACCAAGAGTACTGATTCTCGGTATAGTAAATTAAAAAAATGCTATTATTATCTGTCGAAGAATTATAGATATACGAGATATTAAACCAAT
>JAFVCQ010000142.1 GCA_017479085.1 Lachnospiraceae bacterium | reverse complement strand
TGATCTCTAATGCCTTGTATTGGGTTTCCAAGTATCATATTGATGGTCTGCGGATTGACAGTGTGGCCTCCATGTTGTATCTGGATTACGGTAAGACATATGGCGATTGGATTCCGAACTCATATGGCGGCAATGAGAATCTGGAGGCGATTGCATTCCTGAAGGAGCTAAATGCTACGTTGAATGAGCGGTTTCCCAACTGTATGTTGATCGTGGAGTAGGAGTCCGGCTGGCCGATGCTCACAGATGCCGTAGAAGAGGGCGGCATGGGATTCGATTATTGCTGGAACATGTCATGGATGAAGGATTTGTTGTCCTATATGGCATTGGATCCGCTGTATCGAAAGTATGAACATAAGAAACTGACCAACAGCCTTGCCAATGCGTATAACGAGAAGTATATTCTGGAGTTTTCGCATAATGAGGTGATTGGTGGGAAGGGGTCAATCGTAGATCAGATGCCGGGCGGATATGAGGAGAAATTCTCGAATCTCCGGTTGCTCTATGGCTATATGATGATGCACCCGGGCAAGAAGCTCTTGTTTATGGGACAGGAATTTGCACAGTTTAGGGGCTTCAATGAATCGGTTGAGATTGACTGGGAGCTGCTCGAATTTGATGCTCATACCATATTGCGGAATTATGTGAAGGCATTGAATCATCTGTATAAGAAGGAGCCTGCTCTGTATGCGTTGGATAATAATGTAGAAGGTTTTGAGTGGATCAATGCGACTGCGGCGAATGAAAGTATAGTATCCTTTTTACGGAAAACGTCCCGAAAAGAGGACACTCTTTTAATCGTATGTAATTTTACACCGGTCAGCTACAGTAAGTACAAGGTGGGAGTTCCGTTTGCAGGGAATTACAAGGAAATCTTCTGCAGTGACAATGAGAAGTTTGGTGGAGATGGCAGTAAGAACACAGTGGTTCGTACCAGCAAGCGAAGTGCCTGTGATGGAAAGGCCAATTCTATCACAATTGGACTTGCTCCGCTTTCCATGAGCATTTTCAAGCTTACGAAGGACAGTGAAAGCAGTCCGGTGAAGAAGACAACCACCAGAAAAACAGGGGCAGCAAAACAGACGTCTGCTAACAGAACGAAAAGAACAACAAAGGTGGCTCGAACAACAGAGAAGGAATAGAAGCAAGGCTGTCACAGTTATGTCAGAAAGGTGGTGACAGCCTTTTCTTTGTGACGGATACAGCCGAATTTTTCGTCATACGGTCAAAGACGGAATGTGCTCTGTACGAGTGGAGACATTGAAGAGGAGGAAAAGATGTTATTAGAAGTGATTGCCGGTCAGACGGTAGAGGAAGCAGCAAAAAGTGTGGAGGAATCGGCGGGTCTGGTAAAGGATACATTGAATGCGATGTTGAACTGGCTGATTCAGAAGTCGGGAAGTCTGCTGATCGCAGTGTTATTTATTGCGATCGGACTGAAGATCGTGAATCTGCTGCTGAAACTGCTTCGACGTTCGTTTGAACGCTCAAGAATGGAGGATTCGGTTGCCGGCTTTTTGCTGTCTGTGCTGCGGGTATTGGGCTATATACTGGTATTCATTACGGCAGCGACCATAGTAGGTTTTGAAGTGACCAGCTTTGTTACCATATTGGGAACAGCATCTCTGGCGGTTGGTCTTGCGCTGCAGGGTGCCCTCTCGAATCTTGCAGGCGGTGTACTGATTCTGCTGCTGAAGCCATTTCAGGTCGGTGATTACATTGTGGAGGATAATAAGAAAAATGAAGGAACGGTTGTTTCCATTGATATTTTTTATACCAGACTGCGAACCCATGATAATAAGCTGGTAGTCATACCGAATGGGGTGTTGGCTGATAATAGTCTGACAAATCTGACGGATGAACAGAAACGAAAGGTGGAGATCAAAATATCCATCGCATATAACAGCGATATGAAGATGGTAAAACAGATCCTTCACAAATTGCTTACGGATTATGACAAGGTTTTGAAGGAGGAGCCACAGGATATTTTTATTGATTCCTTTGACGATAGCGGTATGACACTGGGAATCCGTGCATGGGTAAAGACAGAGGATTACTGGAAGGCCACATGGGAACTGCGGGAGCAGATCAAGGCATGCTTTGACGAGAATGGAATTGAGATTCCGTATAATCGTCTGGAGGTGGATCTGCGCAAGGACGGATAGCAGGTATTGTTCACAGTTGTTTATTGACAAGCGTTGGAATTGTGGTACAATATCAATAATTTACAAAACAGATGTTTGGAATGGGAGGACAAAGGACAATGAAAGCAAAGGATTATGGATTGAGCAAGCAGGATATCATAGAGATGTCCGACCACTATATGTTAAATATTGGCTATCGTTTTCCGATTGTGGTAGAGGAAGCGAAGGAGGCGACGGTAAAGGACATAGACGGAGAGGAGTATCTGGATTTCTATGCAGGGATTGCAGTGAATTCTGCCGGCAACTGCAATGAGAAGGTGGTGGCGGCAATTCGGGAACAGGCAGGGCAGGCAATGCATACCAGTCTGTATCCGTATTCGACTCCGCAGGCAATGCTGGCAAAGCTGATCTGTGAGAACATTGGCTTTGACCGTATCTTTTTCCAGAACTCGGGGACAGAGGCGAATGAAGCCATGATCAAAATGGCCCGTAAATATGGAGTAGAGCATTTTGGCTCCGAACATTACCATATCGTGACGGCAAAAAACAGCTTTCACGGGAGAACCTACGGTGCGCTGAGTGCAACCGGACAGCCGGACAATGGATGTCAGATTGGATTTAAGCCGATGCTTCCGGGCTTCACCTATGCGGATTATAACGACTTGGAAAGCTTTCGGGCAGCCTGTACAGAGAATACCATAGCGATCATGGTAGAGCCGGTTCAGGGGGAGGGCGGTGTCTATCCTGCCACACGGGAATTTCTGGAGGGGCTTCGCGCACTCTGTGATGAGCGGGGCATGCTTTTACTCTTTGATGAGGTGCAGACCGGGTGGTGCCGCTGCGGTGAGACGATGGCATTTATGCATTATGGAGTGAAACCGGATGCGGTAACGATGGCAAAGGCAATGGGCGGTGGCCTTCCGATTGGTGCGCTTGCCACAACCGAAGCATGCGCACAGGCACTCAATCCGGGTTCGCATGGAAGCACCTATTCCGGCAATCCGGTCTGCTGTGCTGCCTCCTATGCGCAGATCACAGAACTCTTAGAACGCCATTTGGCACAGAATGCAAAGGATATGGGAGCTTATTTTATGGATCAGCTGCGTTCCCTGCCACATGTTAAGGAGGTTCGTGGCTTAGGTCTTCTGGTAGGCTTGGAGCTTCAGGATGTGGATGCGGCAGCCGTTAAGATTAAGTCGATGGAAAAGAAGCTTTTGGTAACAGCGACTTCGAACCGCATTATCCGCATGGTGCCGCCGCTCATTATCACAAAGGAGGACTGTGACCGGGCAACTGCGATTCTGAGGGAAGCAATTACAGAAGTATCAAATGCATGAGTTCTTTATAAAATAAAGTAAAGTAGGTTGAAAATAAAAGAAAATTAAACGAAAATCACTTTACAAATTGTTTTAAAAGGAGTATGTTTTATTCTGTTAAGTGAATAACATGGCAAAGAACGAACAAAGGTGTTATGTAGGGATACATAGCACCTTTTTTCCGTTCCGGGAAATCCTATTCGTCCTTTGTCGGAATATTTTAGGAGGTGTGTGTATGCTGGAGTTGAATAAGCAT
>JAFVCQ010000141.1 GCA_017479085.1 Lachnospiraceae bacterium | reverse complement strand
GTCCTGAGACAGCTTGGAGCGGAATACCAGTGGATCACCAAGCTCAATGACCGGGTGGAGCGGGAGGACATGCAGAGCCTGATGAACGAGATCCAGTATCTGGAAGATATGGAGGATAGATTGAATGCAGAATCAGTACTGGATGTGATCACCAGACTGAATCAGAACAAGGAATGGATGAAGGAGGACAGTGGCATGGGAGAATTCAGGGAATTATTTCGGGAAGAATTTGAGAATCGGGATCATAAGATAGCGGACTTGAGTGAGCAGGTTTTGACCCAGAGCGAGCAGCTACAGAACCAGAGTACGCAGTTGCAGAACCAGAGTGAACAGCTGCAGAATACAGAAAAACAACTACGCACCAAAGACGAAGAAAACTCCAGACTGAAGGAGGAGATCGCAGAATTAAAGAAACAGTTGAACCGGATTGCCATGCTGTAAGACCAATAATGTGCTGTTCGATCAAATACAGGTAGGCTGTGTTGAAAGCATCCGTAATTGGAACGGATGCTTTTATGAATCTCTTTGTTTGCTTGCCAATCTCTCCCTGCTTTTTCTTAAGAGAATCTGAAAATCCCCTCTTTTCCCTTGCAAATTTCACAAAAATGTGAAAAAATTTTAAAAAATTGAAAAAAAGACAGAAGAAAATTTGCACTTAGGACGAAAATCTAATATAATAGAACTGTATGTACTTTTCTATATGGAGGAAAGTTCAATTTAACAGGGGTTCAGACCCCGGCGAAAGAGGCAGGTGTAATCATGAAATTTATTCATATGGCAGATGTCCATCTAGGTGTACAGCCCGATAAAGGGAAACCGTGGAGCAAGGACAGGGAACAGGAGATTAAGGAAACCTTTGTCAGGGTAATTGAGGATGCGGAGGAGCGGAAGATTGATTTGTTATTGATCGCCGGTAATCTGTTTCATATGCCGCCTTCCGAGGGAATGCTCAGGGATGTAGATTACATTCTTTCCAAGCTGACTAAGACAAAGACAATTATCATTGCAGGAAGCCGCGATTATATGAAGCCGGACAGTCCGATGGCGAATTACCAGTTTTCCTCTAAGACGATCTGTTTATCAGCGGATAAGATCAGCAATGTTTATATGAAAGATATCAATACCTGTGTGACGGGATTTTCCTATAACAGCAAGGAGAATGAGGATGATATCCTGAATCATATCAAGCCGGCAAAGCAGGGTGCAGTCAACATTTTACTGGCGCATGGCGGCGATGCAAAGCATTTACCGTTTAACAAAAAGGCACTTCGGGAATCCAACTTCGACTATATTGCGCTGGGGCATATTCATAAACCGGAGATTATCAAGGAGAATGCGGTGATCATGGCAGGATCCTTAGAGCCGATTGATTATACAGATACGGGAGCGAGAGGTTATGTGTATGGAGAGATTGAGGAGGGTGTGGTACGAACCTGGTTTGTTCCGGTGGCGAAGCGGAATTATATGAATCTGCTGCTGCGAATCAAACCGAATCACACACCTCATGCAATTATAGATTTGGTAGATCGTCAGATACAGAATCTGGGTACGCAGAATATTTATCGAATTCTGGTAAAGGGGCAGAATCATAATCGCGATGTGTTCGATTTTTCCAGTCTGGTGGAGAAATATAATATCTATGAGGTAATAACCGATGCGGCGCCGGAATATGATTTGTCAAAGCTGTATGATGAGAATCAGAACAACCTGATCGGTAAGCTGATCGGCACCTTTTCGGATGCCTATTATGGGGACGAGGTGGCTAAGAAAGCACTTCATTATGGGTTGGATGTACTATTAAAGACAGGAGAACAGTGATATGAGAATTGATAAGCTGCACTTGCAGGATTTTGGACAATTTCATGATAAGGATGTGACACTGGCTCCCGGTATCAATGTGGTGTATGGAGCAAATGAGGCCGGTAAGTCCACAATGAAGGATTTTATCGTTGACATGCTTTATGGCATTGAGAAATTGCATGGAATTGGAGGAAGGCTGGATCACTACGACCAGCGCAAGCCGATTTATGGATCAGGCTACTCCGGTGCCATGGAGGTTTCCGTGGATGGATATGATTACCGGATTGAGCGGAATTTTGACTACCAGAATAAGAGAACCGCGGTAAAGGATATGGATACGGGGAAGGAGCGTGTGTTCAACGAGGGAGAGGATCTCATGGGGACCGTGCTTCATACGGACAAGAGTACCTATCTGAACACGCTCTGTATTGGACAATTAGGAGCCGGTACAGACAAGGAGCTTACAGCCCGGTTGAATCAGTATATTGTGAATATGGCTTCTTCCAAAGCAGGCGATATCGATGCCGTTCAGGCGATCATGGAGCTGAAGGCAAAGAAAGAGGAGTTTTCCAATGCAAAGGTGGAGGCGAGGGAACAGGAGATCACCTCCAGGCTGCAGCTCGAACGGGATTTTGATGCAGAGATTGCAGACGTGAAGAATGAGTATGCAAAGGTGGAGGCTCAGAAGAACAAACCAAAGGAGGAACAGCTTCAGTTTACACCGATCCGCCCGAATCAGGCAGAGGAGAATCCGGTCACGCAGAAGGAGCCGGAAAAGCGGGAACACACAAAGCAGGATCGGGATATGGAGATGCTCCGGAATATGGGCAAGAAAAGTATACTCGACAATGTTATGGTCATTTTTTTGGTGGGACTTTTAACGATTGCACTGTTTATCGGGATTGCATATGTGGTTCCGGTTAATAATCCTTCGATCAAGATTGCGATTATAGGAGCGGGTGTGTTCTATGCTGTGATTACCGTGATACAGATTTTGGTGAAGCGTTCCAAGCTGTATAAGCTGATGGAGGATATCGAGATTGAGCAGAATTTTGAAGAGGCCAAGATTGAGAGCGTGGATGCCAACGAGCAGAGAGAGTTGATGAATCGATTGTCGGAGCTGAAGCACAAAGAAGAGGATATTATAGCAGAGCGCAAGGAGCAGGAACAGTTGCTGGAGGAGTTAGAACAGCTCAAACAGCAGAGGGTGACGAATCGTACAGAAACGGAAGCGATCGATCTGGCGATCAAGACGATTCAGGATCTGTCAGAGGAGATCTATGATTCCTTTGGAAGTGTATTGAACGAGCAGGTATCCGCAATTATCCGGCGAATAACCGGGAATCGGTATTCTGAGGTGAAGATAGACGATCAGCTCAGAGTGATGGTAAGAAATGGCAACTCTTTTATCAGTATGGAATATTTGAGCGCAGGAACGATGGAGCAGATCTATCTGGCACTGCGTCTTGCCATTGCAAATGTGTTGATCACAGAGGAGCTGCCAATTATCATGGATGATATTTTTGTCACCTATGATGAGCAAAGAATATATGAAACATTAAGCTGTCTGGGGGAGTATAGGGGGCGTCAGATGATTCTGTTTACAAAGAATCCGGAGCTTCAGAATATGTTTACCCGTCTGGGCATGGAGAGCAATTACATTGCAATCTAGGCAGAACGGATAGCTGGAAATGAGGGAGTAACATGGCTGATAACAGAATGTCTACATCAGATGAAAGGAAAGCGGCACAGACTGCCGGAACTACCGGACGAAATGCAAACGAGAATGCAGGCAGAAACACAGGATCTGAATCGGACAGGAAAAAGACAAAGTCACCGGAGCAACGCCAGAAGGAGAAGAATCGAAAGGCAAGGAGGGAGCGGAGACGCAAGCGAAAAAAGGTTAGGAGAATCATTTTAGGGTATCTGTTCCTGATCTTTTTGATCGTAGTAGTGATCGGTGGATATGTGGTCTATGAGAAATATGGAAAACAGTTTCTTGTATATCGGGATGAGGCGATTGAATTAGTTGCCAATTCCTCCGAGGAAACCTTCCGTCAGGATGAGACATCGATCGTATATGATTCCAAGGGAAAGAAGCTGCGCGAGGTGACGGGTGAGAAGGAGGTCTATTATAAGACCTATGAGGAGATTCCGGCATATTTTGTAGAGGCAATGGTATCGGTAGAGGATCGAAGATTCTACGAGCATAAAGGTGTGGATTATGAGGGAATTGCGCGTGCAGCATATATACTGTTTCAGAATGATTTCTCCATCACACAGGGAGCGAGTACGATTACCCAGCAGTTGGCGCGCGGTATCTTTTTGAACAATGATGTCAAGGTAGAGCGGAAAATCAAGGAGATCTTCCTGGCATGGGAACTCGAGAAGAAATATACCAAACAGCAGATACTGGAATTTTATCTGAACAATATTTTCTTTGCAAATGGATATTATGGAATCGGCGCAGCGGCAAAGGGGTATTTTGATAAGGATCTGGATTCGCTGTCCATATCAGAGGTGGCATTTTTGTGTGCGATTCCGAACAGTCCGACCTACTATGATCCGCGGGTAAATTACGATCATACGATAGAGCGCAGGGATAAGATTCTGAGAGATATGTATGAGCTGGGATATATCAATGATCTGGAACTTCAGATGGCTCTGGAGGAGGAGATCAAACTGGCAGAGGAGAAGCAGGTCAGCCATGATTATGTGGAGACATTTACATACTTCTGTGCGACTGAGGCTTTGATGGAGGCTGCCGGTTTTCAGTTCCAATACAAGTTTAACACACAGGAGGAACAGCAGAAGTACAACCAGAATTATAAGGAGGCTTACGAACACTACTATGCCTCCCTTTATACCGGAGGGTATCAGATCTATACCTCGATTGAGCCCAAAAAACAGAAGCTGCTGCAGAAGGTAGTCAATGAGACCCTGTCTGTGGATGAGGAGAAGAATGAGGAGACCGGCGCCTATAATTTACAGGGGTCTGCCACCTGCATTGACAACTCTACGGGACGGGTCGTTGCCATTATAGGAGGAAGAACACAGGATGATCTGAAGGGTTACAGTCTGAATCGCGCGTACCAGAGTGCCAGACAGCCGGGGAGTACGATCAAGCCTTTGATCGTATACACACCGCAGCTTGAGAGAGGGTATACCCCGACGACCACGGTGGATGACAGCAAGTTTGACAAGCCGAATATGCCGGAGAACTCCGGAAAAACGTATTCCGGCATGATATCTCTGGCACAGGCAGTAGCCGCATCCAAGAATGTGGTGGCATACCGTTTATACGGAGAACTGACGCCGGAGGTGGGATCGGAGTATCTGCTTAATATGAATTTTAATCATCTGACCATAGAGGATCGTCAGAATATGGCGGCCTGTCTGGGAGGATTGACATACGGGGCGACCACGGTGGAGATGGCATCCGGTTATGCTACCATAGAGAATGACGGAGAATTCCGCAAGCCGACCTGTATCGTACAGATTCTGGATTCGAAGGGAAATGTCATCGTAAGTGATAAGATTAAGTCCAGAGAGGTATATGAGATGAATGCCTGCCGCATGATGACTTCTATGCTGCAGGGCGTATTCTCCGGAGGAACCGCAAGCGGTCTTGGTATTCCCGGCATGTCCTGTGCCGGGAAGACCGGTACAACGGATAATAATACGGATGGATGGTTCTGTGCATTTACGCCATACTATACGACCAGCGTGTGGGTAGGCTATGATACACCACAGGCAACCAGAGGATTGTGGGGTTCCACGTATCCGGGAAGAATCTGGCATGATTATATGGCAGAGATTCATGATGGATTGAAGGATCTTGGCTTCCCGAACTACGAGTGGGTGCGCTCGACGAAGGATTGGAAGGATACACGTTCCAAGTCAGAGGACGATTCCGAAGAGGATGATGACAAGAAGAAAAAGAAATCAAAATTAGATGACGATAAGAAGAAAAAGAAAACAACGGAAAAAACAACCAGTGAGCCTTCGGAGGAACCACAGACGATAGAAGTAACAACTGAGCCGCCGACCACGACAACGGAGGTGGTGACAACACAGCCGCCGACATCCGAGGTGACAACGCAGCCACCAACCAGTGAGGCAACGACACAGCCACCGGCTGAGACAGAGACACCGTCAGCAGAGGGAGAATAAACTGGAACGAAAAAACGAAACTGTCATATCCATGACAGTTTCGTTTTTTCAAATTAGGGAAAGTTTTGCCTGTAGACCAGATCCGGCAGTGTAAAGTACTCTTTATCTAGAAATTCTCCCGGATCGTATGTTTTGCACGATATTCCTGTATCCGATCCTGAATCCGGTCAGTCGGGTCGAGAATCTTTGAGATAGATGCATCGTGATTCAAATGATCGATCAGCAGGGCGATGTATTTGCTCATATCCGCACTGATATACCAATCTCTGGACAGCAGCTCAGGGGTCTGATAGGTGAGGTTGGTGGTGATCACCTTCTCGATGATGCCCTTTTCGGTTGCCTCGTCAAATACATCCAGACCATTGGTAAACAGACCGAAGGTGCAGACACAGAACACTCTCTTGGCGTTGCGGCTTTTGAGCTGCTTGGCTACATCGATCATACTCTCACCGGAGGCAATCATATCATCAATGATGATCACATCCTTTCCGTCCACGGAATCACCGAGAAATTCATGGGCTACGATTGGATTGCGTCCGTTGACGATGGTGCTGTAATCTCTTCTTTTATAGAACATGCCGACATCAACACCTAATATATTGGCAAAGTAAATAGCGCGGTTCATGGCGCCCTCGTCCGGACTGATCACCATCAGATGCTCCTTGTCAAGCTCCAGATCATGGGTGGAGCGGAGCAGTGCCTTCAAGAACTGGTAGGTTGGACGGATATTCTCAAAGCCATGCAAAGGAATGGCATTCTGAACCCGGGGATCGTGTGCATCAAAGGTAATGATATTATCGACGCCGAGGCTGACCAGCTCCTGCAAACACAGCGCACAGTCCAACGATTCCCGTTTGCTGCGCTTGTGCTGGCGACTCTCGTACAAGAATGGCATGATCACGGTAATCTTGCGGGCCTTACCGCCACAGGCAGCAATGATACGCTTCAGATCGGCATAATGGTCATCCGGTGACATGGGACATGCTCTGCCATATAGGGAATATTCAATGCTGTAATTGGTGACATCGAGCAGTAAATACAAATCCTTGCCGCGAACCGATTCCAACAGCTCTCCCTTGGCCTCCCCGGAACCGAACCGCGGACACGCAGAGGTGACAAGGTAAGATTCCTTCTCATATCCGTGAAAGGCAATATTGGATTTCTCCACATTACTTCTTGCAGATCTCCATCTGGAGAGATAGGCATCCACCCGTTCTCCCAGAGACGTGCAGCTCTGTAAGGCGATGATCCCTAATTGTCCTACCGGAATGGTTGATAATAAATTACTGTCGTTTGGCATGATTTTTCCTCCGTTCATAGAATGCATTTATTGTTGTATTGCGTTTCTTCGTTTGGCGAGACGGATATTGTCGCCAAAGAAGTTGTAAACCTTATATTCCGCAAAAATGCGTGTGGTAATGCGGTCAGAATAGCGATCCGTCAGCTCCTGAAGGTTCAGATTGGTCGAGATGACAGTTGACCGTTTCTCACGCATGCGCGTATTTAGTATATCATAAAGCTCAGAAGAGACAAAGGAATTGGTAAATTCCGTGCCCAGATCATCTATGATCAGCAGATCACAGTGATACAGATAGCGGTAGGTACTCTGGCTGTCCGGGTTCTGTGCCTTCTGCATGACCACGTCCGCACACACATCCTCGAATAAATGGATGGCGGACTGATAGAGCACCGTATGTCCGGTGTCTAACAGGGCTTTGGCGATGCAGTTGGAAAGATAGGTTTTGCCAAGTCCGGTCTTACCATAGAATAAAAGATTCCCCCCCTTATTGTCAAATGTTTCAACAAAAGATTTTGTTTTATTAAGAATATTTTTCATATTCTCGTAGGATGTAAAGGGATGGGTGCCATCCGTTGTGTCCGGATAGTAGCTCAAATCAAAGTGGTCAAAATTCTCAGTCTGTAAAATCCGTTCCAGTGTGGACTGTCGATACAGCAGGGAGATGGCAGCCTGTCGGAAGCAGGAGCAGTAGGCCTGACCGATCCGTCCGGTATCCCTGCAAAGCGCACAGGTGTAGAGCGGTTTCAGATAGTCGATCGGGTAATGGTGTCGCCTCAGCAGGTCTTCCTTTTCTAAGATCAGGGAACGATTCTGTTCCTTGATGGAAGTGGTCGTGTCCGATCCGCTTTTCAGACGGGAGCGTACGGCATCGATCGACGAGGAGGCAATCTGGCGGTCAATCTGCTCGATCCTTGGAATCAGGGAATAGACCTCCTCTTTGCGACGCTGTTCGGTTATATGATTCTCCATCTGATGCTGGTCATACATATGCATAATTTCGTCGTACTGGGTATCGCTGAGTGCCATAGCTATTGATTCGTCTCCTGTAAAAATAAAGTCTCAAATTCATTTACCACATCCCGATTCGTGGAGCCTTCATAGTGATTGAACTGATTGTCGGATGTGGTTTTTTTGCTGACTGCTTTCTTCTTCTTTTCCTCTGCCCATTTGCGGTCTAACTCCTCAATATCAGAGAGTTTCCGTACATTCTGCTGGTGCCACTTCTCCAGAATTCCGTTGACATAGTTAAAGTTGGCGGAATGTGGATTGGTTGTAATTGCCCGCTTACAGGCTTCAATGATGATGCTCTTATTGAAGGAGTAGGTATTGTACCATGTGTCAATAAAGGTGGTCTCGGTAGGCGTAGGCACCCTTCTTGGAATTCCAAGCTGCTTCAGAACCGCAACATAGATTGAGTTGTAATTCTTCGATGCAATCTTCGCCTCCTCAACGGTCTGGATTCCGTTCTTGTACCATTCCAGAGCGACGGCTTCGATATAGCGGCTGCTCTTCTTGCCAATGGTCACGCAGTATTCCACCAGATATTCCAGCAGATCCGGATGAAAGGACAGCTCCTCATATATGTAGAGCAGTGTGTTGACATCCGTCTGTGTCAGCGGTTTTCCAAAATATATCTCGGTCTGATAGAGCAGGTTGCCAAAATCCTCGTCCTCCTTCTTCTTGTCAATAAAGGATGCCTTATAGGATACCTTCTTTGGAATGATAACCGGCTTAAGGCTTTCGATATTGTCTTCCCGAAGAGAGACCGCACTTGCAGCAGCCGGTTGGGCCATAGTACCGGAAGGGGTGTTGTTGGCAGATGACACCGCTTTTTGGGAAGCGTTGTCGGATGCTGTCTGTTGGCGGTCGGCATCATCGGTGACGCCTAACATCGACAGAAGGGACGCATCATCGGAATGGGAGCGTCTGGCTGTCAGTGGCAGCATGGTGATACCGGTCAGATGCCGGTTATCGGTATATTCCAGTTGAATCACATCCTGTTTGATCCAGTAGCGGATGGCGCGGCAGATATCCTTTTCCGTCAGATTAAAATGGTCTGCAATGTCTGCAATGGTAAAGGCGCGACCGCTGTTTAACAGGCGCACCAGATACAGATAGACCTTGACAAATTCCCCGTTGGCCTCTGTCATATAATAGTCAATAAAGAAGTTTGAAACGGCAGAGTACGTCTCGTGGTTTCTGGTTGTAATCGTAATGGTATCCACTCGTTTTTCCCCCTTCCTCTGTCTGAATCGATGTGAGTATGTTTCCTCCAAGCCGCTTTGCCGGGGAAGGCAGCTTCCCCTGACATCTGCGGCAAATGGATTATAGCATACTGTGGAAAAAAAGAAAATAGAACACCTGTTTCCTGCCGCTTTGGGGAAAACTTTGTGGAAATTGTGGATAATGTGGGCAAGTAGTAGACATAAAATGTGGAGAACAGGTTTTTGTCAAAAAATGTCACATATTTACAGAGCACTCTTGAGGAAAGCAAAATATTATGTAAATAAAACTATCCACAATTCACCATGGACAAGTTGGCATCGGTGAATTGTGGATATTGTGCATAACTATTTTCCGAGGAGGGATTCTCCAATTAAATAGACGTCTCCGGCGCCCATAGTTATCAACAGATCATTTTTTTGACAATTTTTTAAAAAATAATTTTCTACGGTGTCGAACGTGTCAAAATAGTGGGCATCTGTGCCAAGCTCACGCAGCCGGTCAGCCAGGTCCCTCGCATGTACCAGACCGGTATCCTGTTCTCTGGCCGCATAGATATCCACCACAAGAACGTGGTCGAAGCCCTTTAACGCATCGGCAAATTCTTCAAACAGAGCATGGGTGCGGGTATAGGTATGAGGCTGGAATACGACCCAGAGCCCGTTATGAGGGGTTTGAAGGGCAGTCGTAAGTGTGGCGCGGATCTCTGTTGGATGGTGGGCATAATCGTCAATCACGGTTACGCTTCGGAGACTTCCCTTATGCTCAAACCGTCGATGAGCGCCTCCAAAGCAGGCAAGACCGGACAGGGCATATTCCCGGTCGATCCCTAACAGGTCGCAGACGGCAATGGCACTTAAGGAGTTGACGACATTATGCGTGCCGCCGATATTCAGATGCACCCGCTCCTGCGAAACACCATCCACTACAAGTGTATAATTCATATGTCCCTGTTCATCGGCCTCAATATCTGTTGGATAATACCGGTTGGTGTCCGTCAGACCGAAGGTGACAATCCGGCATTCCAGATTCCTTGTAATACGTGGCAGACAGTCCATATCTCCGTTCACTACCAAGGCACCGTGATCCGGAAGATTGGTGGCGAAGGTGTGAAAACTCTCGATGATCTCATCAATGCCGCTGAAAAAATCCAGATGGTCTGCATCTACATTTAAGATGATACTGATGTACGGATAAAAGGCATGAAAGCTGTTGGTATATTCACACGCCTCCGTCACAAAATAATCGGACTGTCCCACGCGGATATTGCCGCCGATGGAATCGAGGATACCGCCAACCGAGATCGTAGGATCCACATCGGCCTCTAAGAACATCTGGCTTAACATGGAGGTCGTTGTTGTCTTGCCATGTGTGCCGGATACGGCTACCGAATAGCGGTAATTGTTCATGATCTGTCCTAAAAGCTGTGCTCTGGTAAGCATCGGAAGCTGCTTCGCAAGACAGGCTGCGAATTCTTCGTTGTCCTCATGAATCGCGGCGGTGTATACCACCAGATCCGTGTCGTCGGTAATATTGGCGGCACATTGACCGATGTTGACGGTGGCTCCCATTGCGATCAGATGGTCGATGATCTCGGATCCCTTCGCATCCGATCCACTGATCCGGAAGTGTTCCTTTAACAGAATCTCGGCCAATCCGCTCATGCTGATTCCGCCGATTCCGATAAAATGAACATGAATTGGTTTTGAAAAATCAATCTCATACATACTGACATACCCCTTGAATCATATATTTCACCACGGTTTCCTGTCCGCCCTGTACAGGCAGACAGTGACGGGTCTCTTTCCTCTCATTATAATATAGCAGGAATGGATTTACAAGCCGGTAGTTTTGTTATGGTTTATGGGTTGACGAAACATTTTGTGATACTATATAATTGTGAAAGATAAGCATGGAAGAAGAGTAATCGCAGATTGGGAGGAAGATGACATGGTGATGATCAATGGAGAGGAGAGGGAAGCAGCGGGAATGCTGCTTTCGGACTATCTGCAGGAAAATGGTTACAGTGTGGTCCGGATTGCGGTGGAGCGCAATGACGAGATGGTACCGAAGACGGAGTATGCAGAGACAACCCTGATGGATGGGGATGTGGTGGAGATTGTGAGCTTCGTAGGAGGAGGCTGATCCGGAATGACATTGATATATAGGAAAGGAAGATTTGCATGAAAGACAGGGATACATGGTTCTTGGGCGGGAAGGAATTTCATTCCAGATTCATATTGGGCTCCGGTAAATATTCGATGGAGCTGATCCGGGCAGCGGTGGAGCAGGCGGGAGCAGAGATCATTACGCTGGCGGTTCGCAGAACGAATACAAAGCAGAGTGAGAATATATTAGATCACATACCGGAGCATGTGACGCTTCTGCCGAATACCTCCGGTGCGAGAACAGCGGAGGAGGCAGTGCGGATTGCGAGGATGGCAAGAGAGCTGGGCTGTGGGAATTTTGTCAAGGTGGAGATCATGAAGGACAGCAAATATCTTCTGCCGGATAATCAGGAGACGGTGCGGGCGACAAGGATGCTGGTCGGGGAGGGATTCGTGGTGCTCCCATATATGTATCCGGATCTCTATACCGCCAGAGCACTTGTGGATGCAGGGGCGGCGGCTGTCATGCCGCTGGCCTCCCCGATCGGTTCCAACAAGGGGCTGGCAACGAAGGAATTTATTCAGATCATCCTAGACGAGATCGATCTGCCGGTGATCGTGGATGCGGGAATCGGACGTCCTTCCCAGGCCTGTGAGGCGATGGAGATGGGAGCGGCTGCGATCATGGCGAATACGGCGATTGCCACGGCCGGTGATATTCCGGCTATGGCGGGGGCATTCAGGCAGGCCATCGAGGCGGGACGTGCGGCCTGCCTGTCAGGACTTGGCAGAGTGCTGGAAAGGGGAGCGGCTGCCTCTGACCCGCTCACCGGTTTTTTAAGGGATTAGGAGGACATGAGATGATGCAGAATCAGTTTTTGGTCGATTCCGCCGGATTAAATGAAAAGGCATTGGAGCGCAAGCATCGGTTGGAGCAGGATGCCTCCTCCCGTACCAGTCATATGGAATATATGGAGGGGATGGAACGCATTTCCTCCGATATTTTAGAGAAGGTTACAGAGGCAATGACCGGCTATGACTATGAGCGGTATACCACGGCAGACGTGAAGCGGGCGCTTTCCCATGATACCTGCAGCGTGGAGGATTTTAAGGCATTGCTGTCTCCCGCTGCACAGCCCTGTCTGGAGGAGATGGCACAGCGGGCGAAGCGGGAGACCAGCCGGCATTTTGGGAATACCGTGTATCTCTTTACGCCTCTTTACATTGCAAATTACTGTGAAAACTACTGTGTCTACTGTGGATTTAACTGTTACAATGACATTGTGCGCAGGAAGCTGTCCACGGAGGAGATGGAAAGGGAAATGAAGGTGATCGCAGATTCGGGTATTGAGGAGATCCTGCTGCTGACGGGGGAGAGCCGCCACATGAGTGATGTGCACTATATTGGAGAGGCCTGTAAGCTGGCGCGAACCTATTTCCGCAATGTGGGACTGGAGATCTATCCGGTAAACAGTGAGGACTATCGCTATCTGCATGCGTGTGGTGCGGACTATGTCACCGTATTTCAGGAGACCTATGATTCGGAACGATATGAGACCCTTCATCTGCAGGGACGGAAACGGGTCTATCCGTACCGTTTTGAGGCACAGGAACGCGCCATTCTGGGCGGCATGCGCGGGGTTGGGTTTTCTGCCCTGTTGGGACTGGCGGACTTCCGAAAGGATGCGCTGGCCTCTGCCCTGCACGTATATTATCTTCAGAGAAAATATCCGTATGTAGAATATTCGCTGTCCTGTCCAAGACTGCGGCCTATTATCAACAACGACGGGATTCGACCGTTAGATGTCCATGAAACACAACTGTGTCAGGTGCTCTGTGCGTACCGCATTTTTCTTCCATATGTGGGTATCACGGTATCCTCCAGAGAGCAGAAGCATTTTCGGGATGGGATCATCAAGATTGCGGCCACAAAGGTATCGGCCGGAGTGTCCACCGGAATCGGGGATCATGAGAGCAAATACAATGGAGAAGAGAAGGGGGATGCCGGGGATGAGCAGTTCGAGATCGCAGATCCGAGAAGCTTTGCAGCAATGTATCAGGATATCGCGGACGAGGGACTGCAGCCGGTGGTGAATGACTATGTTTACGTCTAAATCCATCTGTATCACAAACCGCCATCTGGTCAGGGGCGATTATATAGAGCAGTTAAAAAGAGTGGCAGCAGGGGGCTGTGATGCTATTATTCTGCGGGAAAAGGATCTGTCGGAGACGGAATATGAAAGACTGGCAGAGGCGGTTCTGTCTGCTTTGGAGCCATATGGGACACCCTGTATCCTTCACACCTATGTGGATGTGGCACTCCGTCTGCATGTCGCAGGCATTCATCTTCCGTCGGCTGTACTGCCGGATCTTCCGGAGGAGAAGAAGCGTTTCCGGAGGATCGGCGCTTCGGTCCATTCGAAGGAGGAAGCCCGGGCTGCTTCGCAGGCCGGTGCCACTTATCTCATAGCCGGTCATGTGTTTGCGACGGACTGTAAAAGGGGTGTCCCGCCCAGAGGTCTGGATTTTTTAAGAGAGGTCTGTGAATCGGTTTCCATTCCGGTCTATGCCATCGGCGGCATTACCCCGGACAATGCAGACTCCTGTATCGCAGCCGGTGCGGCCGGCGTGTGCAGCATGTCGGGATATATGCAAACGAAAAAAGGATAAGGTATGCGTGCAGACATCCGGTCAGGGATGTCTCTTTTCATGTTAAGAATTTCTTCATTTTTCCATAAGCTATTTCTTAATCTTTATCCTGTATGATATAGAACGGTTAACAAAATGACATGGATCGTGAACAGCAAATTTCAAAATGTGACCTTGCCAATCAAACCAAACTGACGTATAGTAGAATAGAGGTGAAAAAATGACGATATTGGTTTGTGATGACGACAAAGAAATAGTAGAGGCCATTTCCATTTATTTGAAGCAGGAGGGGTACCGGGTAGTTCCCGCCGGCAATGGCAAAGAGGCACTTTCCATGATGAAGCAGGAGGAGATCCATCTGATCATTCTGGATATCATGATGCCGGAGCTGGATGGCATCCATGCCCTGTTAAAGCTTCGGGAAACCAGCTCGATCCCGGTGATCCTGCTCTCTGCAAAATCAGAGGATGTGGACAAGATACTGGGCCTCAATGTGGGTGCAGATGACTATGTGACAAAACCATTCAACCCGTTAGAGCTGATGGCGCGGGTGAAATCCCAATTGCGGCGCTACACGAAGCTGGGAGGCATGGAGGCAGCGGACAGCAACGTGCTGGAAAATGGTGCGGTGACGCTCGATAAGGTGCAGAAGCTCGTGACGGTGGACGGGGAAATGGTGAAGCTTACTCCGACGGAATTCAAGATCCTGCAGCTCTTTATGGAGAATATTGGGACGGTATTTTCCTCTGCACAGATTTATGAACGGATCTGGGAGGAGGATGCCTATGCGACCGACAACATTGTCTCGGTACATATTCGAAGGATTCGGGAGAAGATCGAGATCGATCCAAAGAATCCGGATTATATCAAGGTGATGTGGGGTGTGGGCTATCGGATGGAGAAGAAGCAGTAGATAGATGGAAAGGAATGAGGAAAATGGGAAACGCAATATCGTACACGACCTCAGGAAAAAGATTCAGGGGTTTTCTCTGCATGGTGACGTTCTGTGCATTTATGGCGGGATTGATCTTATCGGGAGTGGGAATTCGGACATATGGAACCAGCCTGCTGGAAACAGATAATTATTTTGACAGTGATGTTTATCAGCAGGATATCAGTGCAGAGCTGACGGAACTGCTCAATGATGTGATATGGGCATACGGTACAGGAGAGAACGAATGGTCGGTGGCAGATGGATTCTCCATTACGGATGTAGAAGCGGGGAAAATCTATTACTATGACATGATGGAATTGTGGAGGAATCGGGAGGAACTGGAGATTGGTGATTCCCTGTCCGGATTGGAGCCCTATAAGACCGCAGAGAAGACACTGGCATATGATCTTGCGGATTATTCCCAGATGGCAGCATATCTGAATTCTGATCTTGCACGGAATAATTATATCTATTTCAGCACAGAGGCATTCAAGGATCTGTTCCGGCAGACCGGTCATGTGAATACAGAGTATTGTTACTCCACTTATTTTTCGAAGCAGGCTTATTTTGTGTTTGATGCTTCAGAGTATCCGGATGCGGAGTATGGGGATGCGGAGGGAGAGGAGACCGTTGTATATGAGATTGGCTGGGATGACGATAGCGAGGAATATACCAAAACAGCGGTGTCAGTCAATAAGGAGGGTGTAGAGAACAGCTATGTCTATGACATAGCGGCATCGTTGGATTATGCGGTCTATGATCCGCAACAGAATATCTTCTATTCCACGAATGATGATTATTTCAGCGATATGGAGAACTATATCTATCGGGCAGAAAGCTTAGAGGATGTTCTGCCTGATACAGAATATGCGCCGGATAATATCGTTTTGGCATTGCTGAGAAGCTACAACATGTCAGTGAATGAGGTCGCAACCGATGCTGTGAATAGAGGAGAGGAATCGGCATGGGCAATGACGAGACTGGATGCAAGGCAAGACGGAGGAATGCTTCTGTATGATATCCGTAACACCCGGTTTCATAGCTCTAATGAGGAGAGTGTGGATGATATCCAGAATCTTCCGTATGCCTATGAACAGGGCGAAGACAGTGAAAAAGAGGGGATAGAGAAGGCGGATGCGCTCGTATATTACGATGAGGATCTCATCGGCACTCTTGAGGGAACTTCGGTATTTTATTTTGGCATTGATCCGGACAGGGCAGAGACGGAGATGAATCAGGAGGATAAGATGTCGTGGAAATACCGGTATTACCGGTTCTTTGCGAAGGGAATCGGGTTTATGCTGGCAGGCACAGTGATCGCATTGCTTCTGTTGATCGCACAGGCGGTTTGGCTGATTCGCACAACGGGAAGACGTGCAAAGGACGATCGGGAGATTGCTCTGAACCGGTTTGACAGGCTGCCGACGGAGCTGTGGGCAGTCTGTTATGTCGGAATTCTGGTAAGCTGTGTTATGCTTCCAAGAATATATATCGGTTTCGAGAGGCTCTCACGTATCGTGATATGGGGGATTCTGATCACGCTGCCCTTTGGATTTTTCTTTATGATACTGACCTTAAGCCTTGCCAGAAGGATCAAAGCGCATAATCTGTGGAGCCGGCTGTATGGCAAGACACTGCTGCAGCATATAAGGAAGAGGGCAGGAGAGTTCTGTTCCAGGAGAAAG
>JAFVCQ010000140.1 GCA_017479085.1 Lachnospiraceae bacterium | reverse complement strand
TGGAAAGGAGTAGCGGATGCTGAAAAAACAAGTGCGCAATGAGCTGGATTCCATCCTGAATGATCTGAAGGTCAATCTGTCCAATAATTATAAGGATCTTGCACATGATGCGTTAAAGCGCCTGCATGCAACTCTGGACGCATATCTGGAGGATGGTACCCTTAAGGAAAAGGATTACAAAAAATATAAACAAATTGCAGATGATTATACGGTTCGTCTGGCCGATTATCATCATTAGAAGGAGAACAGTGTGAGAAGAAGAGATAAGATACGATGTTTGCTGACGGTGCTGTGTCTGATCGCAGTGGGGACGGGCTGTGGGAACGGAGGCGGCCGGAGCGGGTTTCAAACGTCAGACAGGCTTTCGGTTGTGACAACGATTTATCCGATGTATGATTTTGCAGTACAGATTGCGGGGGACAAGGCAGAGATCATCAATCTGGTGCCGGCAGGGGTAGAGCCGCATGATTTTGAGCTATCGACAGGAGATATGCAGATGTTGGAGCAGGCAGATCTGTTCCTCTACAATGGTGCCGGAATGGAACCGTTTGTGGATAAGACACTAAGTGCATTGTCGAATGAGGATCTGGTTCTCGTGGAGGCGGCTGTGAAGGTGGATAAGCTGGAAAATGGTCACAGGACAGATCCGCATACATGGCTGAGTATCCGCAATGCCATTCAGGAATGTGAGGCGATCAAGGATGCATTCGTTGGTCTGGATGTGCGCAATGCTGCATATTACGAGGAGAATTTTGAGGCATATAAGAAAAGATTGGAGGCTCTGGCAGAACAATATCGCAGTGAGCTGACGGATCTGGCGACGGATACCATCGTGGTGTCACATGAGGCTTTTGGGTATCTGTGCGCAGATTATGGGTTGAAACAGGAGGCAGTAGAGGGTCTGACGGCGGAATCAGAACCGGATTCGGCCAGAATGAAAGAGATTGTGGACTTTTGCAGGGAGAAGAATATCAAGGTGATCTTCTTTGAAGAGCTGGTCAGTCCGAAGGTTGCACAGACCATTGCAGATGAAGTGGGTGCCGACACGGCTGTGCTGAATCCGATTGAGGGTCTGACGGTGGAGCAGGAGAGCGAGGGTCTTGATTATATCGGATTGATGCAGGAGAATCTGGAGTCGTTGAAGAAGGCGCTGAAGTAGGCGACAGAATAGCCTGTGATTTCAGAGCCATTCTCAGGACAGAAAGGAAGGGAAAGCATGACAGCAAATATAACAGCGTTAGCATGTACGGCAGGGATCAGTATGGTGCTTCCATTGATCGTGTTCGGAATCCTGTGGCTCCGGAACCGGGGTGAGCGAAAGGGAATGACGATTCTGTTTTTGTCCGGTGCAGCAATCTATGCGGCAACACAGTGGGGAATCAAGGAGCATGGATTGACCCTTCTGTTCAATCATACCGGATTGGCAGACTTCATGGATGCGCACTATATTCCTTATCTTTTTCTGGTTGCCCTTGTGGGAGCTTTGCTGGCGATGTTTCCGGAATATCTCGTGATCCGGTTTGCAATGAAAAAGCAGATCACATTCAAAGAGGCGGTTACATTGGGACTTGGCTATGGAATGACAGAGGCCGTTCTGCTTGTGGGATACCGCAGTATTGGTACGATCATCGAGCTTGTGAGGGAGCCGGAGACAGATCTTAAGGTAACAACAACAGAATTATTTCTATCCGGATATGAGAGGCTTTTGATCATGCTGATCGAGATTGCGTTACTCATGCTGATGATTTATCTGATCGAGCAGAATATGACAGTGCGCGGTTGTGTTCTGGAGGTGGCAGGTCAGACGATGACTGCGTTTCTGCCGGGCTTTTTTATCGCTTTTTCCATGAAAAATTATTTTGAAGTCTATGACCGGTCGGTTGGACTGCTCCTCGTCTATATTATGCTGACTGTGTCGGCCGTCTGCGGAATCATCGTGATAAACAGTTTAAAATATGGTTATAATACAAGGGCATGACGAGTGCTGTAAGGAATAATGTTTACGCAACATTTGCAATAACAGATGAAATTCTTTATAATATGGGGAGAAAGAGGTGATCATTATGGATGTTCTGATCCGGCATGGGTTTTATACGATTGAGGATATGGATGCGTTGCCGGATGGAATCAATTTTTAATCGTTTGCGATTGTCTATATGTTACGAGCGGTATTCGGGAGAAACTGCATCGAATGATAAGTGTTGTCACAAAAGAGAGGTGATGACATGAAGGTAGGTTTTATTGGAGCCGGTAAGGCGGGCTGCAGTCTGGGAAAATATTTTGCAACAAAAGCGGACAGACAGGAGCTTGAGGTGACCGGTTATTACAGTTTGAAGGAAGAGGACGCCGTATGGGCGGCTGCATTTACGGAATCTGCGTGTTTTCGGACGGCAGAGGAAGTGATGGCGGCAAGTGATACCATCATCCTGTCGACTCCGGATGGAGCGGTAAAGCATGTATGGGAATCCTGTAACAAAGAGAATGGAAGAGGCAAGATTATTTGCCATTTGAGTGGCTCCTTATCATCCGATGTATTTTCTGGAATCGAGCAGTATGAAGCATATCCGCTGTCGATTCATCCAATGTTTGCGTTCAGCAGCAGAGAATTCGTTTATCAACAGTTGAATGAGGTCAGTTTTACGCTGGAAGGGCATGTGCAGGCTGTCACGGTCTGGAGATCCCTGCTGACGACACTTGGAAATCCGGTGATAGAGATTGAAAAGGACGTAAAACCGAAGTACCATGCGGCGGCCAGCCTGCTCAGCAATCATGTGGTCGCGGTATTGTCGGCGGGTTATGAGCTTTTGTGCCAATGTGGATTTACAGAGGAACAGGCGAGAAGTGCGAGCTCTGCCCTGGTGCGGGATAACGTGGAGCATGTGATCTGTCAGGGTGCAGCGGAGGCACTGACCGGGCCGGTGGAGCGTGCTGATGTGGAGACGATACAGAGGCATTTATCCGTGTTAGAGGATCTGCAAAGGGGAATCTATCTGTCCTGTGGCAGGGAGTTGGTCAGGCTTGCAAAACAGAAGAATCCGGATCGGGATTATGAGAAGACAGAAGATCTATTTTAGGACATAAGGAGGACGCTATGAAAAATACAGTGTTAACATTTAAGGAAGCAAAGGAAAAGGGTG
>JAFVCQ010000139.1 GCA_017479085.1 Lachnospiraceae bacterium | reverse complement strand
GATTCCGGTCAACATCATACTGATGATCGTTGGGACTGCCAGTGTCCGGATCAGCTCCGGCACCGGAGTCTGTGTCATATATTCATATCGATTCTGATTCTTGCCCTTTTTTGCTGCCTGCATCCGAATAACCTCCAATCTATCAGCACCCTCATTATATGCAGAAATTTTCTCTTCTGTCAAGCAGGGTTCAAGGGAGTGATAACCAAACACAGGAGCCTTTTCTCTGTCATTCAGATATCAAGTTGATTAACTTTTTATGAAATGTCGCAATTTCTAAACCTTTGATTTTATGTTTTCCTTATCTACTATTGCCGGATTTGCGTACTGTGCGAGAATACCGCGTATTCCCTTTTTGTGAACTATCTCTGCAGACTCCACAAATTCATCCATAACCATAATGATAACACGGTGATTCGGCTTTGCTATCATAAGCCTACCCTCTCGGCCTTCCTGAACTCTCAACCTTGAAGCAACTGCAATACTCCCTGACTCTGTTGATTCGCCTGTGCCAGCATCGCCTGTCCTGCCTGTTCCAGAATACTATGCATACTCAATTTGACCATTTCTGTGGTCATATCGGTATCACGGATATTGGCCTCTGCACTTGTCATATTCTCAGAGTAATTCATCTCATGTTGTATCGTGTATTCCAAACGATTTTGCTGAGCTCCGATCTTGCTGCGATTGCCGTTAACCGACCGTAGTGCATCTTCCACCTCCTCCATAGCCATGACCGCTTTGTCTCTGGAATCTACCGCACTGCCTCTCAGTCCTAATACATCACAATTCATCTCCTCAAAGATCAACTCCATATCTTCCCCTGAATTAGCACCCGACTGAATCCATAACGAATTGTAGTTGTCGTGTCTTGTCAAACGCTCTGTATTCAATGTTCTTGGTAATGCGGAAACATTCTGATCCGTTATGGCTGCTGCCATTCCCTGCTTTAACCCAAAGGTCTGCTGATCTCCCGAATCAAACACACGATCATTCCAAATCATACTAAATGCCAAATCTGCACCGTATGAACCATCAACAAGGCTCTTTCCCAAGCTGGAACCCAACTGATTCTCTTCATAGTATCTCCACTTATCTACCGCTGTCCATTTTCCAAGTGACAATATATCCGGTACATTCGTGCTGTCAATACTAATCTTTTCCGTAAACTGTAACGCACTTTCCTGATTAAAGATAGAAAAGGTCGTAGGAATACCATTCTGAATATCCGGATTATCCTGTGCTAAAAGATTCGTGTTTGTAGTATAGAGTGTAGATGTTCCAACACGCATATTATCGATAAAATAGCCTTCACAGTGATCATCATTATTATAAGCTGTATCGCAATTGTACATAAAATCCACAGAAAGTCTTTTATTACTTGTATTCTTGAACTGATAGGAAATCTCATAATACTGCTCATTTGCAGTTTTATCTGCAACCTTAACCGTCTGTTGAAGCTGAAACTGAATTCCATTCTTATTATAAGATAACGTTCTGCTCCATGTTTTACTACTCTCATTCACATGAAAATCAGAAACTGTGATATCGTTCCCATTCAACGGAATCGAAACCTTGGAACCAACATTTCCATCTTCATCCACAATACCAATCCGAACAGAAGAATAGGATGTGTTACCGTTGCCGTATATCAGATTCCAGTCTGCACCGCTGACATCCGTACCATCCGATGTCTTAACCGCACACCTAAGTGTCTGCGCACTACTGGACTGTGTAAATGGCCCTTCTACTAAACGGATATTGGCAAAACCCAGCTCGATCTGTGAATACTCTACATCACCGAAAGTAGTTCCTGCCGCTCCAATCTCAACATCCCTTCCTCGAAACAAAGGAATACCATTAAACTCTGTATCATGTCCGATTTTGTTAATCTCCTCCTTAAGTAGTTGATATTCATTATCCACAGCCTGCCTGTCACCATCATCCAAAACATCATTCGCAGCCCTGACTGCCAGTTCTTTCATTCTATGTATGATATTTCCCACCTCATTCAAGGCACCGTCCCCCACCTTGCACATATGGATTCCATCCTCTGAATTGCTGATACCCTGATTGAGATTCCGAATCTGATTTCGAAGCTTTTCTGAAATCGATAACCCTGCCGCATCATCGCTCGCCCGATTAATCTTATAGCCGGAAGCGAGTTTCTCTGTATTCTTCGCCTTCTTCTTCGATGTTATATTATACTGTCTCTGTGCATTCATTGCTAATATATTGTGTGTAATTACAGCCATGATCATAAGCCTCCTTGATTCTATTCTTGAATTATTAATGTATCAATATAATATTAGCATGATTGGTTTGTATCCTTAGCTCTATCCGGGAATTGCATTACATCTTTCAACAACATATAAAAACCTTCTATGCGAGAAAGAATATCCTTTTTCCTTTCCACCAATCGCAGGTAATGATATTTATATTTTCTTTATCGTCATTTACTGCAAATATTATTAGCTTTTTCTGTAAAAACTTTCATTATACTTGCATACAGAGGTGATGATATTATGATTGAAAAGACTTTGGGGCAATATTTAAAAGAACTCCGTAAATCCTTCGGTTATACGCAAGAATTTGTTGCATCCCACTTAGATGTATCCAGACAGGCCTATTCCCACTACGAAACCGGCAGGGCAGTTCCCCCAAACGATACCTGCTATCGCATTGCTAATTTGTATAGCGTTTCTATAGATACCATTATAAAGCTTTCCCTTCCAACAGAAGAGTTCACCTTATCTACTTCACCGGACGCTGAGTCCTTAAATGACTTTTTGAACTATATTGGCAATGAAAAAAATATACACAAGCTCAAATATTTATCACGGAAAGAAAAAGAGCTGCTCTATTATTTTGACAGTATCCCTCCACAGGAACAGGATGAAATACTGGAAATATTGAAAATTAAGCTACGGCGCTATCACAAGTAAGGTGCCCCTTCATCGGTTATGCGCTTGACAGATGTCTTGCGACAAATATATAATACGATTATATATTTGTCGCAAGGAGGAGATAGCATGTACATTGACCGTTCTCTGGAACACATCATACAAAAGACAGGACAAAGCTTTAAGGCTGTTCTGGTCACAGGCCCACGACAGGTTGGAAAATCAACCATCCTGAGACATTTATTTTCCGAAAAAAAATATATCACACTGGATGATCCTACTATTTTACTAGAATCCAAACAGGAACCGGGGCTTTTTTTCAAAAATAACAGGCCACCCATCCTATTAGATGAGATCCAGTACAATACGGATCTATTCCCATATATCAAAATGGAATGTGATCGAACGGAGGAAGCCGGACGCTTTTTTCTGACAGGCTCCCAGCAGTATCATCTCATGCAGGGTGTTTCCGAGTCCTTAGCAGGACGTATTGCCATTTTAGAACTGAGCGGACTTTCTCTACGGGAATTGCAGGGTAACCATTTTTCAACTCCATTCGTACCAAGCGAAGAATATATTCGGGAAAGACAGACTTCTTTTTCCCATGTTGACGATATCTGGGAAATCATTCACAGGGGCAGTTATCCGGCTCTGCAGAATCCGGATGTAGACTGGCAGCTATTTTATGGTTCCTATCTTCAAACCTATATGGAACGGGATATCAACCAGCTCGGCAAGGTACAGGATAAACTCAAATTCACACAGTTTCTGACTGCGATGGCCGCCCGGACAGGACAGATGTTGAATTATTCCACGGTAGCAGAGGAGGTCGGGGTTTCCCTTGCCACCATCAAGAACTGGACTTCCCTGTTGGAAACCTCCGGCATACTCTATATGTTACAGCCATTTTCCAACTCTGCCTTACATCGGGCCACCAAAACACCGAAGATCTATTTCCGTGACACCGGTCTGGTATGCTTTCTCACAAAATACCAGACACCGGATACCGCAAAAAACGGTGCGCTTGCAGGAAATTTATTCGAGACCTTTGTCGTATCGGAGATCTTGAAAAGCTACTCCAACGCAGGAAGGGATTACCGGTTTTCCATATCCTATTATCGTGGAAAAGATAAGATCCGCAAAAAAACAGATGGGGAAACAGCTTCCAAAGAGGCCGAAATCGATCTGATCATTGAAGAAAACGGAACCCTTTATCCGGTTGAGATCAAATTATCGGCAAATCCAAAATTGAGCATGACCAATGCCTTTGACGTGCTGGATAAAATTCCTCAGAAAAAACGTGGTACCGGAGCCATCATCTGCCTGTACGATGAAGTTCTCTGGCTAAAGGATCATATTGTGGCTTTGCCGGTAGAATTTATCTGAACCACAAGAAAGCATTCCCCGCAGCAGAGCTGCGGGGAATGTACCCGAAAAATTCAAACGCTTCGGAAGGTGATGCCATCCGAAGCGTTTTGTCAACACATATGATCTACAACATATACAATGTCATATAGCCAAGCCTTACGTTGCCGGCAAACCTTATCCTAATGACATTGACAACATATATACACAGGCTGTCAATCGCAGCTTATCCCACGGAATCCTACAGATTCTCCTTCACCTGACGATATATTCCCTCTGCATCTAACTGGTATTTGTGAAGCAGCTCGAATGCCGGGCCGGACTCTCCAAACTGATCTCTCATACCCATCCTGTAAACCGGTGCCGGTGCATGTTCACATAGAACCTCACAGACTGCGGAGCCCAGACCGCCAATGATAGAATGTTCCTCCACAGTGAAGATCTTCTTTGTCTCCTTCGCCGCCCGGATGATCAGCTCCTGATCGATCGGCTTAATGGTATGGATATTGATGACCCTTGCATCAATGCCATCGGCTGTCAACCGCTCTGCCGCCTCCAATGCAAACCCTACTTCTAATCCGGTTGCCACAATGGTAATGTCCTTACCCTCCCGCAGGGTAACACCCTTGCCGATCTCAAACTGATAATCCGGTCTTTCATTGATCACCGGTGCTGCCAGACGTCCAAACCGCAGATAAACCGGCCCGACATGTTCATACGCTGCCCTCACGGCTGCTCTCGCCTCCACATCATCGGAGGGATTGAGAATGACCATATTCGGAATGGTACGCATCAATGCGATATCTTCATTACACTGGTGGGTCGCCCCGTCCTCTCCGACGGAAATACCGGCATGGGTCGCTCCAATCTTCACATTCAGCTTCGGATAGCCAATGGTATTGCGAACCTGTTCAAAGGCTCGTCCCGCTGCGAACATGGCGAAGCTCGAAGCAAACGGAATCTTTCCGGTCAGGGATAACCCTGCGGCGATTCCCATCATATTGCACTCTGCAATGCCGCAATCGATATGCCGGTCCGGAAATTCCTTCTTAAAAATCCCCGTCTTGGTAGCCGCTGCCAGATCCGCATCTAACACGACAACATTCGCATGCTCCCTTCCCAGCTCTACCAACGCATTCCCATAACTCTCTCTGGTGGCTATCTTCTTTACTTCTGACATAATGCTTCACCTACCTTCTCTAAGTCTGCCATCGCAACCGCATACTGTTCATCATTCGGTGCCGCGCCATGCCATGAGGCCTGATTCTCCATAAAGGATACACCCTTTCCCTTCACCGTCCTGGCAATGATAGCGGTCGGCATTCCCTTCGTCTGCTCCGCCTCCCGAAAGGCTGCGTCGATCGCATCAAAATCATGTCCATCTATCGTGAGCACATGAAAATTAAAAGCCCGAAACTTGTCCGCAATCGGATACGGAGAACAGACATCTGCCACACTTCCATCAATCTGCAGATCATTGTTATCGACGATCACGACCAGATTATCTAACTTCCGATGACCCGCAAACATCGCCGCCTCCCAGACCTGTCCCTCCTGAATCTCCCCGTCGCCCAACAGCGTATAGACCCGGTAATCCTCCCCGGACAACTTAGCAGAGAGTGCCATACCCACTGCAACCGAAATCCCCTGTCCCAGAGAGCCCGCAGACATGTCCACTCCCGGCGTTCCCTTCATATCCGGATGTCCCTGAAGCATCTCCCCTGTCTTGCGAAGCTTCAAAAGCTCCTCCTCCGGGAAGTACCCCTTCATTGCAAGGACACCATAGAGTGCCGGTGCTACATGTCCCTTGGACAGTACAAACCGGTCTCTGTCTGCCTTGTCGGGATCAGCCGGATCGATACGCATCTGCTCATAATACAAATAGGTTACCAGATCTGCTGCGGAAAGTGAGCCTCCCGGATGCCCGCACTTTGCAGCATGTAAAGAAGTCACAATATGCTTTCTCAACTGATTTGCGCTTTTTTGAAGCTCTAACTTGTTCATGATAATCTCCTAACTGTGCTCGGTGCATCTGATTGCACCCTGCTAACTGTTTCTCATTTCTTATTTTATAGACAAATATAAAAAAAGCAAGCCTTTTTTACAAAAGAATAAAATCGATTAATAATAATACCATGCCGTGGACTGCTTGTAGAACTTTGTTCCTGTCTTCATTCCTCTTTTTTTGAACAGCTTCTGGTATGTACTGACCTTCGCATCCGGCACGATCACGACCACCTTCTTCGGCACACCCTTAAATGCATTCTTCCCGACATTGGTTGTCTTATACTTCTTGTAGGTGATTTTCATGACCTCCAGTTTTTTACAGCCCTCAAAGGCCTGCTTTCCAATGGAGGTAACCGTCACCGGAAGATCGATTCCGGTCAGCTTTGTACACTTGCGGAATGCCTTGGCAGCAATCGCCGTAACGGTATAAGAATAGCCGTTATACCGCACCTTATCCGGAATCGTTATATTTTTCTCCATCTTCTTCTTCTCAAACCCAACGACCGTCACCTTGCCGGCTGTCTTGCTGCTCTTTGTGACCTTGTAAAGGATGCCCTCTTTGGTAAATTTTGTATTTTTCTTTGCAGCTGCAACCTCACCGCTGACCGGCAGCTGATAAAATACGGGAGCGGATTCCTCTGTCACATACCAGACCACGCTGTCCCCATTCACCACAGGCTGACACTCCGAGAGAGGCGCCCCTATGGAACGGATTGCGGATACTGTATGTCCGGTTCCATCGATCACAACGTAATACAGCTTATCAAATGTGCTTTCCACATACTCCTCCCACATCACCAGATACTGCCCTCCTGCCAGCTCCACCATCTGCGGATTCGACACGGTTCGCTCCTCATCCTGAGAATACTGTGTAAGCCAGTTGACCGTTGTTCCGTTTCCGTTAAAATTCTTCACATCCACTGTTGCAACAAACAGGTTTCGGATGGTTCCCTCTGTGTCGTCCTGTGGCACCGATGCCCCTACTGCAATGGCATGGGTATCACTGACAGCAAAGCCTCCCAGCGTTGCACCTGTGTAGTTCTTCCCTGCCTCTCCTTCAAATGGCAATGCTATGACTGCGGTGACACGGTTCGAAAAGCTTCTGACCCCCTCCGCCACACTGTCATAACGCATGACTGTAATGCCGCGCTCATAGGCATCTCCGTGATCGCAGGCATACAGCACTCCATTCCGGACTGCCATGAATTCGTTAAAGGAATGGCTGATATATCCATAGGCACTGTTTGCCACGTCATAATTAGCCGTGATCACATTACAGTCCTCCATCCTGACCTGAAACATCACACTGGCCTGATGACCATTATACATCTCATGGCAGGTTCGTATATACAGCATGCCATCCTTTTCTGCAAAACGACAGGAGCCGGCATCAAATGGCTTTGCCGTATTCGCATTGGGAATATCCGCTGATGTCAGCCGGTTCCAGTTCCGGTCATACTTGATGATCCGAAATTCTGTTGTGCCAACCGCAGCCTTTGCACTATTCTCCTGCCCCTCCACAACAAAATATGTATCGCCGGAACGGTATACACCTCCAAATTCCTTCAGCTCCAGCCCGATCTTCTTCTGGGATTGAAACTGGAATGCCGCATCGTATACCTCTGCATACAGTGCCCCGTCCACACATTCCACCCGGGTATAGGTTCCATCCTGATTCCGGTACAGATACGATCTTACCGGATGATACCAGTTCCAGTCATAATTCTGTGTATGGATATTCTTCGATTGTACTCCCTTTGTCGTCTCATTTTCAAAATCTGCTGCATGTACCGTACCGCCTCCCGGTATCCAGCCTCCCAGTAAAATGGCTGCTCCCAACACCATCATACAGCTCGTAAGCCATGTAGTTCTTTTCATATTCTTCCTCCGTTTCTAAACAGCGGGTCATCCCCTTGACAGCTCCTCTGTAACTGTCTTTCATTATACCCAAAAGCCGGCCATTTGTACACTGATTTTTGCTTACAGCTTGTCCCATATATGGGACTTAACGTTACCAATCACCATCCTCCACTTCAAGTGGGAGTGGTGATTCATCCGTTCACATCACGAAAAAAACCACCAGAATCTCCCCTTCTGATGGTTTCCTTTCTATGTATTAGTGTCTACTGCACGCTGTTCATTCTCTCCAACAGTGCCTTTCTCTGCTCCTCAAAGCCCGGCTTGCCAAGCAGTGCAAACATGTTCTTCTTATAGCTCTCTACACCCGGCTGGTTAAATGGATTCACGCCAAGTACATAACCGGATACCCCGCATGCAAATTCAAAGAAATAGAACAGCTCGCCCAGATTAAACTCTGTCATATATGGCAGTGTGATCATCATATTCGGAATCTCACCGTCCACATGGGCAAGCACCGTACCGTTCATCGCCTGCTTGTTGATATAGTCTACGGTTCTGCCTGCCAGATAATTCAGACCATCCAGATCATCATCCTCCAACTCCATAATGATCTTCCGTCTTGGAGAACCAATATTGATAACCGTCTCAATATGGTTCTTGGTACCGTCCTGAATAAACTGGCCTAAGGAGTGCAGGTCTGTTGTAAAGTCACAGGCAGTCGGGTAGATTCCCTTCCCATCCTTTCCTTCCGACTCACCAAACAGCTGCTTCCACCACTCACCGATATAGTGAACCGAAGGGGTGTAATTTGCAAGGATCTCCATCGTCTTGCCCTTCTCCCGCAATATGTTCCGGATTGCAGCATACTGCAGCGCATTGTTGTCCTCAAATTCTCTCTCGATACATGCCTGTCTTGCGGTCGCTGCGCCGACCATCAACTGCTTGATGTCTGCCCCGCTCACTGCAATCGGCAGCAGACCCACTGCGGTGAGAACAGAGAACCGGCCTCCCACATCATCCGGTACCACAAAGGTCTCATAGCCCTCTTCGTCAGCCAGCCTCTTCAGGGCTCCCTTTTCCTTGTCCGTCGTGGCATAGATCCGCTTTGCAGCCTCCTCCTTGCCATACTTCTCAATCAGCAGCTTCTTAAAGATACGGAAAGCAATTGCCGGCTCCGTGGTGGTTCCGGACTTGGAAATGATATTCACAGAAAAATCTCTGTCTCCTACCACATCCAACAGATGCTCTAAGTAAGTGGAGCTGATATTGTTACCACAGAAATAGATCTCCGGTGTTCCCTTTCTCGTATCCCTGTCGATCACATTATAGAACGTATGTCTCAATGCCTCGATCGCAGCTCTGGCTCCCAGATAGGAACCACCGATTCCGATCACGATCAGAATCTCCGAATCACTCTGAATCTTCTTCGCTGCAGCCTTGATCCGGTTGAACTCATCCTTGTCATAGTTCACCGGAAGATCCACCCAGCCTAAGAAATCATTTCCCTCGCCGGTCTTGTTCAGTAACGTCTCCTTTGCCTCCAGCACTCTTGTCTTCATAGCCTGAATGTCATCCTCAGAAATCATGAACAACGCATTGCTATAATCAAACCTAATACTCTCTGCCATCTCACTGCTCTCCTTTGTTCTCTTTTTTCATTCCCCATTTTGTAACCTCTGGGAATCATCACCTTAATAAATCAACCTATATTTTAACAAATCAACCTATAAATATCAATATTTTCTTTTTTATTTTTCATTCTGCAGCTCATACAGCGTTCCAAAGGAGTACCCTTCCTTCTTCAAATTCCGAATCACCTGTCCCAATGCGTCCCGGTTCGCCACTGATACATTGTGCATGAGCGGAATCGCGCCCGGATGATAGTATTTTTGAAAATGCTCTACCACATGGCTGCTCGAAGGCTGGTTATTCACATCATAGTCCAGATATGCCATAGACCAGAAGATGGTCGTGTACCCGAGATCCTTTGCCATCTGAAGGGTACGTTTGCTGTATTCCCCCTTTGGCGGCCGGAAAAACAGATCCATCTCATATCCCGTTGCCTCCTTCATATACTGCTCACAGGTTAACAGCTCCTGTTGCTGTTCTTCCACGCTTTTTCCCGGCATGGAGGGATGCGTTACCGTATGATTACAGACCAGATGTCCCTCCTCTTTCATACGTTTTACCAGCTCTATATTATCCCGGATAAACGTCTGTGTCACAAAAAAAGCTGCCGGTACCTCCTCTTTTTTGAGGGTATCCAGAATATCCGGAGTGAAGCCATTCTCATATCCACAGTCAAATGTGAAATACATCCTCTTTTCACTGACCGGTACCGTATAATATGCCTGATATTCGGCAATGTCAAAATCATCCTGACAGCCCGACCTCTCGTGGTTGTCATTGCGCTTAAACCACCAGCTATACAGCGTATTGTCAATGGAAGCGTAATCCGTATTCTCCACGATGACCCGCTCTTTTTTCTGTGCTGCCTCCTCCGTGTCTTCCTCCGTATCGCTTTTTTCTTCCGTCTCCGTCCCGGCCTTCCCGCTCTGATTCGATCCGACATTTCCCGTTGATCGTCTATACAGAGAAAGACCAATCCCCAGGCCCAGTAACAGACCGCCAATCAAACAAAGGAAACCAATTCTTTTTTTCTTGTTCAAGAACATCCTCCTGCTTACGCAAGAAAGCTCTGTACAAATTCCTCTAACAACTCAATCTCTGACGCAATTGGATCCGCCTGTGCTTTGGCTGCATCCTCAGCCTCCGGCAAACCGTCCCCGGCTCTTGGCTCTGACTGCTCATGGCTGGCTGCAACCATGTCCTGCACCGGCTCTTTGCGCTGTGCATCCATGTCCCGCAGCAGACGTGTCAACATATCCATATCCTCCTCCATGGTTGTGGAATTCTTTTTGACATCCTCCTGCATTGCGCTTTTAAGCGTGTCAGGCTCTGCGCTTCCCTCCATGAAAGCCGCCTCCATCTCATCGTCGAGCAGCTTGAGCTGTTTGCTGCCCTCTTTGGTCCGGATCAGGCGGTTCGTCAGATAATTTTCCAGATAGTCCACCAGTTGAATCTGTATCTGTTCTTTCCTGCTTTTTATTCCAAATATATGAAAGAACACGAACAAACATACCAAAAGCACACCATAAGAAAATAAAATTTCCACCTGCGTCTGCACTCCTGCGCCGGTGCGGTATCCGTAGAAGGCCTCCACACCCGCCAGCAGCGTTGCCAGTCCCGCTGTCAGAAACGGTACTCTTTCCCATGTGGAGAAGGAAAAGCCCAGAAAACGCAGCTTCAACAGATACTTGTCCACATAAGCGGCAATGTTGCGCACCTGATAATCCATGCCATAGATCGTCTCAAACTGGTTTTTCAAATTGATCATGACTTTTTTTCGCGTTGTTTTCATATTCGCAGACGCTTTGACATACCCTTTTAGTGACAGAGTCATCATCGCCTGCAGCAAAAGACTGACCGCCCCTAACATTAAAATACTGCTCATAAACATGTGATTTTCAATAAATTCCTTTAGCATACTATAATCCCTTCCCTATCTGTAATTCTTTATATCTCATAGTTTACTTGCCAAGCCGGACAAACTCAATACCTGTCCATCGTAACTTTCTTCGCATTTCCAAGCAAAACAGCTATTATGAAATCCATTTCTACAATTCTCGACAAATTTTTATGCAGTTGCAAATCTTTCAGCTTATGCTATACTAAACGAAGAACATTCAAATAGAAAGAAGGAGAACAGACATGACATATCAACCAACAGGCGTATGCTCACAAAAAATTGATTTTGACATTGTAGACGGTAAAGTGACCAATGTGCACTTTTTGGGCGGCTGCAACGGGAACACGCAGGGCATTTCCCGTCTCATCGAGGGAATGGATGTGCAGGATGCCATTTCGCGGTTAGAGGGAGTGCAATGTGGATTGAAGGGCACCTCCTGTCCGGATCAGCTTGCAAAGGCCCTGAAACAGGCCACGACCTGACCAATGTCATTTCGTCAAACCGGACGCTACCGGGTATGGTATCAATGTCATTTAGTTACGCCGGACGTTGCCGAGTATGGTATATGTTACTGACTAATCCTTGACTAAATGATATTGATATGTTTACTGGCTAACCCTTAACTTAATGACATTGGTATAAAAAGGAGAATAACATGAAAAAAATCGTACTCACCGGTGGTGGAACCGCCGGTCATGTCACCCCGAATATTGCACTGCTTCCCAGTCTGAAGGAAGCCGGTTTCGAGGTTCATTATATCGGTTCCTACAACGGAATCGAGCGCAAATTAATCGAGGATCTGGGAATCCCGTATTACGGGATATCCTCCGGAAAGCTTCGCAGATACTTTGATGTGAAGAACTTCTCTGATCCGTTCCGGGTCATCAAGGGCTTTGGAGAAGCCAACCGGATCCTCAAAAAGATTCAACCGGACGTGGTCTTTTCCAAAGGCGGCTTTGTCACGGTTCCGGTCGTCATGGCAGCAAAACGGAACCGGATTCCTGCCATCCTTCACGAATCGGATATGACACCGGGGCTTGCCAACAAGCTGTGCATCCCATCTGCCGAGAAGGTGTGCTGCAACTTTCAGGAGACATTTGATCTGCTTCCGGCCGGAAAGGCAGTGCTTACCGGAACCCCGATCCGCAGAGAGCTGTTTGAGGGAAGTGCAGAAAAAGCTGCCCGGTTCTGTGGTCTTGAAACCGGACGTCCTACGATTCTGATCATCGGCGGCAGCAGCGGCAGTGTCGTCATCAACAAAGTCGTTCGAGAGAGTCTGGATGCCATTCTTGCCAATTTTCAGGTGATTCATCTGTGTGGCAAGGAACATCTGGATCCATCGCTGCAAGGCAGGAAGGGATATGTTCAATTCGAATATATCTCAAAAGAATTGCGGGATCTGTTTGCGCTCAGTGATCTCGTCATCTCCAGAGCCGGAGCCAATGCCATCTGTGAACTCCTTGCGCTCAAGAAACCGAATATCCTGATTCCACTTTCGAAAGCGGCCAGCCGGGGGGATCAAATCCTGAACGCCAAGTCCTTCAAAAAGAACGGATTCAGCTATGTGTTAGAGGAGGAAGAGCTGAGCACCGCCTCCCTGTTGAACGCGATCCGCGATGTATCCACACACAAGGAGCAGTACATTCAGGCCATGCGGGAAAGCCGGATGTCCGACTCGATCGGAACCATTATGCGGCTGATTGAAGAGCTTGCGGCCTGAAAACCGGTTTATTTTCGTGAATAATGAGCCATGCTGACAAGAGCGCTTGTCAATCTGGCGACTGTCACGAGGGGGTGCTGCATGCCAATGACATGCGCTTCGTACCGGCCAAAGCGGAACGCAGACCAAATACCCCGCATAACGCAACAAGACCTTTTACCCGTCTGGAAAAACCGGACGGATAAAAGGTCTTGTTCTTAGTCTGCCTTCATTCCCTTGTATAACTGTGTAAAGATATCTGCACGGATCTGTTTGTTCATCTCCTCGTGCTTTCCATCATCAATGCTCATCTTCACTCCGTCAATGTATGGAACAATCTCCACGCTGTTCCCCTTGATCTTAAAATCCACCTTCACAAAACAACTTGTAGACATCTTACCGTTATATTCTGCATATTCCTTCAGATTGATACTGGCACCCTTGCCATTAAAGGTCACATACTCTACACCCGGTTCGATCTCATTGTCGTAAACCCAGGAACACATACCGGTATTCTTCTCTAAGATGGTCTTATACATCACATTGTCCACATCCTTATTCGGCAGATTCTGAACCTTATGGATCAGATCCTTCGCCCTCGCATTCGTAACGGGCTGTACAATCGACTTCACAATGTTGTGCGGGTACTCCGGCAATATGGTATAGACCCCGAATCCGATCACTCCCAAAATAACGATTCCGATAATCACCTTCAATATCTGTTTCATGTCTCATTCCTCCTGATTTCCCTAAAATAGTTCTCTCTCCAACTGGGTCAAAAAATCTTCCAAAAGCTTCAATCTTCTGTCAAATTCCAATCTCGCGACCTCTGTCTTACAGCGCCGGATCTTGGGACGGTTCCCTGTATAAAAGCTCTTGATCCGGTTATACGCTTTCCTGTAATTCGCTTCTTCCTCACAGGCAGTTGCCATCGAATCCCACAGAACACTGATCGCACCGACCTCATCCAACAGATCGGCATCCATCACCACCTTACATTCCAGAGATAACTCCGCTTCGGTATCCTTATCATCATGAATCCGTATGATCTCGCCAATCCGGCTGATCTTCTCCGGCTCCAGTCCAATGCTGTCCAGATATTCCACTGCAATCTCCGCACCAACCTCTCCGTGCTCTCTGCCTTCCTCCCAGCCCACGTCATGCAGCAGGGCTGCCAGAGCAATAATCTCGAGATCGCCGCCAATCTGGGCCTGCAGCTTAATCGCCCAGCGATATACCCGCATTGTATGTTCGAACCGGTCACGGAACGGATAATTCGGAGGTCTTCCATTATCTGCAATCTTCTCCCTTACAAATTCAATTACACCTGCGTAATTCATGCCACACGCTCCCATCCTGTCACTCAGTTATAATACCCTCTTTTCCCTCAACCTCTTCACATAAAATAGAATATCCATATTATTGTACCATCATTTTTTGAAAAATTCCACTGGGAAATCAAAAAACATAAAAAAAATCATATAAACTATCTTATATGATTCATCAAATAATAATATAAATCCATGCAGCCTGCTTTGTGAAGCATCCCCAGCCCGTTACCATAGCAGTTAACTCAGTCCAGGCACCCTTACGGCACATGAAAGCTCCTACTTAGTGCTGCTTCGTTCCCGACCTGACACGGTTCATAGGTTTCCATTGCGTAAGACCCGCACGTCAACGCCACTTACTATGGCCGGCACTCAAGACGAAACCCGAGGCAGGCCAACACCCCTGCTATAGCGGATTGCAGGTACAGGGAGCCGCTACTTCCCCGGCTGCATGGAAGGATTCTCTCTTTCAAACAACGATTAGTATACAGGACTTTTTATATTCTGTCAATTATTTTGTGTTACTATGCATAGTTCAATGTCATTTAGTTAAGCCGGACATGCTTGCACAGTTCCTTAGCTGCGGAGTGCGCGAAAAAAGCCGGAGAGGAGAGCGGCGCACTCTTCCCCCATAACGCCGTGTACAAATTCCACCTGATGATTGAAGGCCTCCACCTGAAATAGATTGAGAACGGATCCGGCGCAGCCTGCTTTGGGATTCATGGCCCCTGCCACGACTCTGGGAATTCTGGCCTGTACAATGGCACCGGCGCACATCTGGCAGGGTTCCAGTGTGATGTACATCGTACATTCCTCCAGCCGCCAGTCCCCCAGCTTTTTGGATGCCTTTTCTATGGCCAGCAGCTCTGCATGTGCAAGGGTGGTCTTTCTGGCATTTCGCTTGTTGTATGCCCGGGCGAGGATCCGGCCCTCATGTACGATCACACAACCGATGGGCACATCCCCCGCCTGTGCTGCCTTTTTTGCCTGCCTGATTGCTTCTTTCATATATTTTTCATCAATGGTCATTGTATTTCTCCTGTAAAATGTGATAAGCTAAGTTTATACCGATATCACATGAATTGCAAGGAGATTGATAGAGATGTCATTTAAATTAACTACAAACCGCCTTATTTTGCAGATTGAGGACAGCTCCATGGCGGATGAGGTTCTCAACTTTTACCTTCGAAACAAAGAGCTGTTTGACCGGTTTGAGCCTACCAGACCCCCACAATTTTACACACTGTCTTTCCAGACTGCATGTATGGATTACGAGTATGATGCAATCATTAAGGGAAAAAATATGCGGTACTATGTCTATCTGAAGGACGCTCCGGATACCCTGATCGGCACCGTCAATTTTTCCCGCATGGAACATGGCCCTTTCTCACGGACTGCCATCGGTTACAAATTCGATGCAGACTACCATGGAAAGGGATATGCGCTTGAAGCATGTCAGGCGGCGATCCCTGTCATTTTTTCCAATTATAAGATCCACCGGATCGAGGCCCGGGTGGCGCCGGACAATATTCCCTCGATCAGGCTGTTAGAGCGTCTCGAATTCCGCTATGAGGGAATCGAGTATCAGGGCGTGGAAGTAAATGGCGTCTTCCGCGACCATTACAGATATGGACTGATCTCCACGATCCAATAGCCAAATTCTCCGGTCTTGACCCCTGTCTTCTTGACCGGAATGAACTGCTCAAACCCAAACATATTGGCAAGATATTTCTCCCTGTTCGAAAAGATGCCGGGTACCCCGAGAATGGCATGCTCCGAACCGTTATCGAACCGCATTTTCCCAAGCAACAGATATTGATAGGTGTAAAATCCATGTGTCAAAAAGCTGTTGACCCCTAATTTCCAATTGCGCATATCCAGTCTGCCGATGTCCCGCGGATGAATTCGAACACAGTCAAATAACTCGGTAGCTCCGTACATTGGAAGCTTCGGATATTCACCCAGCATTTTTTCAAAGGCATCCGCATATTCCCTCTGTTCCGCTCCCTTTTTATAATACGGGCAAGTACTGCATTTCTCATTGTTCTTTTGTACGGGTGGCTCACAACTGCTCTGCTCCTCCACAGCCCGGTTAATCTGTTCCATCTGAGATTGCTCTGCCCGGCCTCCCGCCCCTGCCGAATACCCTCCGGCCTTACCTGCGTTTGTTTCCTGACGACCCTGTGATACCTGCGTTTCTACCGCGTCACTGCCTGCTTTCTCGGGCCATGGTGTGACCTCCAGAATCGAGTCCTGTCGTTCCTTGCGGGTTGCCTTCTCCGCTCTCCCGGCTTCCTGCGTGGTCTGTGCCTCCTCCGGCTTCTTCATCTCATATGCAGCCTGTGTTTTATTCGGCTTCTCCATCTGCACCGAATCCCGTGTCTCCTTTGGTTTCTCCGTCGGAGCCGAAGTCTGTGTCTCCTCCGGTTTTCCGGTCAGATTCGTTTTTTTTATATGATCCGACTCCCACTGTCGGATGCGCTCCCGCTGTCGGACCGTTGTCTCTGCTTCCTGATGCCCCATCTCTGCTGCCGACTGCTCTGTCTCTGCTGTCTGTAATGCGGCTGTTTCGGATGCTTCCTCCCGTACCGGTTTCTGCTTTCTTTCCTGTACCTCATCCGGACTCTGTTCCTCATTTCGATCCGGCATACGTTCTTCGTCCCGTCCCGTTTGAGGCACCCGTTGAGAGGGCATAGTCCCGGATCGAATTCGGGAAGTCCGCTCCGAATCCTGTCCGCTGTCGGATGCCGGAGAAGCCTCTGTGCGTTTGGACACATCCTTGAGAACCAGCGTATAGTCCTGCCGGTTCCGGTCTTCAAAATCTCCGATATAATAATGTGAATCATTATATACCACTGCCACTCCGTCAAAGGTATACAGATCCCGTCCCGTCTGAAATAACTGCTGCCAGTCTGTTCGCGTCTGATAGGTCAAAACCCCGCCAAGACTCTCGATCTGATCCACCTTCAGGGCTGCAAGATGATCTCCTGCCTCGTGGTAAAAATAGAGATCTGCTCCCCTATACGGAAGCCCCGGCTGCTCCTGAATATTAACCGTGATCTTCACCTTATCTCCCCGAATTTCCAGTTTTAGAAAGCCTGTTGTCGTACCTACCTTCCCATTGTGATACTCATAAAAGTATGTAATTTTTCTCTTATAATTCTGCACTTGTCCCACTCACTCCTTTTGATTCTATTCTATGCAGGAGTGCGTGATTTTATACCTGAAAAAAATTTCATCCCCGCAGCAGGTCACTTAACTGCGCAAACTGCTCCAGAGTCAGTGCCTCGCCCCGGATCGTCTGCGGAAGCTCCATCCGGTCCAGAGCCGTGGCGACCTGTTCCTTTGTGACAGGGAGCCCTCCATTGACCAGACTGTTCTGCAGCGTCTTTCTCCTCTGGTTAAAGGAGGCCCGGATCAGGGAAAATAAAAATGTCTCATCCTTCACCCTGACCGGCGGCGTTTCCCATCTCGTCAGCCGAATGACCGCAGAGCCGACCTTCGGCCTCGGAATAAAACAGTTCGGCGGCACATTGGCCACAATGTACGGTTCGGCATAGAACTGTACCGCCAGAGAGAGTGCCCCATAATCCTTCGTACCCGGACCCGCCTGCATTCTGGCGGCCACCTCCTTCTGAACCATGACCGTCAGATTCTCAAGCGGAACGTGACGTTCGAACAGACCCATGATGATCGGAGTCGTAATGTAGTACGGGAGATTCGCCACTACCTTGATGGGTCTGCCTCCATTTTTCTCCTGCACCAGATATACGAGATCCACCTTTAGGATATCCTCATGAAGCAGGGTAACATTGCCATACTCTTTTAAGGTATCCTGTAGGATTGGAATCAGATTCGGATCGATCTCCACCGCAACCACTTCCCTTGCGACCTCTGCCAGATACTGTGTCATGGTTCCAAATCCGGGCCCGATCTCCAGTACCAGATCCTCCTTCGTTACTCCCGCTGCCAGAATGATCTTGTCAAGCACATGCTGGTCGATCAGAAAGTTCTGTCCGAATTTCTTCTGAAATGCAAAATCATATTTTTTTATCGTTTCAATCGTCACCTGCGGATTGCTTAATTTTTCCATATTATTTTCCTTTAAACACACTGTCATTAAATTTCGAATCCGCCAAACAGTTGCCGGTTTAATGAAATGGCATTGTCTTTCCCCGAACAATCTGTTCCACGATTCCAAAAAACGTTATACCCGCGAACAAAACGACTATGTTAAGTTCGGCTGTCGTCCTTTGGGTTCGGCTTCTTGGACTTTCAAAGTAAACGGTGGTGTACTAAGTTCATTCTGCGCCCTTGGGGCTTGAATTCTCCAAGTACACTACGTATACCAGAAACTTAGTCACCGATTGTAATCTGTCACTGTATCCCATATAACCGTTTCCCGTTCTGACAGGTCGTGTCATAGACCTCGTCCTCCGGAATCTGCTTGATCCGCGCAATCTCCTCTGCCACATAGGTCAGATAGAGCGAACAGTTGCGCTTCCCCCTGAAGGGAGTCGGTGCCAGATAGGGCGAATCCGTCTCCAGCACGATCCGGTCAAGCGGCGTGTACTCTGTCACCTCTTTCAATTTGCGGCCATTCTTGAATGTCACCACTCCACCAACTCCGATATAATAGCCCAGATTCAGATATTCTCTTGCCATGTCCACCCCATACGAAAAGCAGTGAATCACACCTCCGAGATCATGGTCATGCTCCGCACGTATCAGATCGAGCGTATCCTTTGCCGCATCCCGGCTGTGAATGACCACCGGAAGCCTCTCCTCATTTGCCACCTGAAGCTGACGAACCAGCCATTGCTTTTGCAGTTCTCTTGCAGGTTCCTCATAATGATAGTCCAGTCCAATCTCTCCAATCGCCAGAATCTTATCCCGCTTCGCCAGCACTGCCAGCTCCTCCATATCCGCTTCTGCTGCATGCTCCACATCATCCGGATGAATCCCCACTGTCCCGTAGAGAAAATCATACTGTCCCACCATCTCCGCGATCTGTCTGGAGCTCTCCATTGAGCAGCCTATATCCACAATATATTCCACGCCCTCTGTGTTCATCTGCCGTAACAGCGCATCCCTGTCCACGTCAAATGCCGCATCATCATAATGCGCATGTGTATCAAATATTCTCATGTTCCTTCCTCTTTTATTTTATATTTTACAGGCAACATCAAAACAACAACGGAAACACTGTTCCTTTCTCTCTGACTAGTAAAAGCACTTGAATTTTCAGATGAGCCGGAATATCAGATTACACGAAGATTCAATATATATGAGAAATGTCTTATGCCTTTGGATAGAGTATAACATAGCAGGGGTGTGTCTGCAAGCTGTTATTTCTAAATGGTTCCTGCGCAAGGCCAAGGTCATTCCCTTACTATTCACCGCTTTGCCCGTACACACAGGTTAAATGCAAACGAAATATTCACCTCAAACCGTCCGGTCAACCGCTGGTGTGATATATGTTTACCGGCAAAAGGTTCGTCCGCAAACTGTAAGGTTACCATCATTTCACCAATAGACACACTATATAAAATGTGATATAATGAGCAAAGCGGCGGTCGTGCTCGCACGAACCGACATAACCTGCATATCAATGTATGCAGAGAATCTGAATTGTTTACACAGGAGGCTTTATATAAATGAAATATGTTTTTAAAAAAATATCTGTTTGGATCATGGTCTGCACCATGCTCCTGTCCCTGACCGGATGCTCCTTGTTTGACAGCAAGGCCAAGGTATATTCCCGATACGTTACCAGTCTGTTGGATATCAATTATAAGAATATCTCCAAAGATTATTCTACCCTGACCGGCGTATCCCAGAAAGATGCAGAGGCCGTGTATGTTGCCAACATGGATTATCAGGCGCATAATCTCATGAATTATTATGGTGTCAAGGAAGTGGACGACGGAACGATCCTGTCAGAATTTTATTATCTGGCACAATCCATATTTGCCAATGCCAAATATGAAGTTACGGATGTGAAGCACAATAAGGATACCGACACCTACACCCTTGAATTGACGGTCTATCCGCTTGATACTTTGGAGACTGTGTATGATGAGATTGTACAGTATATCGAGACCTTCAACGCACATGTCGAAGAGGGCGATTACAACAACACGACCGAGGTCGATTATGAGACGGAATTTGCAGAGGGCATTATTGAGATTTTGAAGAATACCACCGCTTCGCCGGGATATATGGATCCGGTTGTATTGGAGATACCAATCCAGCCATCGGATGACTATTATTTCATCAACGATGAGGATTTTCTCTCCATTGACAAGAATATCCTCTATATCCGGGAGGATCCGTCCTCTGCCGATGACACGGAAGGCACGGATTCCGAGGAAGAATCGGAGGATACCACGACTTCCGAATATGAATTTGAACAAACCGGGGAAACAGACGAACAAATTACAAGCACAGAGCTGTCTATATCCAGTACCGAGGCAGCCCAATAACAGAGAGAGATATCCAATATAAGGAACTGTCCCTAAGAGGAGAAGTTATATCAGAAACGACCGACAGAGAACAATAAAACAGAATATCCAACATAAGGTGTAAGGTCTTATTCCGTTAGGCTTTACACCTTTTTCATTCAGACTTTTTTAAATTAACTATGCATGTTTGAAAACGGTTAGCAACCGGTGCCGCGGATTTCCCACCAACAAATGATGTATTACGATTTCTATACGGAGATACGGTTTATTGACTGCTTTTGAGTTAGTCTGACTAGCGTATAAAAAAAGAGCATTTCTGCTCAGAATACTATGATATAAAAGCTGAAGACAAGATGATGACATCAACGTATAACATTTCTTCCATCTAAGAAACCATAACATGATACTATATCAAAAGACCGAAAGCATATCTCCCCGTCTGGGAAAATGTGCCGCCGGCCGTTTGATTTTCCGTGTACTTGCCGGTTACCGATAATAATAGCCGCTTGAAGTCATACTGGTGTTGTGATCATTCTGGATAAAGACACCATATGGCTGCGTCTTTGAGATAGCAAAGGACTTGTAAAGGGAACTTCCCTCCACATAGCGGACAACTCCATCTCCACCAATAATCCCTGCCTTGCCGCTCATGCTCAGCTCCACACCGATGCTAATCGTACTGTCGGCATACTTGACAAAAAATGCTGTGGTCTTTCTGCGGTTCTTCTTAATCGTCCAGCTCATGCTGTAACTCTCGGACATAATATTGTATACATCCTCCATCGATTCCTCGATCACATACTTGAACTCGTCATCCGTCAGATAGGCTGTATGCTCCTCCAGCTCCTCTGCCGATGCAGTCTGATGTGGAATCAGCAGTCCGCACAGAACCAGACAAATACTCGCAAGCAGCATTTTTCCTTTCATAAACAGTTCCTCCTCTTTGTCATAAATTACATATGCTATTTTACCACATATTACCATCAAACACAAGCAGATTGCAAAAATGTTAACAATAACTTCACTTTTCCGAATCGACTTTCAGAAACAATTCGACCTGACAGTCCGAATCGCCGACATTCATGATAAAAAACTGGTCAATCTCCTCACCTGACATCTCCAACGGAATGATTGTGGAATCCTCACTCTCCAGATGCAGGATCTGTCCCGTCTCCACGATACAGCCACATTCATACGCACCATCATTACATATAATATTCACGACGACACTCTCACTGTTCTGATTCGAGAGATCATACACCCTTGCGGTGTCTACCGGTAGAGTAAAATCGGTACTGCTGGTGTGATTCACAATATCCTCATCGATATAATTGACCGCCATATCTGTAAACAACGAAGCCTCCGTTACCTCCACAACCTCCGGAGAATCTGCCTTCTCTGCCACATACGTCATCGTCTTGCCCCGCCATAATTCAATACCCTTAAGCGAGACCGGAATCGAGATCAGCATGACAAACACCAATAGCACACCCGCCATAAGCACCCGTTCCACATGCGGTCTGGCACTCTTTCTGCCAAGCATCATATCAACCCGGTACTCAAACATATCACGGTCTTCAAACAGGGAGTACATTCCACTGATCTCCGGATCATCCGAGGTGCGAATCTTCAGGTTCAGAATACTCCTAAAGTATTCCTTCCCTGTGACATCCTCTCCCTTGAGCTGACAGCAGGCCCAGTCACAACTCACCTCTGCCCACTTCACCGTTTCTTTTCGCAGCTTTTTGGTGAGCGGGTTAAAGGCATACAGCGCATTGACCACATAGGCGAGAAATCTTGTCACGATATCGTCATGCTTCAGATGGGTCAGCTCATGTAGCAATGCGAGATTGATCTCTTTCTTTGACATGCCATACTTCGGGATTAGAATCTGATACCCCTTGCTGTAGATGATTCCCGGAGAGGTGACTACATCATTGTAATACAGCTTGAACTTTTTATGTACCTTCAGCTTCTTCTTCCATGCTTCAGCCATTGCCACGATCTCTGGATCATGAATTGGATCATTACCAAAACGGATGATGCCCCTATCTGCATTCTCATTATAGTAAGAGATTCCAACACCTACGACTGATACCGCCCATGCAATCACAAGCAACAGTAATCCCACTATCATAGTCGTATCAAACCATGATTCCACATCCTTTACATCTGTGTCAGTTATAAATCCATATATCACCGACACAACCAACGGTACCAGATAGCAGTACTGGACAATCCTCAGATATACCATCTCATACTTTACAGTAAATTTGGCTGCCTCCCGTGAGAGAAGCAGCCAAATCCCATAACCGATTGAACCGGTCAGTGTACCACCCAATATGCCTAATACAACATAAAATAAATGGTTCATTAGAAAACAAAGTATATTATAACTCATCAATCTTTGCTCTCAGTCTTTCGATGTCTTCCTTCGACAGATCGCCATTATCAAACATCTCGGTCACAAATGTGCCCGTATCATTATGATTCCAGAAACTGATGTGATGCTTGTACAGCTTCTGCTTGTAATTCTTCTCCGGTACGAGAATCTTGTAGGTATAGATTTTGCCATTTCTACAAAGCTTAAGATAATTTTTCCGAACCAGCTTAGCAAGAAAAGTAGATACGGTCTGTGGCTTCCAATCCTTTCCATAATGACCATTCACGCGCTCCACAACATCGGATAAGACCGGCTCCTTTTCACAGTCCCAAATTGCTTTCATTACTAATTCTTCGCTCTCAGTTAATTTCTCAATCTTCATGATCTCTCTCTCTTTCTTCTGCATTATAGTCCATAGTTACGCTTCATTTGTTCATAAAGCTGCTTCGCAAGGCCAATTCCATCGCCCTGCCCGGTGGCTGCCTTGGCGTATTCCTGTATCTGCATATCACCAAAGTAGTCCCTGTACTGACTGGCAGTACCTGATTCGTCCTCGGCCTTCATAATCGTCTTCTCCATGCCCTTGTAAATCTGCTCTATAAAATAGGCCTCAAACTCCTTACAAGCCTCCATCAGCTCTGCCTCTGTCGTCTCAGAGGTTACACTGCTCAACGTATTCTCCAACGCAGATGCGGACGCCTCTGTCGCATTCGAATAGTAGTCACTGTAATAGCTGTCTGTGCCAATACCAGTAATTGCCATAATACCTCCTTACCTCCATTCTCTATAATAAAGGTTTAACATAAAATACACATTCCTGTCAATATCCTAGCCCTATCTTATGCAAAAAATTTGTTACTGTTCACAGTTTTTCCGGTGAACGCTGTGAGTTTTGCTTTCATTCTTCTCTGCTGGCAGTTTCTTCCTGTATTCATTCCGTTCCCTGTTTTTTCGTTGTTTTCGGCTTCACTGTAACAGCCTCTTTGTACCTGAAGGACAAAATCTCCGCCCCTTTCACAGATTGCATCCATGATCTTTTCCGTGGTTCCGATGGCATCAATGGTCACTGTACTCCCTTCCATCTCTATCAGATCCACAAGCGCCGGTATTGCACTCATTTCACTGCTCTTTTCCTGAATGGCAAGCTGTCCGATCACCAAACCGGATGCGGTATCAATGGCATTCAGTATGTACAGTGTCCTTTCACCCCTTATCTTACGCGCTGTAGCCCGCAGTCCTTTTAGATCAATACCGCATTCTTTCTTCATCCTCCTCTGGAAGGCAGACTTCAGAACCGTCTGCCAGTTTTCACCCAGTGGTTCTTTCCAGTCTGCGGGATAAAGAAGCTCCACAGACCGTGAAAATCCGTATTCCTTTGCGATGACATCCATATCATTTACAGCAACTTTTTTAACAGTTGTTCCCCGTGTTTTTTGCTTCTGCACTGTTACCGCAAGCTTGAACCGACGCATACCGCATAGTTCATTTTTTCATCATCTGGAATCTTCGTTCCCATCATGCCTTCAATAAAATCGAAGTATCCATCTGTCCCATTGTTCTCTACCATCCGTTTCACAGACTCTTTTATCCTCAACATGCAGACAACCGGTTCCTTATAATAATTTTCAAGTTCTTCTTTATTCCGAATGTCTATTCCTCCCATCTGCTCCACAGCCTCACACAACTCGTGATTCACAAAAGGGTCAAACGCCTGAAGCAGGGCATTCTTAAGAAGGAGAGTTTCCTCTGTTTCAAATCTGGTTACATCTGCCTGTTTTCCGGTGATCCTCATTTCGATCTCGTGCAGGGCAAGCAGGATCCCTTCCTCCACTTTTCTGCTGCGGGCCGCCGGATATTTCCTGTGTACTTTCAAAAGGTTGCTTTCCATCGGGAAAAGCAGCATCGCGTGGTGTTCTTCTTCCCCTTTCCGAATCTTTCCATATTTCTTTTCCATCCGTCTTGCAACCTGTTCAAACTGGTATCTGTTCATTAATTTTCTCCTTGTTTTTTCTAAAAACGATTCTACAGCATACACATCAATGCTCTCTATGACCTCAACAGGAATACCTATACAGATGCCCTGCTGCAAAGGAAACCCATTCCGGTACGGGACGAAAGAAAGTATCCGCAGCTGAAAACCGCTCATTTCCGCAAACCAAGATATTTATATACCGGGCTTCATAAAGTAAACAGCGTATTATCCTCTCAGATTGTTCGCCTGCTGCAGCATCTCATCCGATGCCTGAATCGCTTTGGAATTCATCTCATATGCCCGCTGTGCCACGATCATGTTCACCATCTCATCGGCAACCTGCACATTGGACATCTCGATATACTTCTGATGGATCCTGCTCTGGCCAAGAGCCGGGGTTGCCGACTCCTCTAACGGATCTCCGGATGCCACCGTTACCTGATACAGATTCCCGCCAATGCTGTCGAGACCGGACGGATTGTTGAACTGTACCAGCCCGATCTTCTGCTGGTACTGCTGTCCGTCCTGTGTCTGTGTGAGCGGAACCCGCTGCTCAGTCGCAGAGGATACAAAGATATTGCCCTCCTGATCAACAGAAAAATCATCCACCTTGTAGTTGGATGGGATAATAATCGTATTATTGTTCTGGTCAAGAACCGGATACCCCTGTGAGGTACAGAGCATGGTACCTCCCTCTACCGGCTGTGTGGCAAAGCTTCCGTCCCGGGTATAGCAGATATTCCCGTCGTTATCCCGAACCTTGAAGAAGCCCATTCCCTCAATTGCCATATATGTATTATTATCGGTACTCTGAAGATTCCCCTGTGAAAATACCGTCGTGATCGAGGCGGTACGGGTACCCAGTCCCACCTGTGCCGGAACCGGCTTGTTCTCCCCCGCATTGTTGGTAGACGGAGACTGCAGGGTCTGATAGAGCAGTGATTTGAACTCCACCGTATCCTTCTTATAGCCTGCCGTGTTGACATTCGACAGATTGTTGGCAACTGTATCCAGATTCGTCTGCTGTGCTATCATTCCTGATGCAGCAGTCCATAATGAACGCATCATAGTAAATCATTACCTCCTCTCTTATACTCTTCCTATCTCATTAACAGTTTGCTGTAAAGTAGAATCCACTGTCTGAATCATCTTCTGCCCTGCCTCGTATGCTCTTGTAATGGTGATCATATCCACCATCTCCTGAATGACATTGGTGTTGGACATCTCAAGATATCCCTGATGTACCGCCGCATTCGACGTTGTGATCCCCGCTGCATCGGTCGCCTCATACATGTTCTCGCCATACAGCAGCAGTGCCTGTGGATTCTCAAAGCTCACAATATTCAGGGTTGCCACCGTCTGTCCATCCACCACAATATTGCCCTTCTCGTCAATTGCAACATTGGTGGCAGTCTGTGCCCCCTCAATCTGAATCTGCTTTCCTTCCGTATCCAGTACAAAATCTCCATCCTTGGTAACAAGATAACCATCCGTAGTTACAGTAAAGGAACCGTCCCGCGTATACCGGATTGTGGTCACTCCCTGCTTGTTCGTTGTCTGAATCGTAAAAAATCCATCTCCGCTCAGCGCCAGATCATAGGTATTCCCTGTCTCCCGCAGACTTCCCTGCGAAAAATCATGATAGGTCTCGCCTATCTTAACACCCAGATTCATATTCCCAATACGACGCTTGAGAGCCGGTGCCACATTGTTGTCATGTACCCGCAGGGTCAGCTCATCGTCAAAGGACTGGGATGTCACCTTCTCCTTCTTGAAGCCGGTGGTATCTGCATTTGCCATATTGTTGGCAATGACATCCAGACGCTTCTGCTCGTTCACCATGCCGGTCCATGCAGTGTAAAGACCTCTTACCATTTCTTCAACTCCTATTCTTCTTCCATTGCTCCACTTAGAAACTCTATATATTTACCGGTGCCGATGGCAACGCAGGTCATTGGATCCTCCGCCGTCATGGTTGTAATACCGGTCTCTTCCTCAATCAACTCCTCTAATCCGTGCAGCATCGCTCCTCCACCGGTCAGTACGATTCCCCGGTCTGCAATATCTGCTGCAAGCTCCGGCGGTGTCTTCTCCAGAACGGAATGAACCGCCTCAATGATCTCCTCGGTCACCTCCTCTAAGGCCTCCACCGTCTCCTCCGAGGTAACTGCGACCGTTCTCGGCAGTCCCGTCACCAGATTCCGGCCTCTGATCTCCAGCGTCAGATTCTCCGGTCTGCGGTAGCAGGTGCCAATCTTAATCTTGATCTCCTCTGCCGTCCGCTCTCCGATCAGCAGGTTGTGCTTCTTGCGCATATACCGCACGATCGCCTCATCGAAATCATCCCCCGCCGTCTTAATAGAGGTACTGACAACGGTTCCACCCAGTGAGATCACCGCAATATCCGCCGTTCCACCGCCGATATCCACGATCATGTTCCCACAAGGCCTTGCAATATCGATTCCGGCTCCAATGGCCGCCGCCACCGGCTCCTCAATGATGGACACATCTCTTGCGCCGGCCTGATAGGTGGCATCCTCCACGGCCTTCTTCTCTACCTCAGTCACCCCGCTCGGCACACAGACAGAGATTCGGGGACGCCTTCCAAAGAAGCTTTTCCCAACTGCCTTCTGGATAAAATACTTCAGCATCTTCTCTGTAATGCGGTAATCCGATATCACGCCCTGTCTCAGAGGCCGGACTGCCACAATATTCCCCGGGGTTCTTCCAAGCATCAGTCTCGCCTCTTCGCCAATGGCTTTGATCCGGCTCGTATCCCGGTCAAAGGCCACCACGGACGGCTCCTTCAGTACAACCCCCTTCCCCTTCACATACACAAGGATACTGGCTGTACCCAAATCAATTCCTATGTCCGAACTTGCCATGTTCTTACCCCTTTCCTATATTTATCGTCATATTTCTGATCTTTCTTTACCGTACCCTGTTACAATCTGTCCCCATTGTCTTGCAATGTCATTTCGTTAAGAATCAGCCAGTAAACAGCTACCGGGTTTGGCAGCGTCCTATTTGTTCTTTTTCAAAATATACAGGCTGTAATCCTTCCCCGACTGCATCTCCATATGAACCTCGATAATGTTCATAATCTGATTCAGTTCCTTCATATAGCTTTGCCACTTTGTTACTTTTTTATTAGCGATAAACCGCTTTCGCATTCCATGCATATGCCGGTACTGTTCCGTCTGGTCATTCAGCACCTCACCGGCATGCATCCCCACCAGACTGAATCCGAACAGATTATCCATAGCCTTGTTTGCAAAAATAATCTCTCCCGACTGGTTTTCCTTCACGAACACTGCGTCCCGTATATGATCATAGGCCTCAAAGAAGCCTTCGCTGATAATCTCTTTCTTCTCATCCTTCTTGCCGCCGGGAAGGGCACTCTCAAAAATATGTGTAATGCAGGCAGCAAAGGCAATACGCGCTTCATCAAACGGACGCTCTTTGTTGGCATTCGCATACACAATATATCCCTTCTGTCCGGAAATGGAAGTGAGTGGCAGTAAAATCATATTTTCCATGTCGGTCCGCCTGAGCAATTCCTTCAAGAATAGCTCTTCTGTCGTCCGGTCTACCACCAACACCGGATCCTTCTTAAAAAGCTCTTTCAGAACATGATATTCCGATACAGAAAACATCAGTCGGTCGGCAAATGCAGTCATTTCTCCCAACCGGTTGCGTACAAAATATTTTTCCACACTTTTTGTTTCTTTATTCTCTAAATACAGACCAATATCCGAGATGAACAGATAGGATCCTGCCTTCTGAAACAGCTCCGGAAGACTGTTTTCTCCATTCCGGATCAGTGCCTCCAGCATATCCTCAATAACCTGCCGCTCCTTCTTCTCCCTGCGCAGCTTTCCCTCTGCCAGCTTTCTCTGCCTCTTCTCATTTTGAATGATCTGGTCGGAATAAAAACATTCTATAATGTCATTGGCAATATACCAGTGCTTTTCCACCACAGCCCCAAGTATCGCCGCGCCATCCGGAGCAAAGCTGGTCAACACCCAGTATGCAATAACGGACTCTTCCAAAATGATCGGTGTAAATATCATGTGTATTTCCATGTTATCCATGACAAACGATACACTCTGCGGAATCCGTTCCTCCTTCACACGCACCACTATATTCGCGAACTGTTCTTTGAATACCTCGCGTTCAAACAGATCATAGAACTGTCCCAGATATTCTGTCGGTCCCTTAGGTGTTGTCAAAAGACCTCCCTCCGTGTCCAGCACCACTCCGTAATAGTCTGCCTTCCTGCATAACATTCCCGCCATTGTCTCAAACCGTTCTAACAGATTACTATCCTTTTTATCCAGTTTAAACAGCTTCAGACTGCTCTCCCGGCTCTCCTTTGGCGCCTTTTCCTTACCGGCTGCCGCAGCTGCAAGTTCCCTCTCCATATTCTTATGTTCCGTGATGTCGGACAACAGAAAAGATATCTCTGCTTCCCCATCTGAAATGCGGTTGACTGTCACATCATTTGCGACCCATATCTTCGTCCCATCATCCCGCACCATACGGTATGTCTGTGTAAAGTCCGTCACTCCATTCGCAACCGCCTGATAGATGGAATCGATGACTCCATCCCTGTCCTCCGGATAGATATAGTCCTCTGACAGCTTGTATCCCTTTTTCAGGGCCTCTGCATTCATTCCCAGAATCCCTGCATTGGCAGAAATATATTTCAAGGATCTCTTTCCCTGATAGTAGGATTTGACGATCAGAACATTCTTCATCTTGGAAATGACATTGTTCATGTATGCATTTTCTCTGTTTTTCCGCTGTTCCTCTCTGAGATCCATCAGAAGAACCTCAAAACCAGTCAGCTTATCATTTTCATCATAGATATAATATATCAAAAGGCGTACCGGTATCAGTTCTTTTTCATCCGTGAGGATCCGGCACTCAACAAAAGACTCCCCGGCATGTTGCCTTGCTGCATTTACAATACTTTCCTGTACACGTTCTGTGTCCTCCTCACAGACCAGATCCTCAAGGGTAACAATATGTCTGTAAAGCTGTTCCTGCGTATATCCGTACTGACTGACATTCTCCGATATATACTCCACCTGATATCCGTCTTCCACCATGCCCATATGGATTGCCACCATACCGGCGCGATTCACAATGCTCTCCATGGTCATATTCCCATGATAGTTTGCAGTCTGGGATTCAAACAGAAGCGTATAGATATACTTATCCTCTGTCTTAGCAACGTTGATCAAACCGCAGACCAGATATTCCCGATCATCCGCTTTCAGACAGATCTGGTTCCACATCATGCTTTTCCTTTTATGAAGCGGTTCCCAGAAATTATGCTTGGTCAGTGAATATTTCGGTTCCATTACAATCTTCTCTACCTTGCTTCCAAGTATCTGTTCTGCCTCGTGATTCATATCCAGCACGCTGCCGGTCTCTGCCTCAAACACAACCATTGGATACGTGATATAATTCGTAAATTGTTTGAAAATCTCCATTCTTTCTTTATCCATAAGCAGCTCCTTTGGGGAATTCTATTCGAACTGAATCTGTGGTATCTCATCGGAATCCTCCGGCGGCGCCAGCTCCGGCTGTTTCACACCCTCGATTCCTTTAAATGCCTTGTCTGTAATGACCTTCGTCTCATTGCATGCTTTCACGATCCCATCTACGGAACGCATCAGGCTGGTCATGTAGGCACTGACACTCTCACATTCTCTCTTCATGGAGCCCCGGATCGTGGCAACCCGCTCTCTCGCCTCTGACAGGATCTGATCCTTCTCCTGTGTTGCATCCGAAACCATCTTCTCACACTCTGCTGTCTTCTTCGCAACCGCCTGCTTGTATTCCTCCTCGGCGCGCACTCTCAGATTCTCTCTCTCCTCCTCGGCATGCTGAAGGATATTCGCGCTCTGCCGCTCCGAATCCGCAATGAGGTTGTTACTCTTCTTCTCTGCCTCTGTCATCATATTGGTGCTCTGGCTCTTTGCATTCATCAGAAGCTTATCGCTCTCCTCTTTTGCAGAGATCAGCATCTCCTTACTCTTCGTCTCTGCTTCCGACAGCATCTTCTGGCTCTTCTCCTCCGCATCGGTCATCAGCTTGGTGCTCTTTTCCTCAGCCTCCTTCAGCATGATATCACACCGCTCATTGGTGTCCACCAGCGTCTTCGAGATCAGCTCAAGCTTGTCCGTATAGGACTTCGAGATCTGCTCCTGCTCCTCTAGCTTTCGGTTTGCTTTCTCCAGCTCATTCTGCAGGGATTCATTGTATTTCTGCATATTCTCAATCGCCTGATTGGATTCGGAACTGATGCTGTCCTTCACCAACTGCAGGCTCTTTACCGTCTCACTCAGCTTACTGATCGTCTGCTTCAGATCCTCAATATCCTGCTGATGTGATTTTTTCATATCATCAATATAATCATCTACTGACGTCTTGTCATATCCTCCCAAGGATACAGTCTTAAATCTTTCGTCTCTTGCCATGTCAGCACTCCTTCCTCTTGCTTGAATTGGTCGCACCCTTTGGGTCAAACATTCGTGCTACCTATATTGTTACCCAAAAGAACGGGCTTTATGTCTACTCTTAAGTACAAGACATTATGAATGATTCCAGTGCAAAATGCCCCTTTCTATCATTAATAAATATTATAGCAACATTTTTCTATAAATGCTACCACAATTTCACAAGAATCTTCAATAAATAATTGTAACAACAGGTATTGTGCTTCCGAAAATCCTCTGCTATACTATCCATAATTACGAAAGAAAGGCGGAACCTCCCTTGAACAAGAAATCCTATGATATATTGAGCAGCTTTACCCTAAAGCTGATTGCCATCAGCTCCATGCTGATCGACCATATCGGCTATATCTTTTTTCCACATATACTTGCCCTGCGCGCGATTGGACGACTTGCTTTTCCAATCTTTTGTTTTTTGATCGTGGAGGGATTTTATCACACGAGAAGTCATGTGAACTATCTGAGCAGACTGTGCGTATTCGCACTGATCTCCGAGATTCCGTTCGATTTGGCATTCTTCCATACGATCATATATCTTCCGTACCAGAATGTATTCATCACACTTGCGTTGGGACTGGCCTCCCTGTTCTGTCTGGAGGAGATGAACACGCATAAGCTCTACGTCATTCCCCTTGTACTGATCTGGGGCGCTGCTTACCTTGTACACTGCGATTACGGAATTGGAGGTGTCATTCTGATCGATATGTTTTATCTGGCCAGAGAGATGCCCTTCATCCGGCTCGTTCTCTGTACTCTGACCCTGTATTCCTTTGGACGGTTTGAGCTTTACGGCGTGCTGTCCATGATACCGATCACTCTCTACAACGGCAGGCGCGGACCGAATGCGAAGATGTTCTTTTACTGGTTCTATCCGCTGCATCTTCTCGCTCTCTATGCGATTGGACGCTATCTGTGATAACGGCTGCCGTGGCAGCCGTCACAATCGAACACTTTGCACAGGTCATTATGCCTGCCCATTTCTAGCCGTAACATAGGCAATGAACTCATCCTCTGACAGTGGCTTTGAAAAATAGAAGCCCTGAATAAAATCACAACCCATATCCTTTAACTCATGGAAGGCCTCCTCTGTTTCCACACCCTCCACTACCAGTTCCTTGCGGATATCCTTCATCATATGGATCGTATTCCGCATAATCGACATTCCATCCGGTGTCGCCATATCATCCACCAGACTCTTGTCAATCTTGATCATCTTAAGCGGAAGCTTGGAAACCCGCTGCATATTGGAATAGCCGGTTCCATAATCATCCAGGGAAAAGCTGTATCCCATATTGGACAGCTTCTTGAGATTCCCGTCAATCACTCCTCCAACCGTGTCATATGTAGTCTCTGTCACCTCAAAATTCAACTTCTCCGGAGGGACACCGTATTTGACTTCCAGACTCTTGATCTTCCGCGGCAGATCCTTTTGCATACACTGCACCACGGACAGATTGACCTCAATATACTGAATCCCTAACCGCTCCAGATCATGCTCCGCAATAAACCGATAGACATCCTCTAACACAAAATCTCCAATCGGCAGAATCAGACCCCGGCTCTCCGCCGCAGGAATAAACAGCCCCGGTGACACAAAACCATACTTGCTGTCATTCAGACGGATCAATGCCTCCGCCGATACAAATCGCTTTTCCCTGACGGAGTAGATCGGCTGATAGTACATCTCAAACCCCTTCTTGACGATGGCCCGGCTCAAAATGCTATCCATATCATTCTCAATCTTAAAATCCTTGGAGACCACAATATCAGAAGCCTCCGAATACAGGCGTTCAAACGGGATCAATCCATAAAATTCATGCCCGAAATGGATAATATCCTCATAATCATCCAGATCCTCCGGATAGCGGATCACACACACTCTTGGTATCAGCTTCGCTCCGGTGTTCTCAATCTCTCTCGTTCGCTCCTTGACAGAAGATATGATGCCCGGCAGAGTCTGTCTCACCCCAAAATCCATATT
>JAFVCQ010000138.1 GCA_017479085.1 Lachnospiraceae bacterium | reverse complement strand
TCGCAGCCTCATAGATATCTGCCTTACTGGTGATTTCCCACGGAGCATGCATGTTAAGTACTGCCACACCACTGTCGATTACATTCATTCCATACAGCGACAGGATGTACGCAATGGTTCCACCTCCGCCAATATCCACCTTGCCCAGCTCAGCAGTCTGAAAAGCGACGTTATTGTCATCCAGAATCCGGCGCAGCTTTCCTATGTACTCAGCATTGGCATCATTGGACCCGGATTTTCCTCTGGAACCGGTAAACTTGTTAAACACAACACCTCTGCCAAAATAAGCCGCATTCTTCTTCTCAAAGGCACTGGCAAAATTCGGATCAAACGCAGCAGACACATCCGACGACAACATGTTCGAGGAAGCCAGACAACGCTTGAGAGCCCGTTCTGAGTATACACCCATCTGTTCCATGACCTCTGCCACTGTATTTTCAAAGAACTTAGACTGCATACCGGTGGCACCAACAGAGCCAATCTCCTCTTTGTCTACCAACAGGCAGCACGCCGTCTTGCGAAGCTCCTCCATCTCCAACATGGCCACCGCAGAGGTATAGGCGCACACTCTGTCATCCTGTCCATACCCCATGATCATGGATGCATCCAGTCCCGCATCCCTTGCCTTTCCGGCCGGAACAATCTCAAGCTCGGCAGACAGAAAATCCTCCTCCTCCATATCGTACTTCTCCTTCAGCAGGGTAAGGATTCGCTTCTTCACCGGCTCCTTCTCCTCTCCGGTCAGAGGGCGGCTGCCGATCAGCAGATCTAACTGCTCCCCCTCTACCACCTTTGCCGCCTTCTTATCCATCTGTTCCGCAGCCAGATGGATCAAGAGATCTGTCACACAGAAGATCGGATCCTTCTCATCCTCACCGATGACAAGATTCAGTACCTCTCCATTCTTCTTCACCACCACACCATGAATGGCAAGTGGTAAGGTCACCCACTGATATTTCTTGATTCCACCGTAATAATGCGTATCCAGATAGGCCAGTTCCGTATCTTCATACAATGGATTCTGTTTCACATCCATTCTTGGCGAATCGATATGAGCACCTAAGATATTCAGTCCTTCTGTTACAGGCTCCTTTCCAATATGAAACAAAGCAATCGCTTTCTTCATATTGACTGCATACACCTTATCCCCTGTCTTCAACGTTCTTCCGGTCTTCTGTACCTCACACAAATCCTCATAGCCATACTGCTTTGCCATCTCTACAATATAGGTTACACATTCCCTCTCTGTCTTTCCGTGATCCAGAAACTCTCTGTACTTTGCACAGAGTACCTCCAGCTCCTCGATCTCCTTTTCATCATAGCTTTTCCATGCATTCCTGCGTTCCATGTCTCTACCTGTCCTTTCTTTCCGTTCTGTTACTCTGAAACTCCAAGAAGTCGAGCCCAAAGGGCGATGACCGATTGTCTAAGTTTCTGGTATACGTAGTGTACTTAGAGAATTCAAGCCCAAAGGGCGCAGAATGAACTTAGTACACCACCGTTTGCTTTCTTTCAAGAACCATGCAAACGTCAAATACCCTGCAGCAAGCCTGCAACGCAGCAGAGCTACAGGGTATGGTATCCCTTGCGACCGTTCCTTACTGCTCAAGCGCAAGGACACCACGCATCTCGATGAGTGGTAATCCCTTTCCATCAATGTAATCACCGGTGATCGTGACCCGTCCGATATTGTCATCTCTCGGAATCTGATACATAATATCCAACATAAATTCTTCGATGATCGCCCGAAGTGCTCTCGCTCCGGTCTTCTTCTCCAAAGCCCGCTTTGCTATGGCATGGTAGGCCGTATCATCAAATCGCAGATCCACACCATCCAGACTCAACAGCTTGCGATACTGTTTTAAAATCGCATTCTTAGGCTCCTTTAAGATCTTGACCAGCATATCCTCATCCAAGCTCTGTAATGCGTACAGAATCGGCAGACGACCCAAAAACTCAGGTATCATCCCAAACTCCCGCAAATCCTCCATCGTCACCTTCTGAAGTACATTCGGATCCTTATCATATTTGTCCTTCAGATCGGCCCGAAAGCCAATCGCAGACTGCTTATTCAAACGTGCCTTGATAATATCCTCCAAATCCGGAAAGGCACCTCCGCAGATAAACAGGATATTTCTGGTATTGATCGTCGTAAGCGGCACCATCGCATTCTTGCTTCCGGCTCCCACCGGCACCTCTACATCCGCACCCTCTAAGATCTTCAGCAGTCCCTGCTGTACAGCCTCACCACTGACATCACGTGAATTGGTACTCTTTTTCTTGGCGATCTTATCGATCTCATCAATAAAGACAATTCCCCGCTCCGCCTTTTCCACGTCATTGTCTGCAGCAGCCAACAGCTTGGAGAGTACACTCTCCACATCATCACCAATATAGCCGGCCTCCGTCAGGGTGGTTGCGTCCGTGATTGCCAATGGCACATTCAGGATTCGGGCGATCGTCTTTACGAGATACGTTTTCCCCGAGCCCGTAGGCCCCACCATCAGCATATTCGATTTCTCGATCTCTATGTCATCCATACTGTCTGTCAAGACACGTTTGTAATGATTATACACCGCAACCGAAATTATCTTCTTTGCATGATCCTGTCCTACCACATATTCATCTAACTGTGCTTTCATTTCATGCGGTGCCGGAATCGAACTCAGGGTAAGCTCGGATTCCTCCTTCTTTTTCTCAGCCTCTTTCTTTTTCCTGACCTTCTGTTTCTTTGGAATATCATCCACCGGTGTAAACTGGTTCCGGTTCAGATTCGGCATATTGGATAAATCCATGAATTGCATACCACCACCCGAAAAGCTGTCAAAGGTTTTCTGCATACAGTCTTGACAGATATTGATACTGTTCGGCATATAGATCAGCTTGCCCACCTGTGATTCCGGTCTTCTGCACAGATAACAGTATTTTTCATATCCATCATCCTTATTATTGTCTTCCATTTTTCATCCTCCGTTGTTCTACCGATACCGCGAAACAAAAGTATGCTTTCCTGTTCGGATACCAGCCATCTACTATATGACAGTATAACAAATCTTTTGCAAAAATACCATTGTATATTTTAGGAATCAGCACTGTCTACTCCTTTCGATACCATCTTAGAAACTGCTTCGGCGTCATTCCCATATATATCTTAAATTCTCTCTGAAAATGCGACGGATCCGAATATCCAAACGACTCAGCCTGTGAGGAAATCGCAGTTTCCGGAGAATGTATCATGCAGGACATTGCATTTAACAGACGGGTATACTGGCAAAAGCGCTTTGGACTGTATGAAAAATCCTTCAGAAACAGCCGTTGCAAATGTCTCGGTGTATAGCCAAATTCCTCTGCGATCCCCTCCACAACAATCCTCCCGCCTGTCTCTTCAATCTGCCGGATGGCATGACGCACAAGAGGATGTCGTTCCTTCAGACGCAATCCCCGGGTTACCTCCTCATTGCAAAACACTACCCTTTCTTCAAAGGAGGACAGCCTTCCTGTCTGTTCGAGCAATGCTTCTGCCCTGCCCTCTTCCCAGCTGCACTGATACGCAGAATCGACATGAATTCCAAACAGCCGGTCACCAGACAGTGCAAGCTGTGTCGTTCGTTCTATGTAAGGAAAACAGTAAAATTTGTTCCGGCTAATGTCCCACAGCATCTCAATACTGTTGTTCGGAATCAAAAAAATCTCCTTTGATAATATCAACTCATAGCAGAAACATCCTGTTGTTCCGGCTAATGGCTCTTCCATGTAATGATTATCCTCCATTAAAAAAGCCGGTTGTCTGTTCTTTTCCTGCTTCATCCTGATCTTCTCCTGTTCAATCATTTCCTTCTTATATTATATCAATTTACTTTCCGGGTCCACAACAAATGCCTGCCTTTTCTCGGACCGTTATTTATGCTTAACAATATTAACAAAGAAATGATTATTTCCTCTCTATTTTTCTCATATTCTTTCAAAAATTAATTTTCCCCCTTGACATTCTGAATTTATTAAGTATAATAAAGAGGTATTGAAAGCAAAGGTGCTTCACAGACAGATGTGGAGCACCTTTTTTTATCTTATGAATACACTCTTTCCTTTTATCATAAGATAAAACACTTTCATCCATCATATACATGAGGGGGGTTCCCCAAAAGACAAAGGCGTCTGTAATCATTTTGAAAAGATCTCGTTCTTTCACAAATGATTCGGGCGTCTTTTTACATTATTCATTTTAGGAGGTGTGTGTTATGGAGTTTTCTGCTGTTAACACAATTTGGGTACTGATAGGTGCCGCATTAGTATTCTTTATGCAGGCTGGTTTTGCAATGGTTGAGACCGGCTTCACCAGAGCAAAGAATGCCGGAAATATTATTATGAAGAACCTGATGGACTTTTCAATTGGTACACCGATATTCTGGTTGATCGGATTCGGTCTTATGTTTGGTTCCAACAATGGATTTATTGGAAGTATCAATGGAATTGCTTCCGAAGCCAATTATGGAAATGCCATGTGTCCGGACGGTGTTCCATTCTGGGCATATCTGATCTTCCAGACCGTATTCTGCGCAACGGCTGCCACCATTGTATCCGGATCTATGGCTGAACGGACAAAATTCTGTTCCTATTGTATTTATAGTCTGATCATCAGCTTAGTGGTATATCCAATCTCCGGTCACTGGATCTGGAGTTCAGAGGGCTGGCTCAATCAGATGGGCTTTCACGATTTTGCAGGTTCCACAGCCGTACATATGGTAGGTGGTGTTGCTGCATTCATCGGTGCCCTCATTCTCGGTCCCCGTATCGGTAAGTACCACAAGGATGGACGCCCGAGAGCCATCCCGGGACACAGCTTAACACTTGGCGCCTTAGGCGTATTTATTCTCTGGTTCTGTTGGTTTGGATTCAACGGTGCCTCTACGGTATCCATGGAAGGCGATTCCATTGTATCCGCAGGTAAGATATTTGTCACCACGAACTTAGCTGCCGCTGTGGCAACCGTTACGGTTATGATCATCACATGGATCCGTTATAAGAAGCCGGATGTTTCCATGACCTTAAATGGTTCGCTCGCAGGTCTGGTTGCAATCACTGCCGGCTGTGATACGGTATCCCCGACTTCGGCAGCCATCATCGGTATCCTTGCGGGATTCGTCGTTGTATTTGGTATTGAGTTTGTAGATAAGACATTAAAGGTAGATGATCCGGTCGGTGCGGTCGGTGTACACGGCATGAACGGTGCACTTGGCACCATCTGTGTCGGTCTATTCTCGGACGGAGACGGAACCGAATGGAAGGGCTTATTCACCGGTGGCGGTGCCCAGTTACTGGGTGTTCAGGCACTTGGTATGGTATGTGTGATCGCATGGGTAACCATCACCATGATCATTGTATTTCAGGCCATCAAGCATACGATCGGGCTTCGTGTTACCGAGGAGGAAGAGGTTCTTGGTCTGGACAGCACCGAACACAATCTGGCAGATGCTTACTCTGATTTTGTAACTTCTCCGGAAAGAAGCGTATTCTTAGGAAGCATGGCCGGCGAACTGGCGGCTACCGCTCCGGCTGCACCTGCCACTCCGGCCGAGGCAGTTCCGGTTGAATACAAGACGAAGGCTCCTGCCAATGGCAAGACACCGAAGATTTCCAAGGTCACCATCCTCTGCAAGCAGAGCAAGTTTGAGGAGTTAAAGTTCGCATTGAATAACATCGGAGTATCCGGTATCACCGTGACCCAGGTACTTGGATGCGGTATTCAAAAGGGCGCTGCAAAAATGTACCGTGGTGCTGAAGTCGATGTCGTACTGCTTCCAAAGGTGAAGGTAGAGGTTATTGTAAGTGCCGTTCCTGTCGCAACCGTCATCGATACAGCCAAGAAAGCACTTTACACCGGAAATATCGGCGATGGTAAGATCTTCGTATATGATGTAGAAAACGTTGTCAAGGTAAGAACCGGTGAAGAAGGGTTCGCAGCTTTACAAGGTGAAAACTAAGAAATAGCATATCACAGTTGTTCTCAAGTATTCAGCAGGAGGGATGAAATCTCCCCTCCTGCTCTTCTTTAGAAATCCATTGTACCCGCAATGGAAAATTCCGCTTCCGGATTCATATGAATTTCAACCTTTTCTACTTTCTCTCCCTTTATTTTTACAATCTTATGCTGCCTGAGTGCCTTCAAAAAGGTATCTTTTGCTTTCATCATATCACGCACATTATCATAATAAAAATCGCAATTCACGTATATAGATAATCCATCATCATCTTCTTCCACAATATGCGGTGTCACGTCATCGTCCTCTAACCAATATTGTATCACAAACCGGACAGTATCTTTGGGAACATCTGCATCCACCACTTGTTCGCAATGGTATGGGATTGCCACGTTCAGTACCGGTTTCCCGTTGTTCTCCTCCACCGGTACCTTGTACTCTAATGTTCTGGTAACCGCCTCACATCCTTCCGGTGACACTTCTCCTCCATATTCAAAGCTACTATATTCCGCAAAGGCCACACCGCTTCCAATTCCTGTCAGCAGTGCGCCGGCTATCAACATTCCACCAATGATTTTATGAAGCTTACGCATGTTTCCACACCTCCTGCCTTGCACTCACTATAACCTGCTTTGCCTGTATCTTGTCATTCTCCTCCGGAGCATCCCATTCCTCCTGTCCCGCATCTTCATCAAAATTCCCTTCATCCATATCTTTCTTTGTAACATCCTCGTTTGATTGTTTTCTTCGGAGCAGGGAGAGGGAAAGCAACAGTCCGGCGCCACAGATCAGTCCCGTCCCTATGGTGATCAGAATCAATCCCATCACCGGATACCCGATCACCTGAAAAACAACCAGTGTTCCAAACCAAAAAATACAGCCAAGTGTCCCTGCTCCTGTACCCACTCCAACGATGAGCCAGAATAGATTCCACAAAAGATACAGACACCATTTACCGGTCTTCCACAGAATATGTGTACACCATATAACAACATTCCGGACAAGCATTCCACACTGCTTTGCACCATTCCACAACCAACTGCACAGGCCTAAGAACATAAGCCATATCCGGCCAAAGCTTCCCCGTCCCTCAGCCTTCTGTTTACTGGCATGAAGCACCTCTCGCAAATGGACAAATGGCTGCATCATCCAGCCTCCGAGCTTCTTCATACCCTTAGCCCCCCATTTTCCTGCACTGCCAATTCCTCTTCCAATCGCTCCGGCACCTTTGCCAATCACCTTCGCTGCTGCCCGGCTCTCCTCCTTCCGATCATCAAAATCCGGCTTCCCCTCACTTCCATAATCCCTGTTCACATGATATGCTTCCAGAATACCGTCTGTCAACTCCTTCAAATCTCCAAAATCGTTAATAGCAGCCTCTTCCGACAATCCCTCCTTCCGCTTCATATC
>JAFVCQ010000137.1 GCA_017479085.1 Lachnospiraceae bacterium | reverse complement strand
GGTAAGAGAAAAGCTGGAGAAAGAGATCAAACGGTTCACGGGTCTGTCATTTACTTCATCAGAGAGCGCAGTCGTAAGGAATTATATCGAAACTTTGCTGGAATATCCGTGGAACAAGGAGGGAACAGACAATGATGACCTACAAACTGCAATTGAACAGTTAGAACAGGATCACTATGGTTTGAAGAAGATTAAGGAACGGATCATCGATTATCTCGCAGTGCGGAATCTCAGTGGGAGGAAGGATGCACCAATCCTTTGTCTTGTGGGCCCTCCGGGAACCGGAAAGACATCCGTTGCCAGATCGATTGCCACAGCGTTACATAAGGAATACGGACGGATTGCTCTGGGCGGTGTGCGGGATGAAGCGGAGATACGCGGACATCGGAAGACGTATATTGGAGCGATGCCGGGACGGATTGTCACGACGGTCACCAAGACAGGTGTGAAGAATCCGCTTATTCTGTTAGACGAGGTAGATAAGACGGGGAGTGATTATAAGGGAGATACGGCATCTGCACTTCTGGAGGTGTTAGATGGTGAACAGAATGTGCATTTTCAGGATCACTATTTTGAAGTGCCGGTAGATCTGAGTAATGTGTTGTTTGTTGCCACAGCGAATGATGCTTCTGCAATACCGGAGCCTCTGAGAGACCGTATGGAGCTGATCGAGGTGAACAGCTATACGGAAAATGAGAAATTCCAGATTGCAAAGATGTACCTGTTAGACAAGCAATTGAAAAAGAATGGCCTGAAAAAGAGCCAGTTCCGAATCACAGATGATGCGATCTATAAGGTGATTCGAAATTATACGAGGGAGGCGGGGGTTCGGAATCTGGAGCGGATTCTGGAAACCCTGATGCAGAAGGCCGCAAGAGGGATTCTGGTCGGTGACTTCAAATCCCTTCGGGTTATTCCGAAAAAGCTGCCGGAACTGCTGGGAGTGGAAAAGTATACGGTGGACATGCGCAGCTTTGAGAATAAGGTAGGTGTTGTGACCGGACTGGCATGGACAAAGGTTGGAGGCGACACACTGAACGTGGAAGTGAATCTGCTTGACGGTAAAGGCGGTCTGACACTGACCGGTAATCTGGGGGATGTGATGAAGGAATCTGCACAGATTGCACTTTCCTATGTGCGGACGCTGCCGGAAGTCAAACGATTGCAGGAGGAATATTTTGAAAAGCATATTGTGCATGTCCATGTGCCGGAGGGGGCAACCCCGAAAGACGGACCATCGGCCGGAATCACAATGGCACTGGCGATGTATTCGGTTTTGATGAACCGTCCGATCAATGGAAGACTGGCGATGACCGGAGAGATCACCCTGAAAGGGAATGTACTTCCAATCGGTGGCCTGAAGGAGAAGCTTCTGGCGGCAAAAAATGCCGGAAAGAATATGGTATTGGTACCGGCAGAGAATCGAAAGCATGTGGAGGAGTTAGACGAGGAGATTACAGACGGATTGGATATCCGGTATGTGTCACATATGAAAGAGGTGATACAGTATGGAGTGGTAAAGCAGTCCTTTTCCCTGAAGTCGTCTGACAGTTGAGAGGAGGAAGAAGCATGGTGATTAAGTATGCAGAATTAGAAACCGTCTGTGGAGTTACAAGCAGACTGCCCGACAATCCGGATCTGGAGATCGCATTTGCCGGCAAATCGAATGTGGGAAAATCGTCGCTGATCAATGGTCTGCTGAACCGGAAGGCTTTGGCCAGAACATCTTCCCAGCCGGGTAAGACGCAGACGATCAATTTTTACCGGGTCAATGATGCCTTTTATTTTGTGGATCTGCCAGGTTATGGATATGCCAAAGTGTCGGTAAAGGAACGGGAAAAATGGGGGAAGATGATAGAGCGCTATCTGCATACATCGAAGAAACTGATTTTGGTGTTTTTGCTCATTGATATCCGGCATGAACCGTCTGCCAACGACAAGCTGATGTATGACTGGATTGTGCATAATGGATTTCAACCGGTGATCATAGCGACAAAGTCGGATAAGATCAAGCGCTCCCAGCTTCAGAAACAGATCAAACTGATACGGACGAAGCTGGAGATGGAATCAGAGAATCCGATCTTTCCATATTCTGCGCTGTCAAAACAGGGGAGGGATGCGATTCTGGATTATATCGAATCCGCCCTTCAGATGGCAGAAGGATAGCATAATGCACAGGGATCAGCAGGAAGATGAGGTATTATTCATCATTGTCCTGCCACACGGATGTGATCAGATACTGATAGATCTCTTCGCTCTTTTCCTGCCAGGAATCGCAGATATGAATTGCCTGTTCCTGTGTAGGGACAGAGAGCTTGATCTCTAACAGGGTCTGATTCCGTTCCTTGATACTGCACTGTGCAATGTATTCGTTGTTGGATGGATAGTAGTCAGATGAGATGGCGGATTCGTTGCGCAGTTCAATCTTCTGTTCTCTCAGATAATTCAGAATATCCATCTTAATCGCATCTGATATCTTGAATTCAAATAACTCGATCGCCTCTTTGCCCTGTTCCGTGATCTCATAAAGAGAGTGGTTCCGCTCGGAGATGGGTTTGATAAAATCATTGTCGATCAGTTCGTTCAATGAAATCTGGAGGTTAAAATAGTTGGTATAATCCCTGTCCAGAATGAATTGTGATATCTGGGAGGCGGTCAAAGGAAAATCTACCCGGTCCAACATATATAAAATCATTAATTTGTATAGAATCAAGCCTTCGTTGGTCATAGATGCATCTCCTTAAGCGTGTATGTGGGATTTTACAGCCTCGCTGACAGCCTCTGCAACGCGTGGGTCAAAGGCCTCCGGCATAATAAAATCTTCATTTAGTTCTTCGTCAGAGACAAGACCGGCAATCGCAGATGCAGCGGCAAGCTTCATCTCTTCTGTGATGACAGAGGCGCGGCCTTCCAGTGCGCCTTTAAAGATGCCCGGGAAAGCGATCACATTGTTCACCTGATTCGGGAAATCGGAACGTCCGGTTCCCACGATTCTGGCTCCTGCGGCTTTTGCAGCCTCCGGCATAATCTCCGGTGTTGGGTTGGCCATAGCAAAGAGGATGGCATCCCGGTTCATGGTACGAACCATATCCTGTGTTACGATTCCCGGGGCGGATACCCCTACAAAGATATCGGCTCCCGCCATAGCATCTGCAAGAAGACCGGTTCGTCCCTCCGGATTGGTTACCTTGACCATGGCTTCCTGTGCCTGATTCAGTCCCTCGTAATCCTTGTGAAGAATCCCGTTGCGGTCGCACATTGTCACATGCAAAAACCCATATGTGAGCAGCAGTCTGGCAATCGCAATTCCGGCGGAACCGGCACCATTGATGACAACCCGGCAGTCCTCCTTCTTCTTACCGGTGATTCGCAGACCGTTGATGATACCCGACAGAACCACAATGGCAGTACCGTGCTGGTCATCATGAAATACCGGAATGTCAAGTGCCTCGTTCAGGCGCTGTTCAATCTCAAAACAGCGCGGC
>JAFVCQ010000136.1 GCA_017479085.1 Lachnospiraceae bacterium | reverse complement strand
GTCAGTATACCTTAGAAGATTTTACCGGAAAAAGCATAGAGGATATCCGGAATTATTTTTCAAAGTATAATTTTGAAATATATGAAAGTGCTTATCCGGGTGCGGAGCTGAAGGTTGTAGATATGGAGGCAGACGGTAATTTTGCCCCCAAAGCAGGGGTGATCAATCTGATCCGTGAGTATACGGATGACTATGAGCCAGGGATTTGTTACAGCCAGTCGCTGGCGGCGGGAGAGCTGTGCAACGGTTCCGAGGAGCTGACCTTTGCTGTTTCCTGTGGAAAGGCATCGGATTACGAGGTTGCAATTCCGGATTTTACCGGCAAGGGAAAGAAGAAGGCAAAGAAGGCATTGGAGGAAGCCGGTCTGGCTGACTATCTGGAACTTCAGTTTGAAGATGGTTCTTACAGTGATACCGTTGAACAGGGAAAGGTGGCAGAGCAGAGTCTCCTTCCGGGAACCGTGTATAATAAGCTGGAGAAAAAATCATATCAGTATGCAGATGGTGTAAGAGCCGGGGAACAGAGTGATAACATATTGACGCTCTGGCTGAGTGCCGGTTCGGCACCGGTTCGCAGAACCGGAAGGGGAACTTCATCGGGTGGTTCTGGAAATACATGGGATATTGAATAAATGATTATGATTATTAAATTACACATAACGGAAGAGGTGACAAAGACAATGGGTAAGAGATTAGTGGATCCCAACAGGCTCTGTATGGGATGCATGCAGGAAATAAATCGGCCGGCGGTGGTTTGTCCACACTGCGGCTTTATTGTGAATCAATATCAGCGTCCAAAGAACAGCCTTCCGTTATATGAGATCGTAAATGGCAAGTATCTGATCGGAAAGGTTCTGGGAATCGGTGGGTTTGGTATCACTTATGTGGGCTGGGATTTCTACCAGAGCAAGAAGGTGTGTATCAAGGAGTATTTTCCAAGACAGATTGCAACGCGGAATCCGGATGCCAGCTCCTATACCGATCAGATATCCGTATCCATCCAGTATACGTTATATGAGCCCGCACAGTATACTGCGAACCCATCAAGGGAACAGCAGGCATACCTGAAGGGATTAGAGGCGTATATCAAGGAGGCCGAGAATCTGTCTAAGTTCTATCTTATGCCGGGGATCGTGTCGGTAAGGGATTTCTTTTATGGGAACCGGACGGCTTACATTGTGATGGAATATATTGACGGGATCAATATGAAGCAGTATGCCAAGGCAAGGGGTGGAAGACTGATGCCGGATGAGGTGTTCTTCCTGCTGAAGGATGTATTGAAGGCATTAAATGAAGTACACAAGAAAAACATTATTCATCGGGATATCAGTCCGGATAATATCATGCTTACCAGAGAGCGAAAGGCTAAGCTGATTGATTTTGGCGCTGCAAAGGATTATGAGAACCACGAGAAGGTACCCGTACAGCTCAAACAGGGATATGCACCGATTGAGCAGTATACAAGGGACGGAAATCAGGGTCCGTGGAGTGATGTGTACAGTATGTGTGCCAGTATCTATTATCTGTTGACGGGAATCCGGATTCCAAATGCAAAGGAACGACAGGTGAAGGATACGGTACAACTGCTTCAGGTTCTCGGTGTGCCGGTGTCAGAGCAGCAGGATCTTGCGATCCGCAAAGGGCTGTCACTAGATGCCCGGGCCCGGTATCAGACGATTGCAGAGCTGTATCGGGATCTGTATGGAGAGATCATATGAGAAGGTTGGAGAAATAGGAACGATGGAAAAGGTATGTCGTGGATGTTTTGCAGAATGGGACAAGGATGATGATGCATGTCAAAGATGTGGCTGGAAACCGGGCAGGAAGCCGATGGAGCTGTTTGGTTGGAAGACAGGGGATGTGCTGGATAAGCGGTATCTTGTGGGGATGACATATTGTGTGAGCAGAAACAGGGATGTGGTGGTCTGGAGACTCTATGACAATCTGTTAGGTATCTGTTGTTTTGCGTTTTTGATAATTGGGGATGACGAAGAGCGGCTCAGGGATGTGGCAAAAAGCGTGGAGAAGGGAACTGCGGGTACACATAAGATTGTTATTCAGGCATTAAAGACTGTGGGAAAGCACAAGACACTGATTCTGTCTTTTCGTGACCGCTACATGGATATCAAAGAATTTCAGCAGATTGCAAATACACCTATTTCAAGGACAGCGGGTCTGCTGCCCGATCCGGAGCAGACCACGATCAGGGAACAGGCTTTGCTGGCAGGAACCTGTCTGGAAAAACGATACAGGGTCATTGATTGCATCGGGATTGGCGGCTTTGGAATCACCTATCTGTGTGAGGATATTCTGCTCCATCGATTGGTTGCTCTGAAGGAATACTATCCTGCGGAGTGGGCAGAGCGGGATGGTACCTATGTTGCGGTGAGGGCATCGAACCAGTTACAGCCATACCGCTATGGCCTGCAGTCGTTTCTTAAGGAAATCAAGATCACTGCAAAATTCATACACACACCTCATATGGTGACGATCTATGATGCTTTCGAGGCCAATGACACCGTTTATATGGTGATGGAATATATATTAGGGATCAGTATCGGAAGGGAGATGCGCACAAAGGGTTATAAGCCATATGCAGCGATGGAAGTGGCAGATATGATCTTTCCGGTTCTGGATGCATTGGAAGAGATGCATGATCACAGGATCATTCACAGTGATATTAGTCCGGGCAATATTATGGTCACCGGACAGGGAGAGATCTATCTCATTGATATGGGAGCAGCGAAGTATAGCTTAGAGTCACAACCACCGATCAGTGCGGCATTTTTGAAGGTTGATTATGCTGCTCCGGAGCAATACCGGACAGCCAGGGAGGGAAAATCCAACGGGGAAGGTCCATGGACAGATATCTATGCACTTGGGGCGACTATGTATTATCTGTTGACCGGACACAAACCACCGGATGTGATCCGGCGTCTGAATGGTGAGGACACCGATCTGTCAGAGGGGCTGATTGGCAAACTGCCATTGATTTGGGTAGAATTATTGCAGAAAACAATGGAATTGGAACCGTCGAAGAGAATTGCATCGGTTCCGGCTCTCCGGGAATTGATGGAGAGCATATTGTGAGGGGGGAAGTATGCAGATGAGAGAATATCGGTTTCATTGGCAGACATGGGTGGGAATCGGATTACTGGTCCTACTGTTATTCACAATGTTCCTGCCGGATGGTCAGGTACAGAGGCAGAACGGAAGCTCTGCCATCCGGATCTCCATTGCAAAATGGGCGTTGACAGTCGATGAAGAAGACATAGACATCTCACAAGTACAGTTGAAGGAAGGCAGGAAGCTTGATAATGACAGGGTGGTTCCGGTTCTCAGGATGTGGGGATGGATGATCCTTATTCCGGTCATGCTGAGCATGGTTTCTGTCATATTCATGATTACACGAAGGAGAACCTTTTCCGGTCTGCTCATGGCAGATGGTCTTGTGACACTCATCTGTGAACTCATAATACGGATCCGGGTTCCGTCCCGGCTTTTTTGGGAAGAGGGTTACGAGAGTGCCACGTCCGTGATTGTATTGCTATTTGCCATTATGCTTGCGATATACGGAATCCTCTGTATGGCTTTGTTCAGAGAGCAGGGTGGTACCGTTGTGCAGTGGAACGGGCATGATGATATATATAAGGAGCACTTGAGAGACCGGGCGGAGCAGCATAATCCGATTCGGCCGACCGGAATGCTGCTGGGTGTTCAGGGAGAATATGCAGAACAGACCGTAGAGGTTCGTGCCGGTGAGGAGATTGTGTTAGGAAGGGATCCCAAGTATTGTATGCTGATCTTCCGCAATCCAAGAGTCAGCCGGAGACAGTGCGGTATTCGCTACGATTCCATAAATGGATATTATCAGGCAATCGATTATTCTTCTACGGGAACAACTCTGTCAGATGGAACAATGCTGACAACGTCAGAATATACATCGCTTCCTCCGGGAACCGTGCTCTACATAGCGAGAGGAGAGGAAGCGATCAAACTGGTGTAGCAGTCAAAAGTTACAAAATTATTGTTATTTTTTACAGAAATGATATCGCTTTGCAAAAACAGGTATGATAAAAGAGAGCAGTCGGACAAGGGAGGAATGCATATGTTTTGTTCAAGATGTGGAAATCAACTGCCAGAGGGTAGCGTTGTGTGCAATTATTGCGGACAGATTCAGGACAGTGGCAGGCAAATGACGGGGAATCAGCGTGGCGCAGGAATCGATAATATTTTTTCCGCTTTGGTTCATGAGAGGACACCCGGAACGATTGCAGAGTTCGTATTCTGGTGTATCACCTGTGTAGTGGTATTACTGTCACTGATCGTATCGATCATGAGTAACGGGAGTATCGTATGGATATTTTTGATGCTGTTTTCCATTGGATATGGGGTAATAGCAGCATTCCGCTTAAAACCAATCCTGTTGCTCTATAATGTTGGAGTATTCAATCTGCTGCTGGGCATCATGCACTTTGCAGTGTTTGTGAGTCAGGGTGCAGTGTCTCATTACTGGACCGGGTATTATGATTATTCCTACTCGGCATTCAACATCGTATTATTTGTGCTGACAGTATTGCTTGCATTGGCCGTTGTGGTTTGTGCATGTGTCCAGTTTTTTTCCAAGGTGGATCTGGGGAATACACTGACCATATTAGTGATTGTGAATACAGGGGTATCCATTCTGTTACATATTATGATGTATGCACTGCCTTATACAGGAGAAGATGCATCGAATATCAACAGCATGGCAAGAGAATATATGGGATATCGATCCTATTGGTTTGGAACCATATGTTTGTGGATTATGTTGATCGTGATCATGCTGTTCTACATATTCTTCTTCTGGGGAGCAATTGACAACAGCAGGGATAAGATTATTGGTCAGAATAAGAATAGCCGCCCGGGTTCCGGTGTACAGGCACCCTTTAATCCGGGGTTACATGGAATCAGCGGAGCTTATGCAGGACAGACGATTCTTCTTCGAGGAAGGACATTGACCATCGGATCCGATCCGCAGATGATGGTCGTACTTCAGACTCCCAATGTGGGCAGTCGCCATTGTGCAATCAGATATAATAATCAAAATGGAATCTATGAGATTTTTGATAATTCCACAAATGGAGTATACCTAAAATCCGGAGGAGCACTGCGAAAAGGAGTATACAATCCGGTACGCAGGGGAGAGATCATCATAATCGGGAACAGAGAACAGCAGTTTATATTATTGTGAGCACGAAAGAGTGAGAGAGTATGAAGGTATGTAGGAAGTGCGGCACACCGATGCCGGATCAGATGAAATATTGCGAACGCTGTGGAGCATCTTTAGATGGAGCCATCGTAAGATCTTCTTCCGGCAGAAATGAAATACCGGAAAATAAGGCGCTGACAATTGGAATGGCCTGTGGAGTCAGTATCGCTTTGGTGATACTGATGCTGATCTGTATTTTCGCCATTGAAAATACAAGTGATTATTATCTGGTAAGTGGACGAACAGATCAGCCGGTTCAGACCGACGAGAACAAAAGGGATGACGAAAATGCAGTCTATTCCGCAGCGGGCTTGACCTTTACGGCAAATACGTATGAAGTGGAAGCAAATAAGGATATCAACATGAGTAACTACCTGCAATGTTCAGGACTGGAGCTATCCGATGTGAATTGGATATCAGACTCTGAGAAAATGTATGTGGGTAGTAATGGTCATGTATCATTGCATGAGAATGGAATTGCATGTGGTCTGACAGCAGTGTCAAAGTCAGATGATACCGTCAAAGCACAGTGTCAGCTCAAGACCAGAACAGAGGCAGAGGATCTCACGTATCAGGTCGAAGCGTTAAACAATGTCGGACATGACAAGGATGAGGAAGTGGATGACGGAGTGGTTCGTGTAGCCTACGACAGTGAGGGTTCACAGATGATCGATCTATCCGCTATGCGTTATGAGCCGGGAGAGAGAAAAGACAGTTATACGTGGGATAAGAAGCTGTTTTATACCTTAGAGGATGTGGATCTTGGAAGTGACACCGATGGTAAGATCAATTCATACTTTGTGGAGAAAAAACAATTTCTGAACAAAGAGTCCGGGAATGAGATGGAGTATGAGATTTATCACAATCCGGATACAGACGTGATCAATAAGATCGTAAGCATTGAATATAAGAAAAAGAAACTGGTGATTACAGAATACTATTACACCGATGACGGTGAGATCAATTTTATCTATTCCTATGAGGATACGAATTACACACCAAGTTATGCGACTCCCAATCAGGATGGTGAGCGATTCCGCTTCTGTCATGATACATTGGTCACATGGCGCATTGTGGAAGATGGCCAGATGACCAATTACTGCTATGGATCAGATGAGAAAAAACAGTTAGAGCAGGGGTACAGGGGAATGGTTAAGCTGTATGCAGACTGCAGTGAAGAGATACAGCAAGCCTATGATGAAAAGGAACAACGCATGTTGAATCTGGCATATAACACGATGGACAAGATTCGGAATGAGGAAGGAATTAGTACGATCAGTGGATATGTGTATGATTCCTCTGATTATGGAATACCGGATACAAATGTACAGTTGGTTTCCGAGGATTATTCATGTGAGATTTATGCTACCGTAACGGATGACAGTGGCTTCTATGAGATACGGATTCCAACAAGGGATATGATATATTCGCTGACCTTTGAGAAATCTGGTCACATAGAAGAGAATATCTGTGAGGTGGATGCCGATGTGGATGAGATTCATCTGGTACAGGAAACGGTGTATCTGTCACCG
>JAFVCQ010000135.1 GCA_017479085.1 Lachnospiraceae bacterium | reverse complement strand
GGCATGAAAAATCGCAACACATTCTCTATTTCCTGCCCGTCAGCGGCATTCTGCAGCCGACCAAGGCATGAAAACCAGAAATTCTCATATACCAGCAATCTCGCAAAAGCATTTGAAATAATAAAGTAAGAAGTAAAGAAGGAAATGATCAATGCATAACAAATCTTTAAAAGAACAGCTTCAAACGGAATATAAGAAATTTGAAAAGATCGAAAAAGAAGCAATAGAACGACTTGCCAAAGCACCTGAAGGAACAGTCTACGTCAACAAGCACAGGAATGGCGTTCAGTTTTACCAGAAGGTCAACTCAAAAGACAAAAAGAGTATCTATCTTCCTGTTTCAGAGAAAGAAAAGGCAATTGCACTTGTCCAAAAAAAATATGATCATCAGATTGCTGAAGCTGCCGGAAAGCAGGCATCTTTGCTGTCTCGATTTATTAAAAATTATGATCCGGACTGTCTGAAAAGAATATATGAAAATACGCCTGACATCAAAAAAAATATGATCATTCCTGTAGTCCTGACCGATCAAGCCTATGCGGAACAATGGCAGAGGATTCAGTTTCAATCTAAAGAAATTGGAGAAGATGTTCCGGAGCATTATTCAAACAAAGGAGAGCGTGTGCGTTCGAAGTCAGAGGTTATGATTGCGGACGCACTTGCAATGGCAGGCATTCCTTATCGATATGAATGTCCGCTTATGCTTGGAAATGTGATAATTCATCCTGATTTCACTATATTAAGAATAACAGACAGAGCCCAATTATATTGGGAGCATCTTGGAAGAATGGATGATCCGGAGTATGTCATAAAGAACCTGCGAAAGATCCGGCTATATGAGCAAAATGGAATCATGCCGGGAATCAATCTGATTCTGACGATGGAGACAAGCCAGCAGCCAATTAATCTATCTGTTATTAAGGAAATGATTCGGACATACTGCATATGACAGGTAAAGCTATAAATGCTCTATCAATTATTGCCTTTTGGCGGTGGTCAGACCGCGGGGACTTTCTTATACTATGAGAAGAGGAGGTGTATTAAAATGAAAAAAACCTTAAAGATTCTGCTGGGAGCGGCATTGATCTGTGCAATGTCTGTGATCCCCGTTTTTGCAGGTACAGGCGTCTGGAAGAGCGACGGCTACGGATACTGGTGGCAGAGGACAGACGGGAGCTACCCCGTAAATGAATGGAAATGGATCGACGGAAACGGAGACGGAGTTGCGGAGTGTTATCATTTTGATAAGGCAGGCTACATGGATGCCAATACCTGGATCGGAGGCGATTATGTAGACCGCGACGGAGCCTGGACAACAGGCACCGTAAAGCATACAAGGACGGATGCATTTGACGAGGTATACGGAGCAGGCGTACAGACTCCCGCGAATCCAGCAGTCAGCATGCCCGCGCTCGACAGAGCCCTCGAAGGCAATTACGAGATGCACACGGAACTGGTGGACAGCCTGATCCATATTGAAAACGGCAGGGATGGGATGCCGCACCTGTATTTCCAGATGTACGGCGTCCATGAGGACGGCAGCAGCGCAGAGCAGCTTTACGACTTTTACCTGCAGGATGTAGGAGCAGGCCAGTCCAATACACTGCATCACTATGTAGGTGATGATGTTACCCACTCCGGCGATATGATCACCTTTGAGTGGATGCCGGGCATGAATGAACTGCAGCATGTCGTTCTGAACGGTGAATACCTGACCAGCTATTCCCGGAAAACATATTGAATTAAACTTCAGACAAAAAGACCGTTCCCGGGTGGAGCGGTCTTTTTAATAGGATAAAGCTGTAAATGCTGTGTCCCGTGTAATTTTATGATGCTGTTGTCTGAGCTTCTCCGGCAGGGATCTCCGGAGCTGCATCCGGCTTCTGATCAGGTTTCTGATCCGGCTGGAAATCAGGCTTTTCCATCGGAGCCTTGCCATCGCCAGGCTGCCCTGCGCTGAAATCAGCTTCGATTCCTGCATCCTTCAGAGCTGCCTCAAGCGCTGTGCGTGCAGCCTCGACCTTTTCACGGGCTGTCTTCATCTCTGCAGACTCCTCCGGCATTTCCGGCTTCTCGCCGTCCTTCATCGCAGGAAGCTCCGGCTTTTCACCGTTCGTCAGCTCCGGCAGTTCCTTCTTCTCAGCGGAAGTATCTGCGGTACCGGTCTCGCCTTCCGGCTTCTCCGGACGATTTGCGTCCATCAGCTTGCGCTCAGCCTCCATGGCGGTCTCAAGCTCCTCCATCAGAGTATTGATTTTGGTTTTGGCAGCGGAGCTGTCCAGCGCGTCTACCTTTTCCCTGATATCCGCCATCGGACCCTTGCCATCCTCCGGTTTCTGGCCCATCTGACCCATCTGGCCTCCCATTGGCGGCTGGCTCTCCGGACGCTGGCCCTGTTCGCGACCTGCCTCGGTCCCGAAGGACGGCGGTGCGGTTCTGCCGGCATCAGACGCAGCTGTATCCGTTGCTGCAAATGCCGACATGCTCATCGCCAGTGCCAGTGCGGCTGCTGTAAGACCAAATGATGTTTTTCTGATGTTGTTCTTTTTCATAATAATGAATCTCCTTTTCTTGTATCCGGCCATGTACGAAAACCGGTATCCGGTCCATCTCCGGAAATCCTGTATTCGGTCGATGTCCTGAAATCTGATATCCGGTCCATCTCCGGAAATTTGATCCGGACTGCGGCCGTTTTTTTGTTTTCACCTAGATATACGGACGGGGGATCCGAAAAAGAGGGGGCATCAGAAAAAAATTCTAATTTTATTTTTTCCGCAGCGGGAAATAATAATAGAGGGCAAAGAACAGTAATCCGGAAATAAACGGTTTCAGAACACTGTTGCCTGCCGTAAAGACATATTCCGTGTGTGTAATAAAGGAACAGTAAATAAAATCACATATATTCCATACGATCGTAGTAACAACCGCAAAAAGAATGAAATTTCTGACGGTTTCTTTTTTCATAAGATTCTTCACACCTCGCACAACTTAAAGACGGCTTTCATAAATGTCCGGAAACAGCCGGTGCTGTATTTTTATTATATCATAAAATATTCTTCATTCAGAACATTCAGACACGTGATAACTATCTTTGGAAAATCGGGTTTCTCATGATACAATGAAGAAAAAGGTACACATTTCTACATAGAAGTAGATTTTAATCAGTCAGGAGGTAACAGGATGAAATACAGTGTGACATTCGAAAAGCTGCCATTAAGCCTTGAGGAAATGAAAAGCATGCCGCAGGCTACCCTGAAAAAGCCGGAGGATACCGTTGCCCTTACAGTGGCCGCACTTTGCGCTTATCCGACCGCCGGTCCGGAACACTGCTATGCAATGCTGGATT
>JAFVCQ010000134.1 GCA_017479085.1 Lachnospiraceae bacterium | reverse complement strand
CTATCATCTGTTTGGTGGTTTCCACCGTGTTCATAATATCTCTCAGAATAGTGTCAATTTTCTGCGTAGCCTGGGAGGATTCCGTAGACAGCGCGTTGATCTCGTCTGCCACAACAGCGAATCCTCTTCCGGCCTCCCCTGCCCTTGCTGCTTCGATCGCTGCATTCAGCGCAAGCAGGTTCGTCTGCCGGGCGATCTGGTTAATACTGTCCACAATTCCGGCGATCAGACTGGACTTCTGTGACAGGGTGGCCACGCCCTCCGCCGCCTCCTTTGTTGACTTTCTATTTTCTTCAAATGCTTTGGAAAGCTCTTCGATCGAAGCGATTCCCTCACCGTTCTTGTCCTTTAACTGGTTCATTGTCGCCACGGTCTCATCCACCTGCTTATCGGATTCGACAATCTTATCATTCAGGGCATTAAAAATCTCTATGCTTCCGTTCACCTCTCCGATCTGGCGGTCGGCACTGCCTGTGATCTCCTCTGTCGCTGTCGCGATCTCCTCTACGCTCTGTTCAAAATTGCTTAGGGAAGCATGGATGTCGCCGGCAGATTCCTGTATGCCGTTAAAGGCCTCGCGTACATTATCCAACAGATCCTCTACCTTTTCCTCATCCTCTTCCACATCCACGAACAGAGAAAACGTCCTTCCTGCGATCATATAAGCAACCACCACTTCCAATATGTATACGATCAGGATGAATATCCAGACCACCAGACTATGTAACTTGAGATAGGCTGCCGGAAAGAGGATCATGGCTGCCACATTCACCACAACCGTGACGATCGCATTCACGCGCACCACCGACACATCATAATATGCAATGATCATTACAGTCGCCAGAAAGTACGCCTGTGTCATTGCACCAAATCTTCCATCATCACCGACTACCATTGTAATGGCACCGACAACCGGCATAAGACTGGCATACAGATACTTTGCTTTCTCTCCGAGATTTTTCTCAAAAAATTTTATACCTGCGCCTAGAATTACCATTAACAGAACAGAAGCATCCTTTATCCCTCCGCCCAGAAACAACAGCACAAAAAGAAATGCGGAAATCGGTAACAGGACTCCCCATACTCCGTACATGATCAGGTTCATTCGTTTTTCTTCATTTTTCAGCACGTCTAATTCCATAAAGCGCCCTCCTAATTAAAAACACCGTCGCAATCTATGTCTTCTTTGTCCCTTCATCTTGCCCGGACTGCGTGGAGGCTCATGCAGATACTATATCTATTTTGCACAACCCACTCACAAAATCCGGGCATTTTATTGCAGAAAATGGACATAAAATCCCCTTCCCCATAGAATATATGATTTTCATTTAAAACACAATATGCCTTGCAGAATTGGTCAAAATCCTGCAGATTTAGCAGCCGAATTCAGATCTACGCATCCGCAGCAAGCTGCGCGGAGGTATCCCCTTACCTGTCTTTCGAAACTGCCACATTGAAAAAAGAATTATACTATTAATGATAAAACGAAACAAAATCATTGGAAATCCGGCAAAATCTGCTATAATAGCCTTGGGTGTTACCATATACGGTAGGCGGTTTTGCCTTTCAACGTATGAGTACATACGGGTTTCCTTGCAATTTGGAGGTGTTGCAGCTACGGTGATCAGCGCCATCACGGTACTACTCCACTATCTGCACGATATCCGAAAAGATAGAAAACAAAAAAGCAATCGCCCCGACCAAGGTTAATGGTTGCTAATTTGTTTTTGCCACTATAAATCAAGGCACGACCGTCTATCGGTAACACTTTTTATATCTATCAGTTTATCACGAATCAAAAAATATGTCAAATCGGCATCGTCACTAAATCCATTCCTGCCAAGAACCGTCTCTCTGGTTCCTATTTCATATACAGTTCCCGGTACGCTCGAAAAATAAGCGCCCGTATCATCCGTGACAAGCGGAGCCTTGATCTGAAGGGTCAGGCTGTGATCGTCATTTAACTTCATCTCCTCAATGGTGGTATTCTCCGGGAGATTCTCAACATTTCTATGTTCATAGGAGATCGTTCCCCGCTCCTTATCCTTTGGCAGCCAGTTTGCCGCTTTGATGACGATCGTAATACGCTCCGTTTCCGCAAAATAAGAGCTTTCATACATCCTGGCCGTGATTCCATGATCCCCCATGTACCGCTCATTGATTCCCAAGGCAGAGCATAAAAATCCGGTCATAGTGCAGGAGCAATCTGCGTAATCTTGTCCCCCACACGTTCAGACCCATTATCTTATTCAAATACACTTGAAATGTCAGGCAGCTCAATTGCTTCTTTATAAACTGATCGGGATAATGTTTTTCATCCTGTACAGAACAGAACGATTCATGAATGTCTTGTCTGTAAAACCGGCAAGTTCCCAGTGTTTGTACGCCCCAAAATACTCATATTGCTCATATGTCAACTGTTTTATTTGGGAAATCATTTCCTTCTCTTCCTGCCACACACCAATAAATCCATAGTCAAATACCCCATCACTCTTCCTCATAAAACCTAATATATAGCATATTTCTGTCTGTGCATTGAACTCCAGTATCGTAAGGTGCATATCCTCTCTATCCGCAAACAGGGTTCTGACTTTGCTAAAATCCGTTGTATCATAAATGCTCAACTGTGTTCTGCACGATGAAACCGGTTTCTCAATATTGTAAAAAAATTTACCATCCGGCGAGAAAGCAAATCCCTCATCCTGTGCACCTATTCTCGTTATGACAATTTTTTTAATCAGACTAAGGTTGTACAAATCATAAAAGGCAAGTGAGCCCTCCGTAGACTTGATCGCAAACACATTTTTATCCGGCATAAATGCTCCAGTATATGCATAACGGATGTCTTTGAATTTTGTCAGTTCCTCGTTGTTCTGGTCAAACACATAAACTGTATTTCCATTACATCCAATTCGATAAATTCCATTATCATAATATCCCCAAAATTTCCTCATAAAACTGTCTCCCCTCGTTTTCCAGTATCATCCGCACTAAATAACCAGAAGCAATCTTCTAATCATCCCATTCCATGTAATCATCATCCCATTCCACACGCTGCATATCGGTTTCCTTCTTTTCCTCTGTCGTGGTTACCACTGCCTCCGTTGTCTTTGGAATCGTCTGTGTCGTCTGAGGTTCCGTCATCTCCGTTCTTTTTTCATCGGTTGTCTGTGAAGAATCTTCTGTATGCTCTGTCGTATCCTGAATCTGTGTGGTGACCTCTGTCTGTTCTGTATCTTCCGATCCTTCTTTTTCTGTTATGTTCTTTTCCTGTTGTGTCGCATCCTCCACACTCCCCTTCCCCTCTATGGTAATCCGTTCTGTTCCATTCACCGGAAGCTTCTGTCTCTGGTGCGTTCCGATTGCAACTCCGGCTATCACACCAGCACTCAGAGAGGCCGTTGCAATCAATGCTATCATTTTACCGGTTCCCCATTTCGCAATCAACGAAATCTTCCCAGACACCGCAGAAGCTGTACCATCTAAGGACTGCACGGAGCCAAGTGCCGCAGTCCATACTGTTTTCCTTACTCCCGCTGCCTTTGCCAGTGTCACATCCTGTCGCAATGCATAGACAAATGCTGCAAATGGCGCCATACCAAACAAACGAAAGCCCCGCCTTTTCATATCTTCTCCCTGTGCATGGATTTTGTTGCGGGCATAATACAGACGGCTCTTTACGGTATTTTCCGGACAGTCACATAGCTCTGCAATCTCTTTGATACTCATTTCCTGAAGATAGTAAAGCATCACACAGATTCGCTGTTCCTCGGACAGACAGTCCAACAGCTCCTCCACCACCGCTGCTGTCTCCTTCTTATCATAAGCAAGCTCCGGCCTGTATGCCTCCGAGGGATCTTCTATATCGAATTCCATTCTCCCCGTTTCCTCCACCCGATCCATCTCTGTAAAGAGAATCGGATTTTTTCTCCGCAGAAAATCCAATGCCGTATTGGTTGCCACTGTCCCAGTCCATGCCAGAAAGCTGTCCGCTCCTGTATAGGTGTACTGATTGATTTTGGTAAAGATCTTGATATATGTCTCCTGCAGGACATCTAGCGTATCCTGTTCGTTGTTCAGCATTTTAAGAATGATATAGTAGTTTCTGTCATATGTTTCCCTATACAGTGATTCAAAGGCCTCTTCATCTCCTGCCTTTGCCCTTTCAATCATTTGTCTGGCATCCCTTTTCATATGTCTCTCTTTTCCTCCTGCCATCGCAGAATCCTCTATACGTTATTTTATACTAGTTAACCTTCGTATTTGCCGAAGGCAAATGCTTAGTTTAACTGTATATACCGCAGTGACGATTTTAAATCGGCAATCGTTTTCGTTCGCGAGTATATTATGAAACCATCCACAATCGGATTCGAAAAAATGCCGCTCACGAACATACATAACAAACAGGCTGTTGCCCTATTGCGAAACACTCCGCCTATGCAACAGCCCTGTCAACCGAGATCTATTTTACCTTGACACGTTTTACCGGAGAATACCCACTGTAAACTGTTTTCTTTCCATTTTTCTTATAAGCGCGTACCTTATAGTAATAGACGCTTCCACTCTTTACCTTCTGATCCGTATAGGATACCTTGCTTTTCTTCTTGATCGTGGCAATACACTTATAACCCTTCTTTTTTTGAGTACTCCGGTATACCTTGTAGCCATCTGCATATTTATTCTTCTTCCACTTCAGATACACCTTCTTCTTCGCCTTCGACTGTACCGAAGATACGGTCACCGTATCCTTTTTGATTGCCGACGCTGCTTCCACCTGCTGTTCTTCCTTTGCCGATGTTATATGAAATGAAAAATGATAGTCTACTCCGGTCAAAACAGGATCGGTACCAAACAGATTGCTGCTGCTGACTGTGATATAATATGGCTTTCCCGCTGTGACCGTTACCGGATTCATGGAAATCTGCTGTTCTTTTATCCTCGTGTCCTCTACCAAAACCTTCTGCGCCGAATCGGAAATCGAAACAGTGAAGCCATCTCCGGGATCCGCCACCACATCCCTTGAAAAGGTAAGGTTCAATGTACCGGAAACAGACGGTGTAAATACATAGCAGTCCACGTCCCCACTGTATGTAAAATTACCTGTATAGGTTGCATCTGCTGTTACCGGATTCGCCTTTTCCGGCGAATTGTTCGGTTCTGCTTCACAGTTTGCAGCAGTTTCATACAAAACCGAAACATCATATGTTCTATATACCGGAGCCAGATTGGCGACGTATGCGCTCACTTTCATTTTATAGGTTCCTGCCCGCAGATAATAGGAAATGGATGTTGTTTTCGTCTTAATTCCGCTTGAAGATGAAAATGCGCTTGTTTCTCCCTCTCTCCACAGTGACAACTCCCATCCATAGTTGAGCTTCGTGACATCCTCAGCAGCGTTGGCACCAAGCGTAGTCACGACCTTGCCATCGGAAGGAAGCGTAAAGACATACCAGTCTGAATCCTCCGATCTGTACAGACTTCCGTGATATTCGGTATTCAGATTGATCGAGTTGGCATGCAGCTGGTCATCGTTCGCCTCCGTCTCCCATGTGGCATCCTCTGTGTACTTTACTGAAAAATTGTAGTTTTCGTCCGAATAGATTCCCATATTCAAACCATATGGGCAAATCATCAGGTAGTATTCCCCACTCGAAAAAGCCAGATTGATGGAGGAAGACTGGGTTTTGATCTTCTCCTGTTCATAAAAGGATTCCGGCTCTCCCTTTCGATAAACCTTGTAAGTCCATCCATATTTCTCCGTTCGCGTCTCCGGGCCAAGCACAATGTTAAAGTACCCCTTTTTATTGTCCGGAATGACAAAATGATACCAATCCTGCTCATCATAGGTATCACAATTACCTGCATACGTTGTGTTTAAATTGATATCTACTGCGTTCTGAATTGAATGATTCTGATTGTCCACCTTGGGTGCTGCCGCCTCTGCATATCCCCCGACTGACAACACCACTCCGAACAGCATAGAACACACTGCTGCCCTTGCAAGTACCGCTTTTACATTTCTCTTTTTCTTCATGTCCTTTTCCTCCTGGATCCAATTATACACTTTAAAATATTTTTAAGCAACCTCCCTTCTTATTTGTATAACGAAGCTGAACCGAAAAAAGTTTTATAAAACAAAAATTATTTAAAATAATTTTTCTCCAAAAGGATAACGAATTTTCAAATTTAATAGACTTTGTTCCTCTGACATGGTATACTCAATAGAAAAGGAGGGAAAAATATGGCATTAAGTAATGAAGATTTACAGGCAATCGCCAATTTATTAGAACCCATCAATCACCGGCTTGACAACTTGGAGAATCGACTTGACAACATGGAGAATCGACTTGACAACTTGGAGAATCGGCTTGACAACTTGGAGAATCGGCTTGACAACTTGGAGAATCGGCTTGACAAGCTCGAAGCTGATGTATCTGCTTTAAAAGCCAGCCAGAAGGAGATACGGAAGGATATCAAAAAACTGGATGACAAGATCACAGATACTTACGAACTTGCTCTAGAATCGTGGGGCACGAGTACCGAGAACCGAACATGGATCGAAGAGTCTATGACATCATGAAGAAGTGAGGATATAGGGCATGGGCATATTAGAATGGTTAAAGGTTTTGCTGCTGGGTATTGTAGAGGGAATCACTGAATGGCTTCCGATCAGCAGCACCGGACATTTAATTCTAGTCGATGAATTTGTGAAATTGAACCAGAGTGAAGCATTCATGGAAATGTTCAATGTTGTCATACAGCTTGGTGCGATCCTTGCAGTAGTCGTCCTCTACTGGGAAAAGCTGTGGCCATTTCACCTGAAAAAAAACGCTCCGAAAAGGAACTGGTTTGCAAATCCGGCAGACAGCGGTTTTGCAAAGACCTTCCAGACCTTTTGTAATCACTACTGCCATATGGATAAGATCGTATTGTGGATTCAGATCGTATTTGCCTGTATTCCGGCAATGGTCATTGGACTTCCCTTAGACGACTGGATGGAAGAACACTTACATAATGCAACAGTTGTGGCACTGATGCTGATCCTGTATGGTATCCTGTTTATCGTGATCGAGAATTATAACAAAAAGCGTACGCCACGGGTCACTTCCCTTCACAAGCTCTCCTTTAAGGATGCCTTTTTGATCGGCATGTTTCAGGTGCTTGCACTGATACCGGGAACCTCCCGTTCCGGTTCCACCATTATCGGCGGTATCCTGATTGGAACCTCAAGAGAGGTCGCTGCAGAATTTACCTTCTTTTTGGCGATTCCCGTGATGTTTGGAGCCAGCTTCATCAAACTGTTGAAATTCGGTCTTGCCTTTACCGGCACAGAGCTTGCCGTTCTGATTGTCGGCATGGTGGTGGCATTTGTAGTGTCGGTCATTGCCATCAAGTTCCTGATGGGATATATCAAGAAGCACGATTTCAAAGTATTTGGATGGTATCGGATCATTTTGGGAATCCTTGTATTGTTTTATTTTTACATCATCCGATAAACCACATTCCATATCAATTTTTGATTATAGGTGCAAAAAGCGCGATTCCGTTGGAATCACGCTTTTTCTTACATCAGTTTTTGCAGGGTGTGAATCAGTTCCTCTACCTTCTCTTCCTTGCCCTGTCTCACATCCTCCACCACACAGGTCGAGATATGTTCCTTCAAAAGTGCCTTGTTGAATGCCGCCAGAGCGGACTGAATCGCTGCAACCTGTGTAATAATGTCAATACAGTATACATCCCTTTCCAGCATTCCCTTGACACCACGCACCTGTCCTTCAATGCGATTCAGCCGATTTAACAGCTTTTTAAGCTCCTCTTCTTCCCGATGTCTGGTCTGACATTGGCAACACTCTTTCTTACAATCCTCCATTCGGTTCTTCCCCATCCATTTTTGATATCATGCCTCATGCGGCCAAACCCGCTTGTCCATTTGAAACCCAAGAGTGAAAGATTAATTCTTCACTCTTATAACATCTGCAAAGCTCCCATCTACAACATGTGCCAAATCCTTTGGATTCAACAGAATCTGCACCCCCAGCTTCCCACCGCTTATGATGATCTCATCCCAAGCTGTGGCACTCTCCTGAATCACGGTCGGATACCGCTTTTTCATCCCCAGTGGTGTGCAGCCGCCGCGAATATAGCCTGTTACCGCATGGATATCCTTTACATGCAGCATCTCTACCGACTTCTCTCCCACCACCCTTGCCGCTTTCTTCAGGTCGATCTCCTGATCAACGGGGATGACAAACACATAATATGCTCCGGTTTTCCCCACCGTCACCAGTGTCTTGAAGGACTGGTCATAAGGATCTCCATTCCGGTCTGCCACATGGATTCCATCGATAAATTCATCACATTCATAGGTCTTAATCCGATAGGAAATACGGTTCTGATCCAGTACCCGCATTGCATTCGTCTTATTCTCCTTCTTCGCCATGACGGTTTCCTACATTGCCTGAAGCAGTTTCTCTACACTGACCAGCTTCACGCACAGGGCAAACAGCTTCGCAGCCTCATGCATCTCCTCCGGTGTCGGAAAGGACGGAGCGATGCGGATATTGCTGTCTTGCGGATCCTTTCCATATGGATAGGTTGCACCGGCACCGGTCAATACCATTCCTGCCTCCTTACACCTTGCAACGATCTCCTTCGCACAGCCCTCCATCGCATTAAAAGAAATAAAATATCCTCCTCTCGGAACGATCCAGCTTCCAATGTCCAGACCATCCAGTTCGTCGTTCAATACCTGTAAGACTGCCTCAAACTTCGGACGCATCACTGCGGCATGCTTTCTCATATGGGCATCCAGTCCGGCTCTGTCCTTGAAGAATTTGACATGACGGAGCTGGTTGATCTTATCATGTCCGATCGTCTGAATCGTCATGGTCTGCTTAATATCCTCCAGATTCGCTTTGGATGCTGCAATCGCCGCCATTCCCGCGCCGGAGAAGGAAACCTTGGATGTAGAGGCAAACTCAAATACCATATCCGGATTCCCTGCCTTCTCACACTCGGAGATGATATCCAGAATATGATCCTGCTGATCCTCATATAAATGGTGGATACAATATGCATTATCCCAATAAAGCCGGAAATCCTTCGCTGCCGGCTTTAAGGCTGCCATTCTTCTTACCACCTCATCCGAATAGGAGATACCGGTCGGATTCGCATACTTCGGCACACACCAGATTCCCTTTACCGCCGGATCCTCATTCACATATTTCTCAACCAGATCCATATCCGGCCCATCGCTGTTCATCGGAATGTTGATCATCTCAATCCCAAAGCTCTCTGTAATGGCAAAATGTCTGTCATAGCCGGGTACCGGACAGAGAAATTTTACCTGATCGAGCTTACACCACGGTGTCTCTCCCAGCAAGCCCTTCACCATCGCCCTGCAAACAGTGTCATACATGACCGTCAGACTTGCATTTCCAAAAATGATCACATGCTCCGGTGTCGTCTCCATCATCTCAGCCATCAGCTTCTTTGCCTCCGGAATTCCGTCCAGCACACCATAATTACGAACATCTACTCCGTCACTGGCCTTCATATCATCCTGAGAGGACAGCACATCCAGCATCGGAAGGGAAAGGTCAAGCTGTGCATAGCCCGGCTTTCCCCTTGACATATCCAGCTTCAGACCCTTTGCCTGTGCCTCCTTGTACTCCGCTGTCAACGATTCCTTCATTACAAGCAGCTCTGCTTTTGTTAAATTCTTTAATGATTTCATACCATAGCCTCCTCTATTCCTTTTATCCACTTACGTCTTCCTGAATGACACACAGCAATCCCTTGGTACCGTTCTGTCACAGCCTTATGTATCATACCATAAAACAAGTTTGATTGGAAGAAAAAAAATAGAATTTCGTTCATTCCGCTTCATTATATAAATTTTTTAATTAATTATTCGTAATAATATTAATCAGGCACGGTGTAATTCTTTATTTTATTCCGTGATAATTTCTAATCTTTTAACAAAATTCATGCATTCCGCTATTTTATCTTTGATGTGGAGCTTGTCCATTTACGGAGCAAACCCATAAGTGAAAAAATATGCAGACCCGGACAATCAGGAGCATAAAATCACGTTCCTTTTCTTCCGGATCTGCTTTGTTTGTGCGGTATACG
>JAFVCQ010000133.1 GCA_017479085.1 Lachnospiraceae bacterium | reverse complement strand
TCCGGTTGCGCTCCCGCTCCAATGCAAGACGTTCATTCGTAATCTCCAGCTCTATTGTCTGCCGCAGCAGCACATAATAATCGCTCATATCATTTACAACGAATACCACCGGCTGATCCGCCACGAGCCCGGACAGCGCCATCAACCGAAGCGGTTCCCTGTAATCCGGTTCCGAAAAGAAGAGAGGCCGATTCCGTTCCGACGTCAGACTGTCCCGAATTGGTTGATACACCTGTATCTGCAAGGACTGTCCCGATTCCCCCTGATATCCCCCTTCCTGCACTCCCTGTGTCGGGAGCCGCCGCAGAACGTCTGTCAATCGAAGCGGTTCTGCCCCGTTTCGCTCCACATTCAACAATCTGTAAAAGCTTGGATTGGAATAGGTCAGTCTCCCATTCCTGTCAAAAATACCAACCCCATCTTCCAGATCAGATAGAATGGTATCAAAGGCTGTAATATTGATCTCCAAAAACCGGTATTTCATAGTGGCAAGCAGAACCAGAATACCGGATATACCGAATCCCAGTGGCGTAATGTCAAAGGATGCTTTCACAAAACCGGTCAGATAGATCAGATTCAACAGCACCGGCACCAATACGGAAGCAACGATCAACTGCTTGGCCCTCTTATTCTCCCTCGGCAGATTGCGATACAGGTTGGTTATGCCCGCAACCACAAACAGGTAAGTCATACACACATTGGTATAAAAAAAGATCCCATGCGATACCTGCTCCACTGAAAAAACCGTGTAGTACAGATGATGCCACCCATTTGTCAGGATCAGCAGATAATGCAGACAGGAGAAACCAAACGGAATGTAACTCGCTATTCTTCCCTTGCTCCTTCCCGTATAAAACAGAGCAAAGTAATACCATGAACAGCCCACAAAGCAGATCCCAATATTACCGGACAGATACGCAACAGCAAGCTCACGCTCCGTCTCTGACAACAGGATCAGAATCTGCGAACCACACCACAGAGCGACCATTCCCTGACAGATCAGATACATGTAATTATATCGGGTTCTCTTTCCCTTCAGGAGCAGCACTGACATACTGACAATTACCGCTCCCATCACCAGCATATATACAATTCCCAGAACCAATGTCATGTAGAATCTCCCTCTCTTCCGGATGCCAGAACGACCAATCCCACACCGGCTGCAAACAGATATACCCACCATGCAATACTGAGCCAGAAGTGCCTTGTCAGGTAAAATACCATCAATGCCAATGTAACAGCCGATGCTACCACATATCTCCTGCTCTCCATCACCGCTGCCACAATCAGCACAGTCAGACCGATCATTCCAAGAAAGATCACATGAACCACTTCTGCCTTTATCATGGTATGTAACAGCAAAACCCCCAACAGGATACATGTCAGTACAAACTGGATTGCGCTTACATTTTCACTTCTATCATACCAAATACGTCCAAAAAGGACAATGCCGATTCCCACAAAAATACATGCAATTTCCACTCCATATTCCCAGCCAACATTCTGTAAGATCATCCCCATTTCAAACGCAGCCAGTGCCGCTGTCCGGAAGCTGCCCTGATCAAAATAGTCTGTTAAAAACACTGCAAGACTCAGCAGAAGCACCGCCAGCACGATAAAGAAATTGAGTCTGTAAAGCACATCCCACTTCCATGTGATATAGAGTACACCACCATTTACCAACTGCAGGCCGGCCAACTGTAACAGCATCCTTCCCCATTCCTCTGATTCTTCCTGCTCACCCAGCCGTACCATATAGAAGATCAGCGCCAGTGCTGTCAAAAAACAGTACGGTCGATACGGGAGCCATTCTGTCACACCACCGCCATTCACATTCAACAACCACTGTATCATTGCTGTAACCAGTGCAGCCAGAAGGCTGACAGACAACTGGATATACAGCATATCCCGGCGCATCACGCAAACCATAACCACCAGATTGACCACAAAGGCTGCAAATACAATAGTTGCAAAGGACTCTGTCAGATTCAACAGATCATTGAGCTCCATAATGGCGGCAAAGGACATCCGGAATATGAGGAGACTGTTGAACCATTTCCAGATCTTCTGCCCGCTTTCCTGATAACTGAGCTTTGTGATCCATACCAAAACCAATATCGCCATCGTTTTACAACCGGGAATGGTTTCGTTCTTCAGCCACAGAGTCGCTGCAAGGAACATGGTATAGAAAATCCCATGCAGCAGATACGCTTCAAACAGACTGCTACCCAGGCTAGTATCCTGCTGTTGCTGTCTGCGCATCCTCCGGTCACCGCACGACAGTGCCGCCAGATAGAAGCCCAGCACCAAGAGGAACAGCTCATATTGTAACCCAAAGGCGAGAATGCCACAGATCAACATTCCATCCATCAACACACAAAAGATACTAAAATCCAAACCTTTTCTGTTCTGAAGCATACGCCATCCCACCACCAACGCCATCACCAGATTGGCAATCAGGGACTTAACGGCATCTAATTCAAACTGTGCCACATCACCACTGAGTCCACCCATCAGCGACAGGATAAAAAAGCCGGTGAACGCAGTTCCAAGATAGAACAGTGCCGCCTGTGTCTTCTGTCTGTCCCCTCTTTTTGACACAGCATTTGCTCCGGTATACAATCCCGCTGCCGCTGCAAATAACATAAGCTGTTTTACCCATTCCGGCAGATAACTCCATGCCGTCATCACAAAAAAGCTCCCCGCTACCACGATAAAAAGTACCCCTACCAGCATCAGCCATAATGCAATCTGATCCTTCTGTTTCATATCCATCCATCCTTTCATAAACGGTATTTCTGTTTTCCTGTTATCTATATTATAGGGGATTTTCTCCTGTCAGGTCAGATGTCATCTGTCACGATCTGCATCAAAAAAACAGTGACAAATGTCACTGTTTTTCACGTCTAAAATTCCCACAGTCCATACAAGGGCAGGTTCAATACACTCTTTGCAAAACCCAGTCCCTCCAGTGAGATGCGAATCGTCATACGACCTCCATATTTTTTGCGGAATACCTTTACACTCTGTGCCTTCCGGCGAATTTGAGGCTGTATTGTTACCGGTACAATCTCCCCATTGTACTCAAAGACAAAATCCACCCTCGCCGTCGCACCCGAAACCCAAAAATACAGACTGTCAACGGTCGGATTCATCGCAAGCTCTGACAGGACATACTGCTCGATCAGGGCACCATTTACATCTCCATACTGCTTCGCACCGGTCTGTATCCGGTGATAAGGAATCCCGCACATAACCCTCAGCAGGCCATGATCCAGATGGTACAGCTCAAAGGATTTTGTGTCGATCTGCTCTGACACCGGTGCAATTCCATCCCTGATGCGGTTTACCTTCCTCACCAGTCCGGTGTCCACCAGCCAACTGACTGCTCTCTCATATTCCCTTGCACGGGCCTTTTCATCCACATACTGATACATGAATTTACGGTTCTCCTTCTCCATCTGGCGGGGAATACTGTTCCAGATTCGCTCTGCCTTCACCGCACAATTCGCCGGTGCCTGCTGTCTGATATGCTCGAGACAGCGTTCCAGTATCGCCCGCAGGATCGCATCCACACGTGCCAGATCCCGATTCCGGATATAATCCTGAACGACCATCGGCATTCCGCCTGTTAGATAGAATGTCTTCAGATATAGTTGAACCCGTTCCTCTGTCTCTGCCTCGACAGGCTCTAATTTCTGCTGTCCGATCTGTCTGCACAATGCCTGCTCCCTGTTTGCAATCAGGAATTCCTCAAATGTCATGGGGTAGAGCTGTAACACATGAAACAGGGATGCCCATTCCATTTCATGCGGGATCTGTCCCATCGTGGATGCGATCATACAGATGGGAATATTGATCTGTTGCTTCAGGGACAGGACTGCTTCGACCGTCTTTACGCTCCTGTGTACCTCGTCAAACACGAGCAATGTCTTTCCCTCAACATAAGACTGCCCGCAATGCTGCTCTATGGCTGCCAGCAATGTATCTGCCTTTCCCCGCTGAAACAGGCTCTCTGCCTCCGGATTCTGATCCGGATTCACATACAGCATATGCTTAAAGAAACCCTGTGCAAAGTCCGTTACTACCCACGTTTTTCCGACTCCTCTGGCTCCCTTCAACAGCAATATCTGATCCTGCCCGCTCTCATACCATTCCATCAGATCATTCATTATGACACGATACATACTCTCCTCCTATGTATATGCAGAACACGAAATACAACCACGCTATCCCCCTGCAACCATGCGGTTACCGCCATGCCCGCTTCAGGCGTTCCACCCCCTCCACAAGCTGTTCCTCCTTCAACCGTGCAAACCCAATCAGGATCGTCGGAATCCGCTCCTCCTCTGTGATATAATACCCGGAAAGCGGATAGACCTTCACCCCCGCCCTCCCTGCGGCTGCGGTCAGACTTCGCTCTATGCGGTCTGCTCCGCTCTGCTTCCCGCCAAATTGCAACAGAAGATGTAATCCCGCACTCTCTCCCGCAATGCGCATCCCTATTCCGGATTCCCGAAGCTGCTGCAACAGAATATCATGCTTGGCCTTATACACCTTGCGCATCCGGTTCAAATGACGTTCAAAATGTCCCTGCTGCAAAAAATGACAGATGATATTCTGATCGATTCTGGACACCGTAGAAAAATAAAAGCCTGCCCTCTCACGGTACAGCTCCTCTAATGGTTTGGGCAGTACCATATAACTGAGCCGGATTCCCGGCGCAACCGCTTTCGAAAATGTCCCGATATAGATCACTCTCTCAAACGGATCCTGACTTTGCAGTGCCGGAATCGGTCGTCCGAAATAACGAAATTCACTGTCATAATCATCCTCAATAATATAGCGATTCTCTTTCTTTCCCGCCCATGCCAGCAATTGCAGCTTACGTTTTGCCGACATGACCGTTCCAAGCGGAAATTGATGAGAGGGAGTCACATAGACAATATCCGGATCACACTGCTCGATTCGATTCATGCCAATCCCCTGATCATCCAGCGAAACGGGTGTCACCGAATAGCCCAGACTCTGGAAAATCGTATATGCCTGCATATAGGCCGGATTCTCCATCGCTATCTTCAGAGAGCCCGTCAGTATCCGGCTTAGCAGCAGAAGCATGTAATCACTTCCGGCTCCAATCACAATCTGAGAGGGTTCGCAGCGAACTCCTCTGGACTGGTACAGATAGTCTCCCACTGCCCTGCGAAGTTCCAGATCTCCCTGATGGCTGCCAGACAGGAATAAATCCTTGTTGTCATCCATCAGACATTCCCGCATCAGTTTTCGCCACTTGTCATAGGGGAAGTAATCCATATCCACTCCGTTTAAAGAGAAATCCACCGCATATTCCACTGTGTCCTGTGTTTGCACCGGCCTATCCTTCCGGTGTGCCGTATCCCTGACGGTAATCCCTTCCAAATAAAGGGTTTCCAGATCACAGACATAATATCCCTTCTTCGGCAGCGATTCAATATATCCCTCGGAAAGCAATTGTCCATATGCCATATCGATCGTATTGCGACTGACCTCTAAATGATCCGCCAGACTTCGCGTAGAGGGCAGTCTGGTACCACAGGTAATCTGTCCTGCCTTAATCTCCTCACGTATGTGTTTGTATATCTGCTCATAGATCGGCTCTTTACTGCCCGGATCAATTGAAATCATCAACATAGATACCTCCAAGTCGCTACCGGATGCTCTGTCACATCGTAAAAGAGGGGTGTCACCAGTGACACTCCCTCTGTCGTCTACTCTTTATCCGGATTATACAAAGATCAGATCATCATCGTCATCCTCATCCTTACTGATTGCCAGCATACCACTGTCACTGGTATTGGATAACAGAAGTGTAAGACCAATGTTCTTCCCTGCACGCTCGCCGGTTGCCACATAGATCTCACCGGATTCCACTAAGGTGAGTGCAATCTTGAGTGCCTGATCCTTGAACCGCATCAATTCCCTCCGATCAATGGAGCTTAACTTAAACAGGTACTGGTTCTTGGAACTGATCAACAGGATACTGTACCGATTATTATTTCCCTTATGTGTGAGCATACCGGAGCCCACCATCCTGGAGTTGGCAACCAGAATCTCTGAATTCTGCTCTCCGCTATATTCCTTATAGATCAGATTAAATACTTTGTTGTATTCCTCTTCCGTATCCACACGCACAGGCATCTCGGCCACAGCAAATTCCACTGCGGAATCTGCAAACCGGATCGTACCACCCTCATCATTAATGACAGCCGTACAACTCTTCGGCACCTGAAGCCGGAAGAACTTATTCTGAATCACCTTATCATATGGGTTCTCCACCGGATTCAATAACTCCTTGAACTTCTCCTCGATCAAATGCATCGCACTCAGAGCATCCACATCTCCAGCCTTCACAACCTCTTTCAAGCCCTCATACAAATCTCTTGTCGGCTGGTCTAATACATTCGTTACTGCCAATACCTGCTTAACCGCCGGAATGGAACCCTTCTTTGCCACGCCATAATATAATTGCCTGCGTTCTTCTTCGCTCACTCCCTGCGAGATCTTATGCTCGATTACCTGGAACAGATACTCCTTGCTGAATTCCTGATAACCTGCCTCATATGCCTTGAAGAAATAATCCAGACTCTTGATCGGACCCTGATATCCCTCCTGCTTCTCCAATGCCTGACAATATGCACCATATTCATATGCAGCCTGCACGCTTCCCAGATTGATCGCTTTCAGAAAAGCCTGCTCAATCTCATGGTCACTGGCCAGAAAGAATACCTGATCCTTCTTATACATCGCCACCTGATAGGCGGTATCGGCATCCCCTTCCTGAATCGCACGCTCCCACATGCTAACCTTAGACTGAAGCTGTTCCGGAGAACCCAGACTCTCAATGTCCTTAATATACGGTTCCGCCTCGAAGATACCGTTTTCCATTGCCCGCTTCAGATATTCTAATGCTTTCTCACCGTCCCTTTGTCCATTCACCAGACCGTAATAATAGAACCTTCCCAAATAGAATGGCACCCTCTTGTGCTTCAGCCTGTCTGCCTTCTCATACCATTCCTTCGCAGAGCTGTACTTCTTAAGCTGCTGGTCATAGATCGTACCAATCAGAAAGGCCAGATCCGGATCCTGATTCGAGTTAAATAACTGCTCTGCATAACTGATAGTCCGGTTGATATCATGAAATGGACTGTCCTCATCATAGTACAATTCAATAAAGAGATAGCTGGCTTTGGAGCTTCCGTTTTGTAATGCAATTCTGGCATTCTCCATCGCTTTCTCATATTCTTCTATGTTATAATAGTACAATGCTTCATTATAATACTGGATCTCCGTACGATTGGCACTCTTCTCACTTAGCAATGTCGGTATCACAAATGCAAAGGAGTTGGCAACCTCAAATATGATCTCGTTATACTGTTCCATAATCTCCATCGTGGAACAGATAAAACGCAGACAGGACCAGCGGTTCTTCTGCTTAAATGCAAAGGTTACGATTCCACGATCGATCTCCTTGTGATAAAACCGGGCAGAGATACCATTCGCATACTCTGTAATGTATGGTGTGACCTTCAAGTCCAGATCATATGCATCATTCTGATATAGCATATAGTCCTCAATGGTTCGCTCCGAATCCTTCGGCACCGTTGTATAGGACACATAGATTGCAAAATCCGTGTAAGTATGACTTGGCGCATAGTATTCCTCCTCGGAATCCACATCCATACTCTTCACCCAGTCCTTCGGAAGCTTATGAATATACCCCTCTACCTGATCATGTACATAGGTATATTGATACTGCAGTTGCGAAGCATCCTGTGGCTTATAGTGAAATTCAATTCCCTTAGCCTTCCGCTTCTCTAAAATCTGGGAATAGATCTTATCCTTCTCTTCAAACTCAATGCTGTCGGCATGGCTTTCCTTATATTCCAGCTTATCCAATGCAGCCTTGGCCTTATCGTCTCCCTTATCTGCCAGCTTCTGATACCACGATCTGGCCTTATCCATGTCCGGCCGGATCACATAATCTGTCTTGTTCCCCTGCTGATCCACATGATTGAGACCTCTCTCATAAATCTCACCCAGCCGCATATATGCCTGACTTACATTATAGGAGGTTGCTTTCTCCAAATATGTGATCGCATTCTCAAATTCCTGTGCATCGAGCTTGAGCAGTCCCAACTTGTATAACAGACCTCCGTCCTCTACCAGTTGGAGATATCTCTCGTAGTATTTTGTAGCTTTCTGTCTGTCTATATCTGTCTTAATATTCTTATACTTACCTGTCTCATATACTTCTCCAAGGATCTTGAGCGCCTCACAGCCATACTGCTGATACTGTGGCTCCATCATACCAATCTCCGCCAACTGATCCAAGGCCTTGATCGCCTCAATGGAGATACCATGATCGACCAGTTCCATTGCCTTCTCATGCTTTCTCTCTACATTCCTGCTGGCATCTGCCTCCGGATTATTGTTCTGTCTTTTAAAGGGCATTCTTTCTAATAGATTTGCAAAAAATCCCATCGGTTCACCTACTTTCTCTCTTAAAACTGTGTCTGAAAATATTGTATCACAGTGTTTCTCAAAGGGCAACCCATCTTTTGAAACTTTGCTATTACAGTTTGTCTCAAAAAACAGATAGAAAGGCGCATGCCTTAGACTTTTGTCGCCGGCATGCGCCCTTTTGTGATTACATGATGTTATTTTGTAATTTTTACGTTCTTTCCCTGTCCTTTTCCCTTTAATAATTTCTTATAGGCTTTTAACTTGGAAGAAGGTACTTTAATCTTGGCATTCTTATGGATGCCCTTAAATGCATTGGAACCTACTTTCTTCAGATTTGTTGTCTTAATCGTAATTTTCTTCAACTTGCTGCAGTTCTTAAATGCATTCTTTCCGATGGTCGTTACCTTAAAGGTTGCTCCTTCTATCTTTACAGTTGCCGGAATGGTTACTTTGGTAATCGTTTTCGTGGTCGGAGCAGTCACCTCTACGGTTCCCTTTCCGGTCAGATCTGCCTTTGTCACCTTGTACTTCAGACCGCTCTTTGTATAGGAAGCTCCCTTTTTCACCGTTGTCGTCCCGGATGCCGGCTGCTGCGTTGTTGGCTGCTCCGTCGTGGTCGGCTGTTCTGTTGCCGGCTGCTGTGTGGCCGGCTGCTGTGTAGTCGGCTGTTCTGCTTTCTGTAAAGCTTTTACCGCATTGGTTAAAGCTGTGACTGCTGTATCCACCTTATCCTGACTATCTGCCTCAAGAGCCTTGTTAGCGTTTTCGATTGCTTCTTTGACTGTCTTCCATGTTGCTGCTGTGTAGTCGGCTTCCTTCAAGGCCTTTGCATCCTCTATCGCCTTTTGCAGTGCTGTCGTATCAAGTTTGACAGCCTCCTCAGCCTTTACAACAACCTGAATATCCTGATAATTCTCACTGACAATCGTCAATGTATACTCTGTATCAACCACAGGCTCGTTGTCAAGTGTCTGTGTCAATGCTGTCAATTCACCACCGGTCAGAGTCGCACTGCCCTTTCCTGCTTTATATGTCAGTGTGTAGGTCGGATTTGTCAATGCTGTAAGCTCCTTGTCCAATAATGTGATTGCCAATACCGAACCCTTTAAGGTAGCGGTCGCATCTACGGTTGGATAGTGCTTCTTCACCTTTTCTGTGAGCTCACCTATCAGCCCGGCCGCTTCTACCGAAGTAGCCTCCGGATTTGCGATCAGACCCTTTGCCTCCTGTACATGCTCTTTCAGATCAGCATCGTTATCATATCCTTCTACCACCTCAGCCTTTTTCACCCAATTCTCCAATTCTGCTTTCTGTGCTCCCGAAATCGGAGTGGATACCGTTCTGGTAATAGCCGGGTAATTGCTGCTGTTGATGGTTACTGTATAGCTGGTTCCATCCACAGGAGCTGACTTAAGCTGCACCTTACCGTCCTGAATCTCAGCTTTGTCTGCTAAGTTTCCGCTGACAGAAATTGTCACATCTTGAAGCTCTGTCGGAACTCCGCTGATTGTTAATTCCTTAGAATCTGCCGCAAGAGCAAGTGTAAGGCTGCCGAGATCCCCATTGTAATATTCAGGAAGTTCCAGGCTGTTTGCATATTGGGCTGCACCTTCGTCTGTTCCCTCTATTGTAAAGCGGTTAACATCAAATACTCCTAAGTTTGTAATGATCGTTACACTGGACAGAGTTGCTCCGTTCATGTCAAACTGGTAGAACTCTCCGCCACTTCCATGACCTCTCTTTAATCCCTTACCATTTTTTACAGACCATGCGATTTCCACCTCCGGCACCTTTGTACCATACCAGAGATTTTCAAGTGTGGTCACTCCATAACTCTTACCATCCGCAGTGTTGAGAATTGCACCATAAATGGTATAAGGCTCATATTCTTCGTCACCAGTCTGGAAACCCTTATCCTCAGACGTATAGAAGCCACCCAGACTAATTTGATAATCACCATAATTGCCTGTCAGTGTCAGATCATCAATCGACGTATACTCTGTATTTTCCTTTGTATCCTGAATTGCAGAAAAACTGTATGTCT
>JAFVCQ010000132.1 GCA_017479085.1 Lachnospiraceae bacterium | reverse complement strand
GCACTTGGTCAGATCATAAAATATATGAAGCTCCATTCCTTTGATGAAAAAACGACATTGGGACAGGCAGTAGAACGGCTGTATGAGAAGATTGAGACGGAGGAATTTGCAGCATTCTGTGATGGCGGTATTTCAGGGAATATGGTGATTCCGAGAAAGCAGGAGATCTATGAAACCCTGAACCGTTGCCGCAGGCTGTTAGACATTGTCTGAGGGGGAAGAGACAGTTGTAAAATCCCCCTACTTGCGATAAAATATAACTATCGGATCGTTCCACCTGTGTGATTGACGAATCCAACCGCACAGGCAGAAGTTTTATACGACAGGAGGTATGTATATGGGATCAAGCGGAGTGAATGTTTACAATAATAATGAGATGCTGGCATGGGTGGGAAATTTCTCGGACCGGATGGGGGTTAGTCCGGAGAAGATTAAGATGCTCAATATCTGTGGCAAGAAGAAAAATGTGCTTCCGACAATTGAAACCCACAAGCGGGTCATGATCTTTGCGGATGAGAGCCAGCCGGATCTGTTCTATGAGCTGTGGGAAGGCGGTTATGGGGACTATGACATGTGGATTGGCAGGGGAATTAGCGCCAATGATGATGTGGAGACCTGCAAGGTGAAGGAATTTATGGATAAGAAGATCACAGAGCCGGTGGTGGTCTTTATTATCAATGAGAATACACGGGAGGCTTCGCGGTTTGGAATTCGGAATGAATTCTTCTCAAGGGGATCGGTGAACTATGTAGGACATGAGATTCGCGCCGTGATCATGAGTCTGTTATCCTGTGATGTGGGTGATACGATCTGTATTGTAAGCGGAGAGAGCATTGTCATTGAGGCGGCGATTCAGGCAAGTGAGGGAACTGTGATCGCAGTGGAACCGGATGCAAGGGATATGCGTTCCTTACAGGACAATGTCAGCAAATTCGGTGTACATAATGTGGAGATGATATCCGGTGTGACGCAGAACAATATGGAAAACCTTCCGGTGCCCCGACTGGCCTTTATTGTTGCCTCGAAGCGTCTGGAGGATGAGATTCAGGTGCTTCTTAAAGTGAATCCGAACATGCAGTTTATTATCTATACACTGGAGCTGGATCAGGTGGTAAGTATAAAACATCTGTTTGCGAAATATGATATTGAAGAGACTGAAGTGCTACAGATTTCGGTATCGAAGAGTGATAAGAGAAGTATTATGGTTTCTCAACCGTCTCCGTGGATGATCAGCGGTGAGGCCGGTACGCGTGAAAACGGATGGAAGCAAAGAGCATGATAGTAGAAGGATAAGGAGGATGAAGGAATATGAAAAAAAGATTTTTAGCCGCAAAGCGGATCGGGTTTGTGTGTAGTGCGTTTCTGATACTGGGCATCCTGTCCGGCTGTGGTGACAGTGGGACAGAGGAACGCATCAAGACGGGAGAAGAACGCGCCCTTGAATTAAAAAAAGAAGCGCAGGAGGTGGTTGACCAGATCAACGACAATACAGACAATCTGACGCAGGATGCAGATCAGATAGAAGAATAAAAATTGCAAAGAACAGTCATACTAAACTGGAAAAACTAGAATCGAGGTGAATGTATGACTGCAGGATTGCAAATTGGAAAACAAAGTCTTGCCTTCGATAAGCCGGTTTATATCATGTCTGCGGCTTGTATTGTTGGACCGAAGGAGGGAGATGGCCCTCTGAAGGACACGTTTGACCAGGTGGTGGAGGATGCAACCTTTGGTAAGGATTCCTGGGAGGAGGGGGAGAGTGAGCTGATGCGTCAAACCTCTCTTTTGGCATTGCGTAAGGCAAAGATCAAAGCAGAAGATGTGAGGTATCTGTTCGCTGGAGATCTGCTTGGTCAGTTAATCGCAACTACCTTTGGACTCATGGATTTCAATATTCCACTGTTTGGACTGTATGGAGCCTGTTCTACGATGGGAGAAGCGTTGTCTCTGGGGGCAATGACGATTCACGGTGGATATGCGGATACCGTATTGTCGGTGGCTTCGAGTCACTTTGGTGGCGCAGAGAAGCAGTTCCGTTTTCCGCTGGAATATGGCAACCAGAGACCCATGTCATCCACATGGACGGTAACCGGCTGTGGAGCCTTTGTTCTGTCAAAAGAATATGGCGATACCATGATCACAGGCATTACCACGGGTAAGGTGGTGGATTATGGGGTAAAGGATTCGCTGAATATGGGAGCCTGTATGGCACCGGCAGCCGCTGACTGTATCTATCAGCATTTGAAGGATTTTGACCGGCAGCCGGACGCATATGACCGAATTGTTACCGGAGATCTGGGAATTGTTGGAAAAGAGATCTTATGCAAGCTGCTGATGGATCAGGGAATTGATATTTCTAAGGTACACATGGACTGTGGAATGGAGATCTATGACGATCCGGAACAGGATACCCATGCAGGCGGTTCCGGCTGTGGCTGTTCTGCTGTTACATTAGCGGGAAAGCTGTTGAATGAGATCCGTCAGGGTACGCTGAACCGTATTCTGTTTGTCCCGACAGGTGCCTTGTTATCCACAGTGAGTTACAATGAAGGACAGTCGGTTCCGGGAATTGCACATGCTGTTGTAATTGAGAAGCGGAAGAATTAAGGAGGGAACAGAAATGGACTTTGTGAAAGCATTTATCGTAGGAGGATTGATCTGTGTTGCAGCTCAGTTGTTGATGGAAAAGACCAAACTGATGCCGGGAAGGATTATGGTAATTTTGGTATGTACCGGTGCTGTACTCGGCGCATTACAGTTATATGAGCCACTTTTGGATTTTGCAGGCAGTGGAGCCTCCGTTCCTCTGACCGGCTTTGGCTATAATCTCTGGAAAGGCATTAAGGAGGCTGTGGATCAGGATGGTTTCATTGGATTGTTCCGAGGAGGGTTTCAAATGGCTGCGGTCGGAACCTCGGCCGCTTTGATCTATGCATATATTGCATCTCTGATCTTCCAGCCGAAAATGACAAAATAAAAGACTGTTTTCCATAAGCATGACGAATATGCCCCGGTGAAATAGGATTCACCGGGGCATATTTTGGATACATGATGTTTTCACGTTTATCCATCGTTCATACCGAATAGCCATATGTTCCGTTTGCTGCTGTGTCGTCCCGATCCGCGGTGTACGTCCGGTATCCTTACAGGGAGAATGAGAGGATGAATAGGATCATACAGTATGGCTGCTCCATATGGATAGTCGGATTCGTTTTGAATGTCTCCATCCGGAGGGGCTTCATTTCCGGTCGATTCCACAAAGGTGGCAACCACGGTATGGTTATCGGATGTATTCTCAAAGGTATAGGATGAGATGGCACCCTTTGCCATACCGTCGATGGTTACGTTGGAGAGCACATAGCCCTCGTTCGGAATGAATGTCAGAGTGACGGTCTCTCCGGCTGCCGCTTCGGTCGGGCCGATAATGCTTCCACCGCCATCGGCAATGGTGGATATCGTATAGATGACATTGGATATCTGTTCGGATTCGTCGTCCCTGTCGCCAAGTTCATCCTCTGATGCTTCTTCCGGTGTGTGAATTGGACAGTAGGCATCCATGAATCCGATCGGAGGATAGAAGTCCGCATCCTCCAGAGTAACGGTTCCATCTTCATCGATCGAATAATGGTACACAGTCGTGTCAGTACAGTATTCGGTTGCCTTGAAGTGACTTTCGTTACACAGCTCCACGGTCTGGTGAAGATCACAGGTCTTTGTCGGAACGGTATTCTTGGCAAAGTATTCGGTTATGGTAGTATTACACTGCCCATCTGCCGGCAACAGTCCGGATGCGGAGCATACGGTTGCCGTCACAATATCATTTGGCTTTTCGAAGGTTACAGAGGTATCCAACTCCTTTTTTTCAATGATCTGATCCATAATCTTGCGCCAGATCACTTTGTGTGTGTTGTTGTTGGAAAAGTCCGTATTGGAATCATATCCCATCCAGATGCTGGCAGTATAATATGGAGTGGAACCGCAGAACCAATAGTCATAGTTGCTGGAGGTGGTTCCAGTCTTACCGGCTACCACCATACCGCTGGAAAGACGTGCAGCGGTACCGGTGCCCGAAGTCACAACATCCTGCATGGCATTGTTGATCAGCCATGCGGTAGTTTCTTTCATAACCTGCCGGGTCTCTGGTGTATTGTCGATGAGGATATTGCCATCATGATCCAGCACCTTCGTGTAGAAGGTCGGTTCGATGTAGGTTCCGGAATTTGCAATCGATGCATAGGCTCCGGTCAGCTCCAGATTGGTTACACCTTCAGTCAGTCCACCGAGGCACATGGATTCGTTGATGTCATTTTCGGCCACGCCGTTAATGGAGGTTTCTCCATTTTTCAGGGTGGTGATTCCCATATTGCACAGATAGTCGTACCCAACCTGTGGTGTCACATCCATAAAGCATTTTACCGTAATAATGTTCATCGAGTCCTTGATGGCGGTGCGGATGGAATTCAATCCGCGATATCCGGAATACCAGTTCTTGACCGGAGTACCATTGCTGTAATTGGTCGGCTCATCCATATAGGAGGTAGCCAGTGTCATGCCTGCGGTATCCAGTGCCGGTACATAGGTGGACAGCACTTTGAAGGTAGACCCCGGTTGACGCTTGGAATCCGTTGCACGGTTCAGAGTCAGATTCCCGTTCTTCTCCCCACGACCTCCACAGATTGCTTTGACATATCCGGTAGACTGATCCAGAATCACAAAGGAACTCTGTGGCTGAATCGTGGTGGAAAAGGACTCGGCAAACTCCTGATATCCGGTCTGCTCTATGGTGGTCGCTTTGAATTCATCTGCTGCAGCCCGGGCGGTATCCTCGCTGGAATAGATCAGATTGTACTTGGAATTTCCAGTCTTTTCTTTATAATAGTTAAGTAAATGATTGCTGGAATAATTATATAATTCATTGGTTGCGGGATCAATCAGCGTGAGAGCGTAATTGAGCGCCACGCTTGTGCCGGCAGGGTAGTTGTCCGGGTTGTTGATCTCGGCATCACAGATCTTCTGGATGGCAGCATCCTGATTGATGTAAATGCTCAGTCCTCCGGAGTAGATAGCATTGTAGGCCTGAGTCTCGGTATAATTCAATTCCTCCACTAACTGGTTGGTCAGGGTATTGATCACGGTGTCAATGTAATAAGAGTTATAGGATTTGGAAGAGGCATCCTCCTCCTTGTTGTTGCGTGACACTCTGGCATAGACATCATCTGCCATAGCCTCGTCGTATTCGGCCTGTGTGATCATTCCCTGATCCAGCATTTTCTGAAGGACGGTATTTTTACGCGGCTGGTTCTGATCCGGATGAAGAACCGGGTCGAATGCGGTCGGACTCTGCGTAATGGCTGCAATCACGGCACATTCAGACAGAGTCAGCTCATTCAGATTCTCTTTCCCAAAATAGGTTTCAGAGGCCGTCTGGACTCCGTTGGAGCCGGAACCGAGATAGATGGCATTCAGATACAGCTCCAGAATATCCTTTTTGTCAATCTGTTTTTCCAGTTCGATTGCCAGATACTGTTCCTGAATCTTACGTTTCAGAGAATCCATAAAGGTAGTTTCGTTCAGACCGACATTAAAAATCTGATTTTTGATCAACTGCTGTGTGATCGTGGAGGCACCCTCTGAGAAGTTGCGGTTCTTCAGACCGACAAAAAAAGCACGCAGAATACCTTTGGCATCGACACCGTTATGTTCCCAAAACCGCTCATCCTCAATTGCGATGAAGGCATCGACCAGTGTCTGGGGGATATCCTCATATTTTACATAGATGCGGTTGGAATTGGCGGTGGAGAGGGTTGTGATCTCTTTTCCTGCCTGATTATAAATAGTGGTCTGGAACCCCTCAAGCTGGACGCTTTCCCGAATATCCGCAATGTCCGGTGCATTGTCAATGATGGAGGTAAACATCCCCAACCCTGCTCCGATTCCTGTAATGACCAACAGCAGAAATACAAACAGAACACACTTGTAAACGATATAGGAAACCTTCTTCTGGTTCTTGGTGTGTCGGGATACCAGTTTTTTTTGTTTTTTGGTTATATTTCTCTTTGAATAGTTCATATATTGCCTCCTGGTTAACCGTTTGCTGGTAGCAGCTCATCTAACAGATTATAGTATATCAAATATAGACATAAAATTCCACATTTATTCATATGAAAGATACATTTATATCCTGTATCCCGTCCTATTATGCCGAAGAAATGGTAGCATTTATATATAAAATCTGTTATGATAGCAGATGTGATGGCAGAAAAAGCATAGCGAGAGGTGAATATAGATGGTGAACGCATACAATACGATCCTGAATCCGGGAACCGGTGAGATCGTTGAAAAAAAGTCCAGATTTATTGGATATGTCCGTCATGTGGAAGCGGAGGAGGATGCACTGGCATTTGTAACAGAGATCAAAAAAAAGCACTATGATGCAAGACATAATTGTTATGCATATGCAATCGGGCAGGAACGTCCGCTTTTGCGGTTCAGTGATGATGGGGAACCCGGGGGAACTGCGGGGAAACCGATTTTGGAGGTCCTTACCGGAAAAGACCTCTGCGATATATGTGTTGTGGTCACGCGTTATTTTGGTGGCACACTGCTTGGAACCGGCGGGCTGGTGAGAGCCTATACAGAGGCGGCACAAGCCTGCATCGGGGCGACACGGATGGTGAGAAAGTGCAGGGTGCTTCCAGTTGTTATAAGGACAAATTACACCGATCTTGGAAAAATTCAGTATATTCTTGGCAGCGAGGGAATTGATGTTAAGGACAGCGTGTACGGTGAGATGGTAGAGCTTAGGGTAGAGCTTCTTGTGGAAGATGCACAACGCATTCAGAATACATTGATGGAAGCAACGGCGGCAAGAGTGGAATTGGAACAGGGAGATAGCATGTTTTCCGTGTGGAAAGGAGCAGCAGGATGACAATCCGGATTGGAAAGGCAGGGGTTTGATACATAGACCAAGGTTACAGAGATTTCAAATTACAAAATAACGGGAGGAAATGTATGATAACAGAATTCAGTGTAAAGAGAGCTTATACTGTAATAGTAGGAATTGTGCTTGTGATCATTTTAGGAGTGGTCGCATATACCAGAATGACGGTGGATTTGCTGCCGGATATGGAACTGCCATATGCAGTGATCATAACGACCTATCCGGGAGCAAGTCCGGAGGCAGTGGAAACGTCCGTGACCAGACCGATTGAACAGGCAGTGGCGACGATTGACAATATTTCGGATATGCAGTCGATATCAGCGGAGAATTATTCGATGGTCGTATTGGAATTTAACTCGGATACCAATATGGATACTGCAACCATTGACATGAGAGAAAAACTGGATCAGATCAGCGGATATTTTGATGAGAGTGTGGGCAGTCCGCTGATCATGAAGCTGAATCCGGATATGCTGCCGGTCATGGTGGCAGCGGTTGATAAGGCGGATGCGGATCGTGTGGAGCTAAGTGAATATGTGGAGAACACACTTGCGCCGTCCATAGAGAGTGTGGAGGGCGTGGCATCAGTGACGACAATTGGAAGCTTGGAGGAATCCGTTCAGGTGATTATCCGGAAGGATAAGGTTAAGAAGATCAACCGGAAGGTGAAGAAGGCACTCGATGACAAGTTTGCAGAGGCAGAGGATGCTTTACAGGATGGCAAGAACCAGATCAGCAGTGGAAAAAGCCGGTTGGAAACCGGTCAAAGTACTGCAAATAAGCAGTTTGCAAAGGCGGAAGTAGAGATTGAGAATGCAAAGTATGATTTGTTAAAGTCCGAGGAGGAGGCAAAGGAAGCGCTTGCGAAGCTGGAAGAACAGGAAACAGAGCTGACCGGACAGAAGAAGCAGTTAGAGCAGGCAATCGCCACCTTGCAGGAATTGCTGGCCAGCTATCAGACCTTGGCACAGCAGAGGGAACAACTCGAGACAGCGGCTGCCATGATGCCGGAGGATGCGGGAACGGCAGCCCAGCTTCAGGCGATTGCTGCGGCGATGCAGACTATGGAGGATAAGCTTGCTGAGCAGACAGATGAGGAGGGAAATCCACTGACCTTTGAGACACTGCCGGCATACATTCAATCGTTGCAGAGTGGCTTAACCCAGTTGGAGTCAGGACTGAAAGAGATCGCAAAGGGTAAGAAGCAACTGAATTCGGCTATGAAGAAAATCACCCAAGGCAAGGAGACGATTGATGACAGCTATGTTGACCTGAAGACAAAGGAGAATGAAACAAAAAGTGAGATGACAAAGGCACAGATCCAGCTTGAACAGGGGGAGAAGGAACTGGCGGATCAGGAGGCCGGTCTGGAGGAGGCAAAGGATGCCGCGTATGAGGGGGCGGATATGAACAGTATGCTGACCAGCGATATGGTGAAGGGGATCCTGACCGCACAGAATTTTGAGTATCCGGCCGG
>JAFVCQ010000131.1 GCA_017479085.1 Lachnospiraceae bacterium | reverse complement strand
GAGATTGCGCGTACGTTACAATTTCCATCTGCGATCCAGATTGATACCTTTACAAGAGGAAGAATTGAACTGTTGCATTTTCAGGTCACCGGGGACTGTCTTCTCACCAATTATCCCCTCAAATATATACATACCCGTTTGAAGTGTAATGTTCTTGTCTGTATCGTAACAAGAGATGATGATGTATTTATTCCGTCGATCGACTTTGTATTCCGTAAGGATGACCGGATTACGATCGTAGCCAACCCTGTGGATGCCGATGCCTTCTTTCTAAAAATCGGTCTGCACACCAACCGTGCCCAGACCGCCATGATCGTGGGAGGCGGCACGGTTGGTTACTATCTGGCAAAGCGTCTGTCCGATGTGGGTATTCAGACCAAGATTATCGAAAACGATCCCCAGCGCTGTGATGAACTGAGCGAACTGCTTCCAAATGTGAATATTATAAATGGTGACGGTGCCGATGAACATCTTCTGGCACAGGAGGGGCTTCGACTGGTGGATGCATTTGCCGCATTGACCGGTATTGATGAGGAGAATGTACTGCTTTCCCTCTATGCCAAGGGGGTATCCAGAGGACGAATCGTTACCAAGATCAACCGTACCTATTACAGCGGTGTGATCAGCAACATGCAGTTGGATTCTGTTATCTTCCCAAGCTTTTTGGCCGCAGATTATATTACCAAGTACGTCCGCTCTATGAACCAGACACCGGACAGCAATATGGAGAATCTGTTTAAGCTGGAAAATGGCCGCGCTGAAGCACTGGAATTCTTCATTACAGAACCCTCCGTTGTGACAGATACTCCGATACGGCAGCTTCGGCTCAAATCGGATCTGATTATCTGTTCCATCACCCGAAACGGACAGGTTATCATCCCGTCCGGCCACGATGAATTACGAGTGGGGGATGCCGTGATCATCATTACAACCCGTTCAAGATTTTATGATATAAAGGATATAATAAAGAGATGAACCTGATTATTATTGGCTATATTATCGGAATCGTACTTCAAATTGAAGCATTATTTTTAATCGCACCTACTATTGTGGGGCTGTGCTATCATGAGTATAACAGCAGCATTGCCTATGCAACCGTCGCTGTAATCTGTCTGTTGACCGGCATTTTCCTGCGCAGACGCAAATTCAATTCCAACGAGCTCTACCCGCGGGAAGGGTTTGTAGCCGTAGCATTAAGCTGGATTTCCCTGAGTTTATTCGGCTCCATTCCGTTTATGTTAACGGGTGAGATCCCGAATTTTATCAATGCCCTGTTTGAGACGGTATCCGGTCTTACCACAACAGGAGCCAGTATTCTGTCTGATGTGGAGAGCCTGACCCATGCCAGTATCTTCTGGCGCAGCTTCACTCACTGGATCGGGGGCATGGGAGTCTTCATCATCATGCTTGCCATTATGCCCTTTGCCGGAGCACACAGCATGAGCCTGATGCGTGCAGAAAGTCCGGGTCCCTCTGTGGGAAAATTCCTGCCAAAAATACGGGACACCGCAATCCTGACCTATGCAATTTATCTCGCCCTTACGCTGATCATAACCATTGCCTTTCGTATCAGCGGCATGAGCCTGTTTGATGCTCTCACAATGACATTTGGAACGGTAGGAACCGGCGGATTCGGAATCTACAACGATTCGGCTGCCTCCTTCACTCCGCTTCAACAGAATCTCATTACCATCTTTATGATCCTGTGCGGGGTAAATTATAATACCTATTTCTGCCTTGTCTTCCGACGGTTTAAGGAGATGTTTTCTTCCGAGGAGGTACGGGCCTATTTTATCATTATTTTATCCAGTGCGGGTATCATTACATGGAACATCCGCCATCTGTATCTGACACTCGGCGAATCCCTTCGGCATGCATTTTTTCAAGTCGGATCGATTATTACAACAAGCGGATTTTCGACAGTAGATTTTGACCAGTGGCCACAGCTTTCCAGAAGTATTCTGATCATATTGATGTTCATTGGAGCCTGCGCCGGCAGTACCGGAGGCGGTATGAAGGTATCCCGTATCCTGATCCTGATCAAATCCGTACAGGATGAGCTGTATCGGATCATCCACCCACATCTGGTAAAAAAGAAATACTTCGACAACCATATCCTGTCCGAAGAGACCCTGCGCTCTACCAATGCCTTTACCGCCATTTATTTTGTGCTGTTCTTCCTGTCCGTTCTCTTGATCGGAATGGATGAACTGGATTTTACAACGGATTTTACTGCTGTCGCATCTATGATCAATAATATCGGACCCGGATTCAATCTGGTTGGTCCCACCTGCAACTTTGATGTGTATGGCTCCTTTTCCAAGTGCGTGCTAATCTTCGATATGTTGGCCGGCCGACTGGAGTTGTTCCCAATTCTGGTATTATTCATGCCATCCTGTTGGAAGAAATATTAAGATAACGTCATATATTATAATCGCTCCATGTAGTATCTGCTACCGGATAACAGCTATTCCGAACAATCAGTCTCCCCTCTAATTCCATTCGGACGGAGCCCTTATGCCCTCCCCGCAGACGGTCCAGCAACAGATAAATGGCAAACTTCCCCATCTCCTCCTTCGGCAGCTTCACGGTGGACAGCATTGGTTTGGTATACTGTGCCTCCTCTATATCATCACTGGATATGATGGATGGTGTATAATAGCGATTTTTATATTTATTCAGACACTTTAACATACCTACCGCAGTAATATCGTTTGCACAATATATGCCGGTGGGATATTCTTCCATCTGCAGGATCTTCTGCATGCTCTCATACCCCTCAGCCTCCGTCTGCTTGGTTTCTATGATATACTCCGGTTCCACATCAATCTCATGTCCGCGCAGGGTATCCAGATAGCCATGATAGCGCACTTCATTGTGACATTCCCCCACATAACCGATACTCCTGTGTCCTAATTGGATCAAATACTCTACCGCCATGGTTGCAATTTTCCCTCCATCGCACAGAACCTCATCCACTTCACAGTTGACGGAATTGCGATTCACGGAAACTACGCCCTTATATCTCTGTTTGAGCCTCCTGAGAACCTCCTTGTTACACTTACCTATGATCACCAATCCGTCACATTTTTCCTCTATGTCTGCATGCATGGTATCAATGAGCCGATCCAGATTCTCGAACCGGCATTTGCGGTCATTGGAAAAGAGTGACTGATACCACACCTTGGACAAAATACAGGAATTCTTGTGAATCTCACTCTCCACCACATGCAAAAGCTCCGTAAAAAACGGATCGGACTGGGCCTCATCCATTCGCGTCATCAACACATTAATATAATAGATTCTGTCACCCTTAGCTGTTCCAAGCTTCAGGCTTCTGGCTGCCTCATTCGGTACATAATTCTCTTCTATGGCAATCTTCCAGATCTTGTTGCGCAGCTCCGGCGAAGAACACTTATATCCGGGATTATTCAAAACTCTGGATACCGTCGCCGGTGACACGCCTGCCTTTTCTGCAATTTGTTTTATCGACATTTTTCCTCACCTACACCCTTATACTGTCTTTCTCCTATCTATGTTAAGTGCCGCTGTATACACGAAGCGTGAACTACCCATTGTCTAAAGCAATCAACGTCGTATAGTTAAACCGAACGCTACCGAATATACTAAGCTCGTCTGTCGCCCTTTGGGCTCGGGCTACTATGTATATCTTCGAACTGGTATAAAATGAAAGGCCCCCAAGAACGATTTCCTTGAGGGCCTTGCGGACGTTTGGCGAATCACTCGTCCGACTTCTTCTATAGAAAGACAATCACTATAATATATGAAGATCTGTTTGTAAAGGGGACTGAGAATAACTTCAACCGTATATGTGATGTCTATCTACCAGGCAGCTATACTTCGAACCCATCCCTTGTGAACAGTTGGAGTTCTACTTCCGGCTCCTTCATAACAACATTGTAGTTAATTGTTAAACAATGCGGTTGACAAATATCTGTCACCGGAATCCGGCAGCAATGCTACGATCGTCTTGCCCTTATTCTCCGGTCTTGCTGCCAAAATTGATGCTGCCTTCAACGCTGCACCAGACGAGATACCAACCAAAAGCCCCTCACTGACAGCAAATGCTCTACCCTCTTCAAAGGCATCATCATTCTCAATCGCAATCACTTCATCGTAAACCTTTGTATTCAAAACCTCCGGAACGAACCCGGCTCCGATTCCCTGAATCTTATGCGGCCCCGGTGTACCCTTTGACAATACCGGACTGCTGGCCGGTTCCACTGCCACAATCTTCACTTCCGGATTCTTCTCCTTCAGGTATTCACCTACACCGGTAACCGTTCCACCGGTACCAACACCGGCAACGAAGATATCTACCTTGCCATCTGTCTGTTCCCAGATCTCCGGACCTGTGGTTGCCTTGTGAATCTCAGGGTTCGCAGGATTCACAAACTGCCCAAGAATAATAGAATCCGGTGTAGATTGATTGAGCTCATCTGCCTTTGCAATGGCACCCTTCATCCCCTTGGCACCCTCTGTCAATACCAGCTCTGCGCCATATGCCTTCAACAGGTTCCTTCTCTCCACACTCATGGTATCCGGCAGAGTCAATACTGCTCTGTATCCCTTTGCGGCTGCAACCGCTGCCAGACCGATTCCGGTATTACCGGAGGTTGGCTCAATAATCGTTGCTCCCGGCTTCAGTAATCCCTTCTTCTCTGCATCCTCGATCATCGCCAATGCGATACGATCCTTCACCGAACCAGCCGGATTGAGATACTCCAGCTTACCCAGGATCGTTGCGCCTGTAATGCCTGCCTTCTCTGCATACCGGCTTAACTTCAGGATCGGTGTTCCTCCGATCAGGTCCAATGCGCTTTCTTTGATATTGCTCATGTCTTTACCCTCCTAAACTTCATAAAATTTGACTTGTTTTTTTCTATCTTCCCTATAACTCTACTAGGAATTGTATGAATTCATTATAGGATTTCCATGCTGCTTTGTCAAGTGTTTTTTCATTTATTTTAACACCTTCAAGCAGAAGGTACCGCCTGGATTCGAACCAGGAATTAGGAGTTTTGCAGACTCCCGCCTTACCAATTGGCTACGATACCATATGGGAGTGCCGTGTTTGAATCAGCGTAAAATGAGAAAAAATGAAACAAATAG
>JAFVCQ010000130.1 GCA_017479085.1 Lachnospiraceae bacterium | reverse complement strand
TGCCTCTGCCACCCATTCATCCGAATAACCGTTGCCATTGAAGATGATTCTCTTATGTTTTGCAATCAACTCCTTGATCTTGTTGTGAACTGCCATATCAAAATTATCTGCTTTCTCTAATTCGTCTGCAATTTCACAAAGCGAATCTGCAACAATCGTGTTCAGTATGATGTTCGGAGTTGCAATGGACTGTGTGGAACCAACCATACGGAACTCAAATTTGTTACCGGTAAATGCAAATGGTGATGTACGGTTACGATCCGTCGCATCCTGACGGAAGGAAGGAAGCGTTGTAACACCGGACTCATACGTCTTACCCTGCAGCGAACTGGTAGCTTCACCGGTTGTATCCAACTGTTTTAACACATCATCCAACTGCTCACCCAAAAATACAGAAATAATTGCCGGAGGTGCCTCATTTGCACCTAATCTATGGTCATTTCCGGCAGAAGATGCAGACAACCGAAGCAGATCCGCATGCTCATCAACCGCTTTCAAGATTGCCGTTAAGAACAACAAAAACTGTACATTCTCATGCGGAGTCTTTCCCGGCTCTAACAGGTTGATTCCGTCATCGGTTCCCATTGACCAGTTATTATGCTTACCGGATCCATTCACACCGGCAAACGGTTTCTCATGCAGCAGGCATGCCAGATCATGACGCTCTGCCACTCTCTTCATCGTCTCCATTACCAACTGGTTGTGATCTGTTCCAATGTTCGTTGTTCCATAGATTGGAGCTAACTCATGCTGGCAAGGTGCAACCTCATTGTGCTGGGTCTTTGCGGTAATCCCCAATTTCCAAAGTTCAATGTTCAAATCCTTCATATAAGACAGAACTCTCTCTCTCACGGTTCCAAAATAGTGATCATCCAATTCCTGTCCCTTCGGAGGCATTGCACCAAATAAGGTACGACCGGTAAAGATCAGATCCTTGCGTTTTGCATAATCCGCTTTGTCTACTAAGAAATACTCCTGCTCCGGCCCAACGGAGGTCGTAACCTTTGTAGACGTGGTATTTCCAAATAATCTTAAGATTCGTAACGCCTGCACGTTCACTGCCTCCATCGAACGCAGTAACGGTATCTTCTTATCCAGTGCTTCCCCTGTGTAAGATGAAAATGCGGTTGGAATACAGAGAATCGTACTTCCATCCGGAGACTCCTTGATAAATGCAGGTGATGTACAATCCCATGCTGTATAACCTCTTGCTTCATTCGTTGCCCGAAGACCGGCGGAAGGGAAAGAGGAAGCATACGGTTCGCCCTTGATCTACTCTTTGCCTGAAAACTCCATCAACACCTTACCATCTGCGGTCGGACTGATAAAGGAATCATGCTTTTCTGCTGTGATGCCTGTCATTGGCTGGAACCAGTGCGTATAATGCGTAGCCCCCTTTTCAATTGCCCAGTCCTTCATTGCATTGGCAACTGCATCTGCGATTGCCGGATTCAGTTCCTTCCCCAGTTCAATCGTCTTCTGAAGCTCTTTATAAACAGCTTTCGGTAAACGCTGTTTCATCACCGCATCGCTAAATACGTTGGATCCAAAGATCTCTGCTACATCAATTTTTTCACTCATAATAATACTTCCTTTCCTCTTGCTTTCTCTGCAAATAATGCCGCTCGAATCTGTGTTCTTGCACAAATAAAGGGTATTCTCCTAATGAGAACACCCTTGTCCTTAGCTGTTTTATTTGCTTTTGATAGTTGTAATATACCCTACTTTGTTAAAAAAATCAAGTCCTTTTTTCAAATTTAAAGCAATTTCTTCATTTTCACTTAAATTTCATAAGTTCAAAGCCTCTTTTTGTGAAAAATTACCGTGAAAACTCCAAAGGTGCCTTCAGTTCCACTCCAAGCTTACGTAACGTCCTGTCTAATGCATGCAGTGTTTCCTGCATATTCTCCTCTGTACAGTTATAACCCATATGCCCGATCCGTATCACCTCGCCTGCCATCACATCAAAAGATCCCGCCAACATAATATGATATTCTTCCTGCAAAGTCTGTAAAATTGCAGAAGCCGTCACACCACCCGGTATGGAAAATACGGTGACGGTATTGGAATACCCATTCTCTGCATACAGACTTAACCCGGATCTCGTCAGTGCCTCCCGTGTCCTCCTTGCAATCTCTGCATGACGCTCTAATATGGTCTTGTCTTCCTTAATATTCTCCAAAGCCTGTCGCAGCCCATATATATCACTGACCGGCATGGAATATGGAAACCATTTCTTTTCATAATAGTCCTTGAAGATCAATAAATTGGCATAAAAAGATGCAATCCCCGTCTTTCGATTCTCCATTGCCTGTTTTGCTTCCTCACTGATCGTTACAAGTGTCAGACCGATGGGACAGGAAATGGCTTTCTGTGAACCGCCGCACAATATATCAATATTCCACGCATCCACATTGACTGCGTTGCCAAACATACCGGATACCGAATCCACAACCGTCAGGATTCCGTACTCTTTTAATAATGGACAAATATCGGCAATCGGATTCAACATGCCGCTCGGTGTATCACAATGCACGACTGTCGCATATTTAAAATCAGAATCCTGCTCTAAAAATGCCCGCAGCGGCTCAATTGCAATCACACTCTTATAATCTGTTGTATATAAAACCGGCTCTCCCCCATATATCCTTACAAAATCTGCAAATCCCTTTCCAAACACACCATTATCCAACACCAGAACCCTGTCCCCCGGTTCGGTCAGAGAAGCCACTGCCGCCTCCAAGCCCAGTATCCCCTCTCCACTTAAGATCAGGCTCTCGTTTTTTGTATGCAACAGTCCGCTATACAGCTCACAGGTGTCCTTATAAAAATCATAGAAATCCGGATCCAGATCCGGATTCCCTGTCTCTACACTTCTTGCCATTCTTACATTTTCCGCAACCATAGTCGGTCCCGGCGTCATCATTTTATACATATATTTCTGTCCTTTCCTGCTTCGTACACCGAATCCAAACATTCGGTGTACCAGATGGCATCTTAATTTTCCAAAAAGCGAAGTCCTCTCTCTAACGGTGTCACAATCAACAGTACGATGACTGCGGCCAGTATAACCTGAATCACATTGCCCGGTACCGATTTCAATGCAGCCGCTGCTCCATTACCCAAAACCAGGCCTTCAAATATAAAGTATCCGGCCAGTTTGATTCCCAATGCCGCTGCAATAGCTGTCAGCTTCCATCCAATCCCTTTTCGATTGTAACAGATCCCCCCGACTACAAACCCCATTAATCCACAGGTTAGAATCGTACAAGGTGCCCATGCTGCCCAGCCACTCAACAGGTCAAATAACCCCATTCCCAGCGCACCTGCTATGGCCCCTGTCCGTTTTCCATAAAGCATCGCCGCCAAAAACAACGGTACATTTCCCAGATGAATCAGTCCCCCGGCTCCACCGAAGCTTGGCACCTGAATATTCACAAAAGCTGTAAATACCAATGTAAGAGCTACAAACATGGCATCTCTCGCAATCTGCTTTGCCTTTGAATCCGATGCCACCTGTTTTTTTTCAAATACTTTTTCCATTCTATCCTTCCTTTCTGTATTTGGTATGTGTTGTATCATACTTCTTATTTGGCACTTTTAAAATATCCAGTTTATTACTTTTTAACAGTGCCAGATTTTACAGGCACTGGCACTTGCTTTTTTTTTCCGGATATACTATATTTGCAATGTAACGAAACCGAACCGGTCTGCCCATGCAAAACCGGGAATTCCATTCCATGAAAGGCAACCTATATGAAAAGACAAACATCCATTGCTATTGTAAATGATATTTCGGGTTTTGGTCGCTGCTCCATCACGGTAGCACTTCCAATTCTCTCAGCTATGAAGATCCAATGCGGACTTGTTCCCACTGCCATATTATCCAACCACACCGAATTTCCGGATTACTTTCTGCTGGATTTTACACCTTACCTTAAGGACTATCTGGAGAAATGGAATACACTTGCTCTTTCTTTTGATGGCCTGTATACAGGGTTTCTCGGTTCCCAAAAGCAGCTCGCTGCGATAACCGGCATGATCGACTGTTTTTCCTTCTCAAAAAGGATTATCGATCCTGTCATGGGAGATCATGGTGTGATCTATCCCTCATACACGAATGAAATGTGCCGGTCCATGAAACATTTGGTGACACATGCCACGCTTACCACTCCGAATGTAACAGAACTGTGTCTGTTGACCGACACACCATACCGAAAAGATTTTACAGCAGACGAGATTTTTGTGATGTGTAAGAAATTGGCACAGACCGGTGTCGGCCAGATCGTTGTAACCGGAATCGAACAGGGCGACCGGATTGGAAATGCAATCTATGAACACGGACAGTTTGAGATACTGTACCATACAAGAATACTGCCACTGCGTCCGGGGACAGGAGATGTATTCGCCTCTATTCTGGCAGGAGACAGCTTACATGACGTTCCCCTGTCTGAATCCGTAAAAAAGGCAAGTGCCTTTATTCGCACCTGCCTGACCACCTCCGCCTCAATGGAGATTCCCATCCATGACGGAGTCTGCTTTGAAGAACACCTGCACCTTCTATACTAGTATAACCTTACTGATTGCCGGAGGCACACCGAAGGCGTCCTTTAGAAAGCATTTAGTTTCACTGTATATACCGCGGTGAAAGATTACAATCGGCAGCTAATTTCGTTCGCGAGAATAATTCCTTGATTCCGACACTGCCTTCTCCCTCTGTCTGCTGTAATAATCCGCATATTCCTGAGAGATCAACTGCCCTCTGACCAGATTTTCCAGTGTAATCACAAATTCTCTTTCCGGCATATCGGCATAGCACATCTCTGTAAGGACCTTCTCCACCATCTGCTTGTATTCCGTGATGCTGTACACATGATCCCTGTATAGAATCTGTCCCGCATAGATTCGCTTGAAAAAACCATTGATCTTATCGGACTTGGTAATCTTATCCTGTGGCATAAAATTCAGACAGAGCAGATCCAACACCTGCGATGCTGACCGATTCGAGATTCGGATATCCGGATAGATCATATACAGGTTCTTATGCCGGGTATTGGAATTCCTTTCTTTGGATAAAACATAATCCGGCAGATACTCCTCAAAGACTCTGGTGATCATGCTCTCCTTTCGAAACGCTATGTATTCCTGTGTCCTATCGCCCGGAACATTCGGTACATAATCCATATGTCGAATCATCTCTCTTGAGATACTGATTTTTCTGGGTTCCTTCTCCAACAACAGAATATAGACCCGATCGTGGGCCCTCCAGATAAAAGCAGGACATTCCCGTATCCGATAAGACGCAGAGGAATCAATTATGATCGGTCGATGATCCTTCTTTAACCGATATTTTCGCTTGATCTTCTTCATCACCTGCTCATTATAATACGCAAAGCGCTTCTCATCCCTGCTCTCATCCTTGAGCTGTTCCTCCTGCGCTGCCGCACTCTCCTGTCTCTCCTCTTGTGGCACCGATTCACTCTGTTTATGTTCTTTTTTCTCATTCGAAGATCTCTGTGCCGACATAGCACGCACTGTGTCCTTTTTCCCTTTTTGATCCACCTCCGCAACATAATCATCATCCACCAATGTAAATGTCTGTGAGATAATGATCGCTACCACTCCGGCAATCATTCCGATCATAAAAAGATTGAAGTGTCCTGTCAGACCAGCCACTATAATCAGAACAATCCCCAGCACAGAAAACAGGATAACGCTCCCTATGCATTTTCTTGTTGTGGCATCCCCATAGCGCAGCGAATTCCATATCTTTTTCATTGGAACACCTCCCCTGCCATTTTTCTATTTCTATTGTACACTATTTTTTCCATTTTTTCACTACAAACATTAGGAACCGTTCTAAATTCTGCTGTATCGGCATACACTAAAGAAATATAAGACGGCAGGTAGCAGCTATGCCATCATCTTCTTACCCCAATATGAAATGGATGAAATATATTACCCTCATTCTTCTTCTCTCTGTGTTTCTATACGGAATTCACAGCACCGCCTCCAGGGATCGATCCCCTGTTTCTGTCACCCTTCTAAGAAATGAGCTTCCAATTTACAGCGTAGATACGGATCAGCCGGTCGTTGCACTAACCTTTGACAGTGCTTGGGGAACCGAGGATCTGGCAGATATTCTGAACATACTGGATCGGCACCACGCTTCTGCTACGTTTTTTGTAACGGGCGAATGGGCACAAAAAAATCCCGAGGCAATTCTTGCCATTGATCAGGCCGGTCACGAGATCGCCAATCATGGTAATTCTCACAAGCATATGCCCCAATTATCCAGAGAGGAAATGGCAGAAGAGATACGGGGCTGTCACAATACCGTATATAATCTGATCAAAAAGGATATGACACTGTTTCGCGCACCTTATAGCGACTGGAACAGCGACGTGGTAGAGGTCGCTCACGCGATGGGATATGCCGCAATCAACCAGTCCGTAGACAGTCTGGACTGGAAGGATTATGGCATAGATTCCATTATCCGGACAGTCTGCGAACATAAAGATCTGCAGAATGGCAGTATTATTTTGCTTCATAACGGTGCAACCTATACAAGAGATGCTTTAGATCAAATGTTGACAAAATTGGAAGAACAGGGCTATTCCTTTGTAAAGGTGTCTTCTCTCATATATACTTCCAATTATTATCTGGATCATACCGGTCGACAATTTTTAAAACAATAGCTTTGGGTATAAATCACAGGAAACATCACATAATAAGAAAGACAACAGTGGATTTTTTCTACCACTGTTATGCGAAGGATACTCGCACAAAAAAACTTTGAGAAGGAGAACGATTATGAAATCATTCAAAAATTATCTTCGTCTTGTTACCATTGCCAGTGTATTCTGTATGGCAATGACCGGATGTGGAAATGCCGCTTCTACCCGTGGTAACAATGACAACACCACTACAAGTGAATCCGTTGCAGAAAATGTAGGGGATGCCGCTAAGGATGTTGCCGAGGGAGTCGGCGATGCGGCCAAGAATGTAACAAACGGTGTAGGCGATGCGGCCAAGAATGTGACAAACGGTGTAGGCGATGCGGTAGATGATCTGTTAGGCAATGGCGGATTTAACAATTATGCCGATGCCCATGACTATTTTCTTGATACCATGGGTGCCTACCATTCTGACGCAAACTTCGAGCTGCGTAACGAGGACAAAAACCTGACGGATTATCAGGAGGGATCAAAGGGGTATCACTTTACCCTGTATGATACCAGCAAAAATGCGGAAGGTGACCTGTTCGGTGAATTCTATGTAGATGCCACCTCTGGTGTGATTTACAAAAAGGGAAATAATAATACCTTTGAAGAATACCCGGCCAACACCACAACCTCCAACCGGAAGACCCGCAATGGAACCCTCTCTGACAACCGGTAAGTAAACAAAAGTCCGATACCATATGTTCACATGAGCCGGTATCGGACTTTTTATACATTCTGCCAATCATGCTTTTCTTTGACCGGCGTTTTCACCCTTTGGTGTTTTTTTGTAAAACTGTGCTGCGTAATCAAAGCATTTTCTCAGATCATGTTGGTTATTCAGCCCTTTTACCGCATCCGTGCGCTGCCGGATAAAGTTCTCTAACTTGTTCATATATTCCTCCTCCGTTATGCTTCCTTCCGCTACATAGGAAAGCCCCTTCTCCCAGCTTGCCGTCAATTCCGGATTCAAAAGGGAACGGATCGAATATGCCACCACGTCATGTATCATCTCTCCCATCAGGGTGGGCGTGATGATCTGGGTCTTTTTATTCAGACTCAGATATTGATTGTTGACCAATTTCTTGATGATCTCAGCCCGGGTTGCAGATGTTCCAATCCCGCTTCCCTTAATCTGTGCGCGCAGTTCCTCGTCCTCAATCAACTGCCCTGCGTTTTCCATCGCCAGGATCAGGGTGCCGGAACTATAACGCTTTGGCGGAGACGTCTCTCCCTCCTTCACTTCAAACTGATTGATAGGAAGCTGTGCTCCTTTCCTGAGATGCATGGCAGCCTCCACCATTTCCTTTGAATATTTATTCTCATCCTCCTTCTGTTTTCCAAAGGAGAATACGGTAATCGGCAGATAACCCGGCTCCACCAGTACCTTAAAATTGGCAAATAACCGTTCCCCATTCCGATTCAGTGTCAATGCCAGTTTTTGATAGACTGCTGACGGATAAAAGATACTCAAAAAACGCCTTACGATCACCTCATATACCTTGCGCGCTATATCCGGCAGACGATTTAACATTCCGATTCCCTGTCCGGTAGGAATGATCGCATAATGATCTGTGATCTGCCTGTCATTTACATAGCGGGTCTTTGCGATTCCCTTATAGCTTCCCGTCTCCAGAATTTTCTCAACGTATTCCCTTACGGCCGGAATGTTTTTCAATCCCGCCAGATTCTTATAGATCTCCTTACTCACCGCAGTTGACAGCACTCTGGCATCCGTTCTCGGATATGTAACCATTTTCTTCTCATACAGCTCCTGCACAATCCTCAATGTCTCATCCGGACTGATCTTAAACAGCTTAGAACATTCATTTTGAAGTTCTGCCAGATTGTACAAAAGTGGTGGATTCTTGTTTTCCTTTTTCTTCTCCACCTTTTCAAGGACAGACTGTATGGGTTCGGGTTGGGAGAGTTTTTCAATCAGTTGTTTTGCGGACGCTTCCTCCTTGAACCCATTCTCCTTATACAGCATTGGTGATCTGTAATACTCTGTACCTTCTACTGATTTCCATTCCGCTTCAAACGTTCCATCTGCCAATGCCACATTCGCCACCACACGATAAAATGGTGTCTTTACAAATTGACGGATTTCCCTCTCCCTGCGCACAATCATGCCGAGCACACAGGTCATGACTCTTCCCACTGAAACCACACACCGATCCTTCCCCAGATAGGTCCGGATCGCATAGCTGTACTTCAGTGTCAGAATCCGTGAAAAATTAATTCCCATCAGATAATCCTCTTTTGCACGCAAATAGGCGGACGCACACAGATTATCATATTCATGCAGATCCTTTGCCTCCCTGATCCCCCGAAGAACCTCTTCCTCTGTCTGGGAATCAATCCACACTCTCCTTTTCTTCTTCGCCTCGGGCACTTCCGCCATCTGATCCACTAAGCGGTAAATGTATTCTCCCTCCCGTCCGGAATCTGTACAGACATAGATACAGGCGACATCCTGCCGATTCAACAGTCCCTTCACGATCTGAAACTGCTTCGCTACCGAATCAATCACCTCATAGCGAAACGTTTCCGGCAAAAAAGGAAGTGTTTCCACACTCCACTTTTTCAGTGCCGGATCATATTTCTCCGGATAACTCATCGTAATCAAATGCCCCACACACCATGTCACAATCGAATCATCCGACTCGATATAACCATCCCTGCTGCCACCACTGATCTTTAACGCTTTCGCAAATTCTCTGGCTACGCTTGGTTTTTCTGCTATGTATAAATTCTTCAAATAAATTACCTGTCTTTCCTTGCTTATGCGGACAACATACCGTCCGGTTTGTTCTGCTCATTCAATGTATCCCTATACATCCTCAATCTGCCAGTCAATTGGTTCCAGTCCATTTGCCTCCAAAAACGCATTCGCCTTGCTAAAATGCTTACATCCGAAAAAACCTCTGTACGCTGACAGGGGGCTTGGATGAGGTGCCTTCAGAATCAAATGCTTTGGATTGTCCAGTCTTGACGCTTTCATCTGGGCCGGTCTGCCCCAGAGCAGAAATACGATCGGTCGATCCTGCCCGTTCAGGATATCCATCGCTGCATCCGTAAACTGCTCCCAGCCAATTCCCTGATGGGAATTCGCCTGATGCGCCCGAACCGTCAGTACGCTGTTTAACATCAAAACCCCCTGTCGGGCCCACTTGACCAGATATCCGTTATTGGGAATCCGGCAGCCCAGATCATCGTTCAGTTCCTTATAGATGTTGACCAGAGATGGCGGGATCTCCACCTCCGGCTTGACACTGAAGCAGAGACCATGCGCCTGATTCACACCGTGATAGGGGTCCTGTCCTGTGATCACACATTTTACCTCCTGTAACGGAGTCAGATGAAATGCGTTAAAAATATCATCTGCCTGCGGATAGATTGTCCACCCACTGGCATATTCTTCATTTACCCTCTGATACAGCTTTCTGTAATATTCTTTTTGGTACTCCGGTTTGAGCGCCGGTGCCCAGTCATTCGTAATTGGTGGCATCCTTTCTTCCTCCTGTTATAATCTGCATAGTATATCTCCCGCCTGATACGGAATCTCCTGCTCCCTCGGGTACAGTGCAACCCGTTTATCTCCGCCCTCTAACTGCGGCACCGACTGGTTCCCCAGATACAGCTCCTCCATCGTTATCTCCGCCTTTTGATTGCCCTCACAGTCAAAGAGTACAAACGTATCCTCCAACCGTCCGGTTCCCTTCGCCACAATCCCCTCTAATTTGACCGAGGCCACACCATGATCGGTTTCCTGATAGGCTTCATTGATATAGCACAGAAAAACCGCCTGCTCATGCAGAGCATACACTCTGTCATATGCTTTGTTTTCCCGTTTCTTTCTCCACAGCATACGCTCCTGTTTCCCTCCTATCCGTTGTTACGTCTCTCCTGCACCGCTTCCTCAAGCTGCAGCTTCTTAATGAGGCTGTTATAATCGGTAAATCGGATTGCCTGCATACCCACACCAATGGCAGCATCCACATTCTCCTGTCGGTCATCCACAAACAGACATTCCTGTGCCTTTAATCCGTATCGCTCACACAACAGTTGGTAAATGGCCGGATCCGGTTTCTTAATTCGCTCCAATGCCGACACAACATATCCGTCTACCATAGGATAGAACAGAAAGGACGGCCAATGGAGCCGATACATATCATACGGATAATTCGATAGCAAAAACACAGGATATCCCTTCTCCTTCAACGCAGCAATCATCGGTGCAGCATATTCATATTCTCTCACAAATAGTTCCGGCTTTCTCCAGAACATTCTGACCTGCTTCTCATACTGCGGCATCCGACTGATGAATTCGGTCACTGCATCCTCCGTTGTGATCGTTCCCTCATCTAGTCTTTCCCATGTATCTGAATGAATCATCCTCTCATCAAACGTCTGTATCACATCCTCAGAAAATCCAAGTGTTCTGCAACAGGAATCCCAACAAAAATCAATCAATACCATTCCCACATCAAATACGATCGTTCTTATAGATTTGTCCATGTGATCTTCTCCTTATACCGTTCTTACGTGATTCTCAAAGCTGCGGATGATCTGTCTCGCCTCATCCTCCTCTGCCATTGCAATGCGAAGCAGCAATCCATTCAACTGTTCCGCCTGCCCGGCGGAAAGCGTATGCGCCGTCTGCTGCAGATTATATACAAAATCCTCAATCCGCTCAGAAAACACCAACACAATATCATCGGAATAAAAATCCATCTGCATCGAAAATCCACACCCCGGCCATTCATACTCCGTACTGTCCTTAGAAAGCTCTGCTGCCCTTTGAATAAACATTCTTCCAAGCGGTGTCCTGTTAATCAGGTCATCCATGGTGATGCCATGCAGTCTGAGATCTCCCCTGTCCACATGACATGCTACCTTATACCGGTCTTCTTCCACAATATGCATATCTATCTTCCTTTCTGAAACCTTGTTCTTTGAATACGATTGCTATTTCGCCTCCATCTTCTTTTTTCCTGCTCTTTGAAGTGCCGGCAGGAGGGTCTCCTCATACACAAACATGAAAATAGCAGTAAATGGTATCGCTAATAAAATACCAACCATACCAAACATTTTTCCACCCAGGATAATGGTGATCAGAATCCAGACAGCCGGAACCCCCAGCGAACCTCCAAACAGCTTTGGCTTTAACACATAGCCATCCATTGCCTGCAGCACCACTGTAAAAATCAGAAAGATCAATGCCTGCATCGGATCATTCAGTACCAGTATCACGCCACCGATCACACCACCGATCACAGGCCCAAACGTCGGCAATAGATTCGTGATTCCCACAACCACCGAGATCAACACCACATAAGGCATACCGATCATCAGCATAAATACCGCATTAACGCTTCCCACGATCAGACCGTCCAACAGATTATAAATAATATACTGAATCAGGATATTATGACACCGGCTCCAGAAAACGGTATGATTATCATAGGCTTCCTCAGACAATACTGCACGTCTGAGTTTGTTGATCCCTCCTACCATATTCTCCTTATCCAACAGAAAATAAATTGCCATGATAAAACCGATCACCAGATTGAATGCGCCCATTCCTACATTATAGGAAGCACTTACTATTTTGATCAGATTTTGTGACAGATTGCTCATGAAATCCCCCAATAATTTATCCCATGATGAAGTCAGGCTGGATATATCGAGATTCATTTTTGAGGCCAGATTGGATAACAGATCAATATAATGATCAATGGTCGCCTTATAGGAATCCATATTCTTCAGTATGCCCTCAAAGCTGCTTCCCAGAGATGGTATCAGAGATACCAGCAGCAATATGACGATCAGCAGCACACAGACAACTGCTATCATAACAGATACCTTATGTCTGCCCTTCTCGTTGCTCCATTTTCGAAACACACGGGTTTCCAACAGATTCGACAGCGGGTTGATCAGGTATGCAATCACCACCCCTGAGACCACAGGCGTTATAACCTGATACAGATTCGTGATTGCCTGCCAGATTCCGGTCAAATTTGATAATAACACATACAAAACAACCGCCGAACAGGTGGCAATTGTATAAGCCACCCATCGCTTTTGCAGCACATATTCTATTTGATTCTTCTCTTTCTTATGATCATCCTGTTCCCTCATTCCTGATATATCTCCTTTCCTGTTTACCACCAATACATCAAACAGCAAGCATTTGATCTACCGAATTGACTATACTTTACCATAAAATACCTGCAAAGACCATATCCGGAATCAATTTTTTACAGATTATCCTTTGCATAACAATCTGCAAAGCTTCATATACTAAGCAGGCATTCCCATAGACATAATGTTTGTGCAGTCTGATAAAGGAACCTATTCAACACACATTGTTTTGACACTCACAGCAACCACACGAACATGCAAGAGGATTGGAGGAATATTATGAATGAAACCATTTACATCAAAGCCCCACAATGCATACAGGTGAACCAGCCTGATGTGACATTAAAGGATTTTTTGACCATTTACACCTCAGACGCACATTTAAAAAAACAACTGCGTTCCCTTCCATTTTACCATTTTCCAGAGCAAAAAAAACAGCAGGTGATCGTATCCGTCATGAAAGTGATCGAGCTCATTACCAAACAGTTTCCCGACGTGGAGATCAACAATTTGGGGGAAGGAGATTTTATCCTTCTCTATGAGCCCCCCTCTGCCAGCGAACGGGTCAGGGAAATTGTATTTACTCTTTTCATATGTCTGGTTGCTTTCTTTGGAGGAGGCTATGCCATTATGGCTTATAATACGGATGTAGGGGCAAAGGAGTTATTTACCTATCTATCCATGCTCTTTCTTGGCAATGCACAGACCGGTACCGTATATCTTTCTATTTCCTACGCCATCGGACTCACTGCCGGAATGATCTTATTCTTTAATCATCTTGGGAATAAAAAGCTGACGCAGGATCCAACTCCGTTAGAGATTCAGATGCGGCTTTACGAAAAAGATCTGAGTACCACGATTATCAAGGATTCCAGTCGGCGCGGAGAAAGCATCGATATATAAAAATCCGAAAGAAAGCAGAGGTAGCTTATGCAGTATCATTCTTATATCCTTCTCATCATCAGTGGATTATCTGCTGGTTTTCTTACAGCCGCCGCTTATGTGGCCTTTATTGCAATGCTTGGAATCTTCCCAAAATTTGCAGCTCAGACCAAGACAGCAGGACAATGTATCCTGTACGAAAACTGTCTCATCCTGGGTATCCTTCTCGCCACCATGTTACAATTCTTTACCTCTTACATGTCGGCAGATATCTGGGAGGGCGCACTCCCCCCCGCTCCGGTGGGTACGTTTTTGCTGATCTGTATCGGTTTGTTTGGCGGAATCTATATTGGATTTTTGATTGGTGGCTTGTCAGAAGTGCTGAATGTCATTCCCATATATGCGAAGAAAACACATGTCCGGCGCGGTCTTCCCTACGTGATATTATCTCTGGCATTGGGAAAAGGTGTGTTTACGTTCATACAATTTATTCTGTTACAGGTATAAAGAAACATTCTTATGACATACTAACCAGTGAAACTAATGTAAGGAGGAATCCACTATGGAACAAAAAATCAGCAATGAGGAATATAACAAATATGTGGAGCAGATCACACCTACCTACAATACATGGAAAAACTGTTTTCATGCATTCTGGATCGGCGGTGCAATCTGCGTGATCGGCGAACTCATTTTTTCTTTTTTTAAAAATTATATGGGAATGGCACAAACAGATGCAGCCAGCTTTGAATCCATGTTTCTCGTTCTGTTAAGCGTCATCCTGACCGGTTTGAATGCTTACGGACACATTGCAAGACTAGGTGGCGCCGGAGCGTTGGTTCCCATTACCGGATTTGCAAATTCGGTGGCAGCTCCTGCAATCGAATATCAAAAGGAAGGACAGGTATTCGGTATCGGAGTTAAGATTTTTACAATCGCAGGACCGGTAATCTTATACGGAATCTTCACAAGCTGGATTCTGGGAATCGTCTACTATACAGGCGGACTATTTGGATGGTGGTAAACAGCTACTGGTTATGACATATGTTTTACCATGTTGAACAATCTGCGGACATCGGTTCTTAGTGCGCACCAAAGCTGCGAATTTATACTGCATATACCGCAGCGAAAGATTACAATCGGCAGCTAATTTCGTTCGCGAGTATAGCACCGTCATGTCCGCAGCCAAGTGAAATACCTGAACACCTGGCAAAGTTCTTTTCAAGGATTTTCTGCTTGAAAATAGAATAAAAGGATTGCAATAGCATCCAATATACAATATAATAAAAAATATGAATAAATTGTTAATAAACTATGAATACACGAGGAGGATTCCATGGAACAGAAGCTACGGAATGTTACCGTTGACCAGCTTTGTGAGGTAATCGATCTACTCTATACAAGCATGGACGACTATCTGTATATTTACGATTTTGAACATGATTTTTATTACATATCTCCCAATGCCATTAAGCGATTCAAGATACCGGAGAACGGATTTCATAATGTTATTCAGAATATGAAAGCCTTTGTCTATCCGCCAGATTATGCAGAGCTGGTGACAGATCTGACCGCAATACAGAATAACGAGAAGCGATTCCACAATTTACAATACCGCTGGCTGGATTCGGATAACAATCCGGTTTGGATCAACTCGCGTGGATATGTATATGTAACCGGACAGAAGCCGGCTTACATGTTGGGCTGCATCAACGAAATCGGCAACCGGCAAAAGGCGGATAACATAAGCGGACTGTTAGGAGAGTCCAGTCTGCACTGCTATCTGGAAGAATTTTTCCCACACTTTCCGGACGGTTATCTGCTGCGTCTCGGTATTGATGATTTTAAGGGAATCAATGAAAAGCTTGGTATGGAATACGGTGACACTGTTCTAAAACAGACGGCAGAATGTATCGCAAGATGCATCTTGCCTAAACAAAAACTATATTCCCTCCCTGCTGATGAATATATGGTTTTGGATTTTTCCGGCGGCACCGCAAAGGATGCCCGAAAGCTCTACAAACAGATTCGACGTAAGATTGATCAGTATGTGGAACGTCATCAATATGAGGCTGTCTTTACGATATCCGGCGGAGTCTTAGAGAGTAACCAGACAACCGATTTATCCCTGTCTGATATCATGAAGTTATCCGAGTTCTCTTTAAATGAAGCAAAGCGCCGTGGACGGAACCAATGCTATCACTTTCATTACAGCGACTATGACGCATTTCTCAAACAAAAAGAGCTCAAAGCACTGCTCCAGAAGTCGGTTCGCAATCATTTTGAAGGATTCGAGGCTTATTACCAGCCCTTATTCAGTTTAGCGGATCATACCCTCTATGGTGCCGAGACTCTCATGCGGTTTCGCTGTGAAAAATATGGAACCGTCTCCCCCGCAGAATTTATCCCTGCACTGGAGGAAACCGGATTGATCATTCCGTTAGGACGTTGGATCCTCCATGAAGGCTTGTCTGCCTGCAAACAGATCCGACAATGGATACCGGATTTTCGAATCAGCATCAACGTATCCTATGTCCAGATTATGAAGAGCGATATCATAGACGAGATTGTACGCGCTACCGAGGAATATGATATTCCAACCTCACAGGTAGTCATTGAGTTGACGGAAAGCGGTGCTCTCGAATCCGATGTTCATTTATCAAAGCTGTGGTCTAAGATACGGGAGAGAGGGATTCGCTTAGCTCTGGATGACTTTGGAACCGGATATTCCAACTTTCATTATCTGTACGATCTGCAGCCGGATATTATTAAGATTGACCGTTCTTTCACTGCAAAGGCAATGGAGAATGATTACGAGTATAATCTGTTATCTCTTATGAGTGGAATGGTTCATAACCTGAATCTTAAGATCTGCATTGAAGGCATTGAGACGGAAGAAGAGAAAAAACGCATTATGGAATTTGCACCGGATTACAGTCAGGGATTCTATTTTGGGAAGCCATGTCCATTTGACCAGTTTATAGAGCAATTTATAAAGCCTCTTCAGTCCTGATCGATACACCGAAGTGCCTTCGGACCATTCTACCAAACGATGGAGCTTCCGGCTGATGAAGCAATCTCCACCAGCCGGAATGCTTCTATGATAATGTGACACAACACCAAAACAAAAGATACTGACTATCCAAAGAAATTATATGAATTTGGGTAGGATACATTCTGACAGACGGTTCCTCCCGCATTATATCGAGTGGCTGCACTCGCCAGATTTGTCTGTGCATGTTCCGATATTCTACCGCCAATGTAATTCAGCTTCTTCGTCAAATCAGATTGATCGCCAAACACCGTTTTCAGGGTATCATAGTCGGCATGCGCCAGTATATCCTCATTGATTTTCAAAGAACCATCCTTACTCCGGGTCACACCCACAGTCTTTAAGGACTCTGCACTTTTTTCCGCGGCCTTTTCCAATTCTCCGGAGTAGAAGCGGTTCAGGGAATTATCCGTCTTCTTTAATAACGCTAATGTCTTGTTATAGGATTCTAACATCCCTTTTACCGTCGGAAGAATATTCTTTGTTTCCTTTGTGTCTTGAGCCTCTCCAAACAATCCATCTTCATCTGTCTCCAGCAAACGATCAGCCCGGCCCGTCAGATCACCTGTCTCCTTCTCCAGCTCCTGAAACTCCTTTTGTAAAGCAGATACCCTCTTTGCCTGTTGGTTCCGATTAAGAGCATCCAATAAATGGTCTTGATTGTTCTGATGCTCCAATACATTCAACAGACTGCCCTGTGCAACCGGAATACCTGTTTTTTTCGATGTTTGTGCCAGCATGGCTGTTGTAATACGCATATTGATTCCTCCCTATATAATATGAATCAGCACGATTGCTCCCTGCAATTCTGCCGCTGCAACCGATGGTTTACGATTTCCATAACGTCCGCAAATAGTCCTCTTTGGAGAACAGTAAACCATAGTCTGTGTATCGGCAGGCAGAAGGGCGACCGCAGAGGTGGAAAAATTTCCGTCATATGGGATATCGGCTCCTCTCCTACCCGCTTCTACCTCCGTGACACAAAATGACTATATGACTGCATAAAACGACTATAAAAAGACAGGAAAGTGATCTTCACCTTCCTGTCTGTATCCGTTCCCTCTGATTCTACGAAGCCGTATTATTGCGTTTGATAAATTCCAGATACTCGGTCTCCGGCAGAGGTCTGGAAAAATAAAAGCCCTGAATATACTGAATGCCCAAATTTCTCATGGATTCAAACTGTTCTTCCGTCTCGATTCCCTCTGATACGATTTCCAGATTCATCCCGTGAATCATATGCATTGCCGCAGACATAACGTATTTTGCTTTCTTATTCTCAAAGTAGGCATTGGTCATATCCCGGTCGAACTTGACGATCTCAACCGGCATATCTACAATATAATTCAGATTCGACTGCCCCGTTCCAAAATCATCCAAAGAGAATTCCACTCCATAATTGATCAGACATTTCATATTGTCCAGGAGAATTCCCTTTGCTCCTAACGAAGCCGATTCTGTGATCTCCAGATTAATATATTTTGGCAAAATCTCATAGCGTTCCATAATTCGTATATAATCTGCTGCCAAATTTGTATACGCACATTGTACGACCGACAGATTCACTTCAATATATTCAACTCCGTATTGTATGATGTCATTCTCCCTGATAAAACGGCACACATTTTCAAATACAATCTCGCCCAATCGAATGATCATACCATTCCTCTCTGCAATTTCAATGAATTCACCCGGCGGAATCATCCGACCATCCTCATCTCTCATGCGAACCAGAGCTTCTGCACTCACAAACCGATTCTCCCTTGTAGAGAATATCGGTTGGTAAAATACCTCGATCCTGTCATTCTCCATCGCATCCAGTATCATCTGCTCCATCTCTTTTTCTCTATACATAGCACGGATCAATGTGTCGTCTGTCATCAGGAAATCATTGTCCCAATTCTCCTTATTCCGCTCTCTGGCATAACGAAACAGGTAGAACACATCCTTAATATCCTCCAGCATATCCAATCTCGGAACATAGATACCATGCGGATGCAGGATAGCGGAACCCTCTTTGTCCCATGCTTTTCCAAAACGTTCTCTTATGCCGGCCATAATCGTCTGTGCATCTTCAGTGTCATGGATCAACAGCACAATCTCTCCCTCCGCAATTTTAAAAGATGTTGTGCCCGGTATACCTGATAAATACCGGCAAACCTCCAGACTCACAATCTCTCCTGTATCAGTCTGCATGTGATGTTGATATCCCCGTTCAAAATATAAATTCAACACTCCGCTCATCTGGTTCTTCTCAGACATCCGATCCAGATACTCCGTCAATGCACTCTGATTAAATAATCCCGTTCTGCGATCCAGATTCATCTGCGGGTTCTCCAGCTTTAAGTAAAGGATCATGATTCCGATCGCACTTGCAAATCCCACAATCAAAATGCTATTCTTGAAAAATTGTACCCCCGCTGCCAAGATCCAGAATCCCATCCACACCAGCACAGCATCCCGTCGTTGTGGATTAATGTGATTCCTCTTGTGAATTATGAAATATATATTAAGCAGAAAAATGCTGACTGAAAAAACATACGTTACATTGACTCTGGCACCATAGGTAAAGATAATGGATTTGCTCCGTTCAATATGAACCCCGATCGGCAGCATATAAATGAGTACCATTCCGATACCGGCATATGCTGTGTACCATCTGACCATTCTGGTATATTTTGAATCCTTTGTATAGACATCCGCATAAATATAGAGCAGACTGCACAGTGCCGTCCCAACCAAGGAAACCAGATACGTCTTACAGATCAACGTCACCAGCCATAGCGGGAGTACATCCATATACGTAATTGCGACAATGGAAAGTATGTCCAATGTAATAGAAAGAAACGTAACCAGAAAGGCTCTGCCAAAAGCCCGTTCTGTATTCAGATGAATCCTTTTATACCGGCTGTAAAACTGAAATAACACGCTCAACAGAATCAGTCCACAGCACTGTGTCTGAATATTCATAAAATCCCTCCCGCCACCTGTCAATACCTGTTCCCATTATAGCATAAGAACGGAGCCGATACTAGTTATTTCTTCCTCTTTTCATGAAAACCTTGCAACACAAAAAGGAACTCCAGTAGAGAGTTCCTATCCGTCTTTTTCATGTGTTTCATCGTCCTGATAACGTGTATATTCCTGCTTGACATACTGGTATCTTGACTTGGGAACCGACAGTTCTTCTCCCGTAGTCAGATACAGAACATAACTGCTGATTCTTTTTATATATCGCATATTGACCAGAAAGCTCTGATGAATTCTCAAAAAATCCATACCGGCAAGCTCCTGTTCAATCTCCGTTAATTTGCGGTAAATACTATAAGTCCCTTTTCTGGTGTAAAACAGATTCCTGTGTCTGTCTGTCTCAATGTAGATTATATCCTTTACCTTCAATGTTGTCTTCCCCTCCACAAAAGGGAACTGCACTGACTGTTCTTTTCTTCTGATATCGTTCAAAATGCTCTCCATTTTCCTTTCTCTAAAGTATCTATAAATTTATCGGTCAGACCTTGCCATTCATCAACCGCAAAAGCATGAAACGACCATCAGACTGCACAAAATAACTATTAATATCGGTTTCGCATCTTCAACAGACATTTCTTTTCCATCCGGCTCACCTGCACCTGAGAAATTCCTATCACCCTTGCAATCTCTGTCTGTGTCTTGTTTTCAAAATATCGCATTCGGATAATCTTTTGTTCCACCTCATCCAACTGTGCCATCAACTCCTCTACCACCATACGATCTAATACCGTTTCCTTCTCATCCCTCTCAGATGCAAGCTTGTCTAACAGATAGATATCATTTCCATCATTTTGATAGATTGTCTTATGAATGGATTCTACCTCCACATTGGCCTCTAAGGAGGCCACAATTTCTTCCACATCAATTTCCAATAGTTCTGACAGTTCCTCCAGTTTGGGTTCCACCCCGGTTCTGTTCACAATTTCTTCCCGTGCTTTCCTGACCTTGTAAGCGGTCTCTTTCAGCGTTCTGCTGATCTTAATCATTCCATCATCCCGAAGAAATCGTTTGATCTCACCACTGATCATCGGGACTGCATAAGTGGAAAATTTTACATCATAGGACAGATCAAACTTATCAATACATTTCATCAGTCCGATACACCCTATCTGATAGAGATCCTCCAATTCATGTCCTCTCCCTATAAATCGTCTTGCCACCGCCCATACCAGTCCGAGATTCTCTGTGACAAGCTGTTCTTTTGCGTCCTGGTCACCCTCTTTTGCAAGCTTTAATAATTCTAAAGTCTTGTCCATGACGCCTCCTGTTACTGCTCCCTGTCGTTTCCTTTCTCCGTTACGGTTCCAGCCTCCGCTTTCTGATTCCGGCTGTTTTTCTCCTGTCTGATCACCTTCCGCATCGTTACTGTTGTTCCCTGTCCCACAGTAGAATCCACAAACAGTTCATCCATAAATGCCTCCATAAATGCAAATCCCATGCCGGAACGCTCTAATTCCGGTTTGGAGGTATACATGGGTTCCATTGCCTTTTCCACATCTGCAATTCCGGTTCCAAAATCCTTTACCATCACTGTCACGGTATCCTCTACGATGTGTGTCTCAATTCGAATTCTCCCGTCTCCATTTTCATATCCATGTATGATGGAATTTGTTACCGCCTCCGACACTGCGGTTTTTATATCCGCAATTTCCTCCAACGTCGGATTCAATCTCGATACAAAAGCTGCTACCACCACACGGGCAAAGCTCTCGTTTTTTGATATACTGTCAAATTCCACTATCATCTGATCATTCAAATGTTCCATACTGACTCCCCTTTTTTATATTTTATGTTATCTTTTTTGTCCTGAAGCGTTTGCATATTTCTCCGTGATATCCCGCATGGCATCCTCCACGTCTGCCCGACGCTTTGCTACCCGGTACAATCCGGAGATTTCCAGAATTCTGGCAATTTTATCGTGAATACCAACAATGTACACATCTCCCCTCAAATATCGTACCTCCCTGTACCTCCCCATGATCAGTCCGATTCCGGAGCTGTCCATAAAACTCGTATTTTGATAATCAAATATGACATCCCGTATCCTCTTTTCCGTAAAATAGATATCTGTCTCCTCCCGAATCTGTCCGGCTACATGATGATCCAGTTCTTCCGGTAAATGCAGAATCAACGTTTCACCCTTCACCTCAAATAACTTTGTCTGTTCCATAACAATTCCTTTCTGATTCTGAATTTTTGGCACAAAAAGAAACAACAGAAATGCTTTCACATATCTGTTGTCTCTTCTTTCGTAACCTGCCTGTTCTTCCAACGGTATCTTATCACTCTGTTGTTGTTCTCATTCCTCTAAGTATCCGGAAATCTCCTCCATATGACTGCTCTCCGGATAATTGTCCTTGATATTGAGAAATGCAGTCTTTGCTTTCTCCTCGTTATGATTTCCAAGGTATGCTTTTCCCAGATTGTAATAGGCATCCGCACCCTCCTGAATCTGAAGTGCCACATTGCACAAATCAATGGCTTTTGCATACTCATGGGCGGTAATTGCCTTTGCTGCCTCCGCAACGAGTGCATCATAAGCCGTATTCGGTATATGATCGCAAATAACGGAAAAGGCCTCTTTGGAATCCTTCGTATCCTGCTTTGCGGCTTCCTCCTGTGCTTTCTTCTCTGCCAATTGTTTTTCCAGACCGGAAACCTGATTCTCCAGATCGGATATGGTCACATTCTTCTCGGAAATCTCCTCACTGTATGCCAGTTGCTGATTCCGTTTTTCCTTATTCACCAAATTCAACTTGGTCGGAAGAACCAATAACCAGAATGTCAGCACACCCAGAATCAAGCCAACTGAAACATATACCAGATTAAACCGATTATGGTTAATCTCCTGATAGGAACCCACTGACAGATCCGGATTGTCGATATCATCCAGTCCCTTCTGCACAAAGGTTTCTAACTCTGACTTGTACTGATCCTCATCGGTATAAGCAGAATCCACATCAATTCTCCGGCTGCGCTCCTTGATATCGATAATCTCCCGGGGCGTCACACCCATCTCTGCCAGATAACGCACTGCCAACGTATTGTTCTTATCAATCCGCAGCACACGCTTCAAAGCCTTCTTCGCCTTATCATGATTTCCATTATCCAGATACAGCAGAGCGAGCAATAAATATCCTTTCACAAAATGCGGATAATTCGCCAGTATTCGTTTCAACTGGATAAATGCCAGATCCTTCGTTCCCTGTCTGGCATGCATCAGGGCTTGATTAAATTGTTTGGCAAGCTGATTCGCCTCTTCCAGTTTGTCCGAATCCGCCTGTACCTCTTTGATATATCGAACAGCTCTATTCCCCTCACCCGGAAGATAGTTGCTGCTGATCACCCACTGTGTCAATCCCAAGACGGTCTCACCCATCTCGTAATAAATTAGTCCCAACAAGTTACGGGCATTAATGTTCTGTTTGTTATACTTTAATGCCAAATTCAATGCGTCAATTGCACCGGTAAGATCTCTGACACTTGCTCTGTCCAATCCTAAATTGTAATAATGATTCGATGTATTATAGGCTTTTGCCAGCAGCTTGTAGTTCATACCACAACGACTGCAGTGTCCATTCTCTAATACAGGTGCTCCACAATTCAAACACTCCATATTATTCACCGCCTATTTTTCTCTCTGATTCAACTGTAACAGCATTTCCTCTAATACATCTGTAATATCCTTCACATCGTTCTCATATATTGCATCCTCTGCCTGGGACACCTCCAGACAAGGCTTAAACTTTCTAACCTCTTCGTCAAAATTAATCATAATCTATACTCCTAAACTGAGCAAGCTACCTGCCAGATACAAAGAGCCTACACAAAATAAACACTGATCCTCAACATGGCTTTTTCCATATAAAAAGCCGGCTCTTATCGTATCAAAGGTGGTAATCTTACTACCCGAAAAACGTCTAAATGCAGCTTCGACTGCCTCCAGCTCTGCTGCTCTGCTTCCCTCATAACGCACGATAATGATCTCGTGAAAGGGAATCTCACAGAGCTTCTCAATCATTCTCTGGTAATCCTTGTCTCTGGAAACAGCAAATAACAAAATCTTCTGTTCATACGGGAACAGCACCTTCAATGTGTTGCAGAACGCCTCGATTGCCTCTTCATTATGTGCCCCGTCTATGTACACATTCTCTGCAACCTGTTCCATTCTGCCAGACCAGAACATATTATATAATCCGGTCTGAATCCGATCTATATCTATTCCTGTTAATCTGTAATCCGATTCTTCACCATTCCAAAAACCATTCTTACAGATATCATTCCATCTATTCAATAACAATTCATATGCCTTTACCGCCAAAATTGCATTTTCAATCTGGTAAAGACCTGTCTGTTTGATTTTCAAATTACAATATCTATAATAACCACTATCGAAAGAAAAATCAATGACTTTATTTGCAATTTTTGATAAATTATACTGAGATTTTTCGACAAGATACAATTTTGCCTCTTTTTTTTGGGCAAATTCTGTTATCACAGCGGTCGCTTCCCTCCTCCGGTCAAAAAAAAGCACCGGAATCCCCTCTTTTATGATGCCCGCCTTCTCTGCCGCAATGGCTTCGATCGTATCCCCGAGATACTGCATGTGATCCATTCCCACTGACGTGATAATACAAAGCACAGGCTGCACCACATTGGTGGCGTCAAGTCTGCCACCCATTCCCGTCTCGAAAATGGCATAATCTACCTGCTGTTTTTGAAAATAGACGGCTGCCATCAAAAAGACAAGCTCAAAAAAAGACGGATGTGCAATTCCTTCTTCCTTCGCACTTTCCACATACCGCATAACCGTCCGGAAGGTATCTGTAAATGCTTCCTCTGTGATCTGCTCCTGCCCAATTCGGATTCGTTCCGTTATCGTTATCAGATGTGGGGACGTAAATACACCTACCCGTCTTCCTGACTGCTCCAACATGGATGCCAGAAAAGAGCAGGTAGAACCCTTTCCATTCGTCCCCGCCACATGAATCACAGGATAAGAGCGTTCCGGATGTCCCATGATATCCAATATCCGGTTCAGATTCTCTGTACCCAGCTTGGAGGCAAACAATGGGACAGACAGGATATAATCCACACATTCCTGAAATGTCATTGATTTTTCAGCTATACTGTTATCCTTTTTCATCCCTGTATTTCCATCCTGCATTTTGTATCCTCTTTTCCTGATATCATACGATTCATGCTACCGGTTGTCTATCTTCTCCGGATATAAGTCGTGACCGGCAAGGCGGTTCCATGCAACCTCCTCCCACTTCGTCCCCGGTCTGCCATAATTGCAGTACGGATCAATGGAAATCCCTCCCCGCGGTGTGAATTTACCCCATACCTCAATGTACTTCGGCTCCATCAACCGGATCAGATCCTTCATGATAATGTTCACACAGTCCTCATGAAAGTCACCATGATTGCGGAAACTGAATAAGTATAATTTCAAGGACTTGGACTCCACCATGACCTCTCCCGGAACATACGAAATATAGAGCGTGGCAAAATCCGGCTGCCCCGTGATCGGGCACAGCGAGGTAAATTCCGGACAGTTAAACTTGACAAAATAATCATTATCCGGATGCTTGTTCACAAACGTCTCCAAAATGTCCGGATCGTAATCCGCCGGATACCTCGTCCCCTGACTGCCTAACAGGGTAACTCCTTCTAATTCCTGATCTTCTCTTCCACTCATACCTGAATCGATCCTTTCCTTCCTAAATATCAAAATGGAGTCTGCAATCGATTCTTCCGAATCTTTGTCATGCTACTCCATGAATATATAATCTATGTGAAAATATAGTATAATGGTAAACGGTTAGAATTGCAACCAGTTATGATCCAATTAACAAATTTTACTCTTTCTCAATGTGATTCCTGTTCATACGCAGCCACCAGATCTGCCAGATTCAAATGATCTGCAATTGTTTCCACTTCCGACAGCGTCAGACCATGTGCCACAATGCAGCAGTCAAAATGTCCTTCACAAAGCTGTGCCCGAATTTCATTTCCTTTTCCCGTCACAGCGAGCATGACACCGTCTGTTGTCGTATAATATTCTGTCAGATCATAGTCTTCTTTGTCCAGATAGGTATTTTTATATACCCTGTTGTTATCATAGCTGCTGGAAAGATATACACATCCACCGTCCTCACGTATATAGTAACCACTTAGATAGGAGGACTGAAGCGTTCCCGTCTCATACGAGCCCCTTACCACTAACAACTGGCTTTTTTCATAAGGGGTATAATGCTGTCTCAGCCATGATATATCCCAGTCCTTCATATACTCCTGATTCACGACTAAGCTTGCCAGATCTGTTCCCTGATAGATTTCCTGATACATATGTGGGATTCCGGAAAATGTAATAATCCCGACACTTTTTCTGGTCCATGTTTGCTCCTCACTCGCCTCATCTGATACCAAAATATCCTCGTCATCTAACCCCATGTATGGATCATAAAAATCTTCGTAGAATTCCTTCACCTGTTCCAGATACG
>JAFVCQ010000129.1 GCA_017479085.1 Lachnospiraceae bacterium | reverse complement strand
GATGAAAGCCGGCAGTTTTAAATTGGAGTTTTTCAGGATAAGGATTATAATAATCAGGTCAGTCAAAAAAACTGAAAGGAACGTAAAAGAGCAATGAGACAGATAAAGAAAATTTCAATACTGGGTCTGGCGCTTAGCTGCAGCCTGCTGTTCGGTGCCTGCGGACAGGCGGCAGCAGAGACAAGTGCGGCGGAGACGACGGCGGCAGAAACCACCGCCGCGGAAACGATAGCGGCAGAGACGACGACTGCAGCACCGGAAACAACTGCTGAGGAAACAAAAGCGGCACCGGAGACAGCTGCTGCAGAAACTGTGGCACCGGAAGACGGCTTCCGCATTGAAACGGATTCCGTGCTTGACGTTACGCCGGAATGGCTTGCCAACATCCCGGAGACAGAGACAGCTTCACAGCTTTTTGTGGTCGCCGCTTACGACACGACCTGCGCCTGGATCTCCATGTACAATAAGACCGATGACGGAAAGTGGGAAATGATTGTTTCCACTCCCGGCTTTATCGGTAAAAAGGGCCTGGGAAAGACAAAGGAAGGCGACAGCATGACGCCTGTCGGTACATTTGGCTTTAATTATGCATTCGGCATTGCGGATGATCCGGGCTGTGCGATCCCATATCAGAAGGTGACAGAAGATGATTACTGGTCCGGGGACGTCCGGGATGGCATGAAGTACAATCAGATGGTAAGCATTAAGGATTATCCGGACCTGAATGTGGAAGACAGCGAGCACATTGTGGAGTATACCAGACAGTATCAGTATTGCATGAATATCTCCTATAATGAAGCGTGTACGCCGGGTCTGGGATCAGCGATTTTCCTGCATTGCTTCGGCCCTTACAAGCCCTTTACCGGCGGCTGCGTTGCAATTCCAGAGAACCAGATGATCAAAGTAATGCAGAATGTAAAGCCGGATTGTGTTGTAGTGATCGATTCGCTCGAGAATCTGAGCAGCGGATTCACGGAATTCCCGTAATTTCCTTAACGGCAAATCAAATATGGCTTCAAAATAATACCGGGAACGCCCGAAAAGGCGCTCCCGGTATTTTTAACGTAAATAAATCAGCATTTCCATAGGAAGCCGCTGGAAAAGCACTGTCATTACAGGATCCATTTATCCGCGATCGTCGGCTCCGGATAACCCCAGTCCTCCCCGACGGCATGCACGACCAGCGTGAAGCCGTTCTTTGTCAGAACCTTTGCGGAGGCCTGATTCTCAATCATGGTGCTGGCAGTAATGATCTCAATATCGGTTTCATTGAGAAGATAATCGATCATCAGCCTGAGAGCTTCCGTGGCAATGCCCTGACCCCAGCAGCGGGGCAGCAGACGATAACCGACACTGATTTTATGAATGTGATCCTTAAAACCATACATTTCCGCCAGTCCGCAGAAACAGTCCTCCCGGAAGACCCCGAGGATGATGGATTCCTGAAAGCACTCCGTATAAAGCAGACGGATCACCTTGTAAATGTCATCGTATTTCTGCTCAAAGAGGAAGGTTGGAAGATACCGGTAGATCACGGGATCATGAGCAAGTTCGTATAATGCCTCCGCATCGCGCTCTTCCAGCGCGCGAAGCTCGAGTCGTTCCCCCTTCAGGCGGGGAACCTCGGAAAATAGTTTTTTCATATTGCAGACCTTTTTTCCTGAAAACATCTATTTTGGACATTGTACCAAAATTTATGAAAAGAAAATAGTAATTTTAACGGCGCGGATAAAAACAGATCAGGAGAAAGCCTGTCTGCAGGCGGGTTTCCGGATTTATTGGACTTTAATGTCAAGACAGAAAGTCAAAAAAATGACGATTGACATCAGAAGAAGATTTATGTAAAATGCCGATGTTAGCAGAGGACAACATCTTTTGAATGATCAGGCGCCCATATATTTATAAATAAGGACGCCTATTATTTGAAATGAGTGTTAGCTTAGGGTAACAAAAACTATATAGAATACATAGAGG
>JAFVCQ010000128.1 GCA_017479085.1 Lachnospiraceae bacterium | reverse complement strand
GGAGGAGCTGTGGCGCAGGAAAAGTCCCTATCCAAAGACCTATCATCCGGAGTACGAAAGCCTTCTGGGCAATCAATTAAAGGAAGTCCTGGCGGATTCCAATGCACCCATCCGACAGTTTTTAGATACCAAAAAGGTGCAGAAATTCCTAAACAGCGAGCAGGACTACGGAAAACCCTGGTACGGACAGCTGATGGCCGGTCCCCAAGTGCTTGCCTTTATGCTGCAATTCAACTACTGGCTGGAAACCTACCATGTCACGCTGGTGTGACATGGGGTTCCTTGTTTTTACAATTCATTGATGGTATCTGTTACCGCCATGCTTCTGATACGTTTTGCGGGCGCATAGACTGCAGCTCCGGCGGAAACAAAAACCAGCAGCAGAATTACCGCCAGCTCCACAGCCGGAATCTTCCACGATATCCCAAAATATGTGGTTACCAGTTTTTTGAATATGAACCGGTTCAATGGCAGCCCCAATCCACAGCCAACCACACAGCCGGACAAAGTGTAGGTAAACACTTCCGCAGCAATCATCTTTGTAAGCTGCCGCCCGTCCATGCCGACCGCACGCATCGCGCCATATTGCCTGATCCTTGCAGACACACTCATAGATGTGCTGTTTATGATATAGAATACTGTAATCAGGCTGATAATTCCTAAAAAACCATCTGCAAACAATCTGGTTGCGTAGTACGTCGCATTCAGCTCCCGATTATTTTCACGACAATCCGAAAAGATCTGATTCTCACCTGCCAGTCCGGCGATTCTCTTTACCGTTCCCTCTGTCACATCATTGGTAAACTGTACATTGATCATTGCGTAATCCGATTCCCCCATCAGCCGGGTAAAGGTTTCCTCCGAGCAGATTACCGTAATTCCATCTGCAAATAAACCGCCGGAGACAGCGCCTGAAACTTCAATTTCTGTGCCTGCCAGTTGTATTTTATCGCCGACCCTTAAGGGATTGTTTTTGTTATAAATTGTCAGCACATAATCACTGTCTCCATATACCTTTGACAAATCTCCGCTGATCCGGTCAGCCTTAGCGCAATCCAACATATATTTGTCATAGGAAACCAGATCCACATGGTCAATTGAATGGTTCGGGACCGTTGCCAAAACACCGCCGGCATACATATTGGCGAAAGCACGTTTTACCCCCGGCATTTCGTCGATTTCCTCCACCAGTCCCCGATCCACCGAACATGCATAGCCATAACCGAAAAGCGTACAATCCGGCGTCCATGCTTCCAAAGATGGCAAAAGCGCGTGCGCAAAATCAAGTCCCGCCGAAAAACCAAGAATCAAAATGATACTGAGCGCAAAGGAGCCTGTCATAAGAATCAGGTTTTTCTTTGCCGATACCGCATGGCGTACACCAAGGACCGTTTCAATTTTGCTCCAATGTATGTTTGCTGCGCGATGCGCCTGTACGCCTTGTGCATTTCCCGATACCGCCGCCACCGGCGATGCCTTTGCCGCATGTTTTGCAGGAGATTGCGCAGCAATCAATACTGTCACAATCCCGACCAACGCACCGCTCACGATTCCAATCGGACTCAATCCAAAAAGCGGCATTTCGGCAAATGCACCGCCAACGCACAGCTTCAGAATCGCACATACACTCCATGTGAGTATCATTCCCACCCCGATTCCTGACGGGATTGCAGTTTTACACCAGTTTAAGGCTTCCAGCCTGACCAGTCGGATGATCTGTTTTCTGCTTGCGCCAACACAGCGCAGCATTCCAAAAAACCTTGTTCTTTGGGCTACGTTACTGTTGATACTTCCCGAGATCATCAGTACACCGGCAATGAGTATCAATAGGAACAGGACCGCTGCGATCAGATAAAAATTATTCATCGTGGAACTGTCGCTATATCCCATGATTCCTAACATTCCGCTGTTCTCCGATATGGTTTCATCCGTCCACCCATACTGTTCCTTTAGATTATGAATGGCTTTTCTTATGTTTGTGTGCTGCCGGAACTGTACATAATACACGGTTTCAGAAGTCTCCATGTCATTTTGGTCACGCAATTCACAAAATGCATCTCTGGTCAGATAGCCCCCGATCAGATAGGTCTGATCATGGAACATATCATCCCCCGCACCAAAGCCGGATACACGATAGGCTTCATTTCCGGCAGGAGTACTGACCACAATGCTGTCTCCAATGCGGATTCCAAGTGCCCCCTTCGCATTGGAGCTGAGCATGATTTCCTGCGCATTTTTCGGGTAGGAACCCTCCTTTAGACCATTCATGATTTCCGTAAGATAGGATTCTTCTGCGCCAAATAAAACCGCTTTACTGTTGCCAATATAATACTCCTCCTCCGAATCATAATTGATCACATCATACCACGACATGGCTGCCACATCGGAGCGCTGACCGATCTGCTCTGCGTCATCTTCCGATATATCTTTCAATTGAATATGCCAGTTTCCATGTTTTCCGGTCAACCTTGCCTTCTCCGCTCTGATTTCCATATCTGCCAGACTAAAAACCGCGGTTACAAGAAGTACAGAAATAAGAATGCACAGGCGCGTCATGCGATTATGGGTAATCATAACAATGGTCTGCTCATATTTTTTTGATGTTTCTTTAAGCAGCGCAATGACCTCACTGCTATTCTGAGAATCCAGATTTCCTGTAGGCTCATCCGCAAGAATCAGGGAGGGTCGTGTAAGGAGCGCGCGCCCGATCGCCACCCTCTGCTGCTGTCCGCCCGATAGCTGGCTGGGCAGATGCCGCCTGCGTTCCCTTAAATTCAGAACCGCTAACAGCTCCTCCAGATACCGTTTGTCCGGCTTCTGATAATCCAGCAATACCGGAAAAATGATATTCTGCTCCACCGTCAGTTCCGGGATCAGATTAAACGCCTGAAAAATAAATCCGATATTTCTGCGCCGAAAAATGGTAAGCTCCCGCTCTTTCATTCCAAAGGTATCCTTACTGTCAATAAACACCTTTCCGGAGGTAGGGGTATCCAATGCTCCCAGCATATTCAGGAGCGTACTTTTTCCTGAGCCCGACTCCCCCACAACTGCAACAAATTCGCCCTTGGGAACGGAAAAGCTGACATTCTTCAACGCCTGTACGGATGTTTCTCCGCTTCCGTAAGTTTTACAAATGGATTTCACTTCCAATAAGTCCATCGTATCAACACCTCTTTCTATCATTTTATTTCATAGACAGGATATATCATTTACCTTACAACCAAATGAAATTCAGCCTACAATTTTGTAGGAATCGCAAAAATTTCGACGATTTCTTGTACAATAAGTCTATGCCGACATAGTCGGCATGACCTTTTGACCCTCAAATCATAAGAATAGAATAACACTTTTTTCCAACCGCGTAATGCGTTGAAATTTTATTTGGGATGTAGTACAACTATTATAAAAAGCAATCCAATGAGGGGGATCGCAATGAAACTATTGATGGTGGAAGATGATCTGAGTCTGATCAACGGACTATCCTTTGCGATAAAAAAGCAGGGATATGATCTCGAGATTGCCCGTACCATATATGAAGCAGACAAGATATGGGGGGACGGAAGCTATGATCTGGTAATTTTAGATGTATCTCTACCCGACGGCTCGGGCTTTGATCTGTGCAGGAAAATCAGACAGACCTCGAAAGTGCCGATTATTTTTCTGACTGCGGCGGATGAAGAAGTAGATATGATCATGGGACTGGATATCGGAGGCGACGACTATATTACCAAACCATTTAAGCTGGCGGTGTTTCTGTCCAGAATCAACGCGCTGCTGCGCAGAAGCAATCAATTCAGTCAGCCAGATACCGAATTGTACTCAAACGGAATCTGGGTGGAACTTTTGAGGGGCGAAGTGTATAAAAACAACGAACCGCTGGAACTGACTGCCAGCGGGTATAAATTATTGTGTCTCTTTTTGGAACATCCCGATATCGTACTTTCCCCGGAGCAAATTTTAAACAGACTATGGAATTGTAATGAGAACTATGTGGACCACAATACGCTTACTGTATATATTCGCAGACTTCGCACGAAAATTGAGGATGATCCGGGCAGTCCGAACCGGATCGTGACGGTTCGCGGGATGGGATATAAGTGGAATGGCGGCAGTGATCCGACGAAGGATTGAGGTGTAGCGATGAAGATTTTGGCGAATAGAAAAATAAAAGTTCTTTTTGGAATCGTGCTTCTGAGTATCTCAATCTTCACACTGATTTCTTTGGCATTGATCGGCTTTGAATTGGAACACAGCGCGCTTTATATCCTGATATGCGCACTGTGTATGGCTTTGACGATTCTGACGGCCTGCGTAAAATATTTTCGTGAGGAAAACAGAATTCTTGAAAATGCTTCGGCGCAAATCGCAGAATATCTTTCGGGCAATCGCAACGCCCGCATCGAATGCAATGATGAGGGAGAGCTGTATCGATTATTTCATGAAGTAAATTCTCTGGTTGCCATTTTAAATGCCCGGGCGGAAAATGAACTGAGAGCAAAAGAGTTTTTGAAGGATACCATATCGGACATTTCTCATCAGCTCAAGACACCGCTTGCGGCGCTTAATATTTACAATGGAATCCTGCAGGATGAGGCAGAAGGCCTGCCTGCGATTCAGGAGTTTACAAAGCTCTCGGAACAGGAATTGGACAGAATCGGGACATTGGTACAAAGCCTTTTGAAAATCACAAAGCTTGATGCAGGCACGATATTGCTGGATAAAAAAACGGAGCATGTGGCAGAGCTGATGGAAGATGTAAGAAGGCATTTTTCGTTTCGCGCCGAATCGGAGCACAAAGAAATCCGTCTATCGGGAGATGGTCAAATTACGCTTTCATGTGACCTAAATTGGCTTACCGAAGCGGTGGACAACCTTGTAAAGAATGCACTGGACCACACAAGATCCGGGGACTTTGTGGAGATTACATGGAAACAGTTTGCTGCGGTGGTTCAGATCATCATAAAAGATAATGGCTGCGGAATTCACCCGGAGGATCTGCACCATATTTTTAAGCGGTTTTACCGCAGTCGTTTTTCCAAGGATACACAGGGTCTCGGTCTGGGACTGCCGCTTGCAAAGTCCATTGTGGAGGCGCATAGCGGCACGATAGAGGTGGAGAGCGAGGTGGGTGTGGGGTCTACCTTTTCTATCATTTTTTTAAACCAGACATTCGATACATAATCGACCGACTATCCAAACGCATGTGAAACATACTTCTAAATTGACAGCTTCATTTGATGTAGCTGACATTCCCTTTTCTCAATACAACATATATCAATATTGCCCCCATTAGATTTAAGATTATATCATCTACGTCAAACGTTCCAACTCTCAGAAACAATTGCATGATTTCAATCATAAAAAGCAAACCAAATGATACAATAATAAATGTTTTTAGATTGGGATGTTTAAAATAATACACGAAATACGCATACGGCATAAAAAGCACCAAATTACCTCCTATGTTTTTTATAGGGATACTAACATTCATGGTGTGATTCTTTAATGCCGTAATATAATTTACTATGGTAGAAAAAGGAATAAAATTACTGGTGCGAACAGCGTATTCCTGAAAGGAGAGGTCTGACCACACTCTTACTCTTCCATAAGCAAACAGAATCTGCACCAGTATCAAGCCATAGATGATACAAAATATTACGTTAATCGCTCTTTTCACTCTTGTTTACCTCTTATTTTTTTATCATATTTTCAATCTGTTCTATGTTTATATCTTCCACCGTTATCATAAAAAGATG